>JBMDXS010000249.1:0-3639 GCA_048595045.1 Acidimicrobiia bacterium
CCACCGACGCCACCGGGATCGCTCGGATCCCCATCACTCCTCGATATGAGAGCTACACGGTCAAGGCCGAGTTCGACGGAGACGAGACCGTTGGGCCTGCTGAGACCACCGCCACCTTGGGCTTCCCAGCAGAACGAGTCAACCCCGTCCAGGTCAGGGCACCGATCTCACCTCTGGCCACTCTGGAGCACGTAATGCCTCGGGCGATGGGCATCGTGGTCGCCCTGCTCTGGCTGCTCTTTGCCGCTGCCATCTTCTACGTGGTCAAGACGATCCATCGGCACGGCCAACCCCTACAAGTTCTCACTGACAATCCCGAGAAAAGGAGCGGAAGGTCATGAGACATCGATCTGACCCGATCACAACCGTCATAGCGACCCTGGTGGTGCTAGCCGCATGGCTGACCGCATGCGGTGGAGACGAGGCCGCGACTTCCACGACCGCGGCCGCAACAGAGAATCTGATCGTGCAGGCCGACGTGGTCAGCGGTCCCCTCAACATCCCCGAAGACCAGGCGGCGGAAAGGATCTGCGTATCGCAGAACCGATTCGCCCGCAACTCCGAAATCGTGTGGCGGACCCGGATCGTCGACCCGGTCACCGGTGACCAACTCGACGATACGGCTCTGGACAGCGTCCGGGTGGAGCTGGCTGACGGGCAGGTGCTCGACATGCGATATGGAGACCATCCCCGAGACAATCCCACCGATCGCTTCTGGACCACTTCCTTCGATGTTCCTGCGGACTACCCGACCGGAACCCTCGGTTACGAGGTGGTCGCAGTGACAGACGACGGCCGCACCGGCAGCTTCGTGCCCTTCAACGTGGCGCCGTCGCTGTTGACCATCACCGACGAGGTCTACGAAACGATCGAGGAAGGCTGAGGCAATGCGCCACGCAATGAGGCGCCTCGGAGCGGTGATTACCGCAGCAGTGCTCTTCGGAGCGTGCGCTGGGTCCACCGCGACCGAGGGAGAAGACGTGAGCACCGATGTCACAATGACTCCTACAGACTTCGTCGGCACTATGGAGCTGCAACCGACACGGGGTCTTCCCGGGAGCCAGGTGACCGTGACCGGTGACGGCTTGCCCGCATCGTCACAGCTCTCTGTGATCTGGGCGACGGTGGACGGAAGGTGGTTGATCCAAGGGGAGCGCGGGGAGGAATACCACGGGCGCGCCTTCGATCCCACCTCTGTTGATCTGGGCACGATCCAGACCGACGACACCGGTTCGTTTTCAACAACGTTCGAGGTACCAGAGGACTTCGGCTTCGCTCACGACGTCATGCTGATCGATGAGGAGGGGGTCATCCGAAACCAAGCCATGTTCGACGTGGAGATGCAAGTCTCGGTGACACCCACCGAGGGGCCTCCGGGAACGCCAATCACCATCGAAGTATGGGGAATGGGATGGCAGACCTTGGAGAACACGAGGGCTGTCGTCTACGACAACGCCTACACCGGATGGTTGTCATCGGTAACGACGAAGGGATACGCCCGTGCAGTCATTCCGGCCACAGGAGCACCCGGGCCACATCGGATCGGGATACTCCGGGGCGCCTACACCTTCCCCTATCTGAACCCCGAACAGTCACCACGACCAGACATCGAGGTGTACGACGCGGTTTTCACAGTCACCGAAGGAGAGCCGGTGCTGCCGGCAGGACCGGAGGGTCAGAACCCACCCGCCGTGCCCCGCCCCGCGTCTGAACCATCCGATGGCTCTTGGTTGACCACCGACATGGCTGCTGGTCCGGTGGGCACTGATCTCATCATCAGTGGTGGCGGCGTTGCTCCCGGAGACGAGGTGGCGATCGAGTGGTTCAGGATCGTCGGCAACCGGGTGGGGGGACAGGGCTGGGAGGAGCAAAACCTGACATTGGGAACCGTGATCGCCGATGACAACGGCTCGTTCGAGGTGCCAATTGAGGTCCCCGGAGACGTCGGCGGCGAACATCGCCTCGAGGCAATCGTCGGCGACGAGACCATGGCGGCGACTGATTTCCTCATCACACCCGCGGCGGTGGCGATCACACCCGAGTCGGGACCGTGGGGAACCGAGATCACCCTCACCCTCACCGGGGTCGGTTGGACGGAAACAGCCAATATCTACACGCTGGTCTACGACAACGGTTACCTCGGATACGCCTGCGGCTTCAACAGCCAGGGCGATGTGGAGATCACCTTCAATGCGAGTGGCGGTCCCGGATGGCACTTCATCGACCTCTATCCAGCCATCTACAAAGGAGAAGAGTCCGCGGGTCAACAGAACTTCCGAATCCCGCAACTCACCTATGAGGCCGATCATCCCGGCGAGGATCTACCTGCATTCCATTTCGCCTTCTATCTGGAAGGCTGAGCCTCCTCATCGATGCCGGGCCCTCGCGCTCCCGGAGATACGCTCTGCGGCTTTGCATAAGTGGCAAGGTCACGCGACCACTTTCCGTACCAGACCCACAGATCCGGGTACGAATTGGGATTCCTGCAGGCCGAGCAATCGGCCTGCCCATCAATCCTGCCGTCTCACCTCCGACCGTTCACCTGTGACCGAACTCGACCGGCCCGATTGCATCCAACTCGTCAGGATTGGACCCCTGAGCGCCAAGACAACGTCAAGGCGGTAGATCTCACATCCGATCCAGCAACACTCGGCGCCACGACCAATCTTGCTCCGCCCCTCGCTATCGGAAACCGCTACCGCATCGCCGGCGTCCTTCATGAGTATCTGGGCGTCGCGGCGCCCCCGGCTCGTGGAGCACAATTCCACGCTTTCCGACGATGCGAATGGCGACCCGAAACACCGCATCAACATTTGGTGACACTGGTAGCCATCGACCAGGTCGAAGCGATCACGCCCCCACAGCTACGTGACTGGAAGCAACTAACAAGTCGGCGGACAAGGCTGGCTGACCGCTTGTCCCCACGCCGGTAGGCATTGCGAGGTGCTCTAGGCCCTTAGTCGGAGGGTACGGCCCGGAGACCCGTTTCGTCGATCCGGATCTCGACACCTGCAGTCGGGAGTCGGTTGAGATGCCGGGTTGGGGGATAAGAAGGATCGCCGGCAACCTGGAGGAACCCGTGGACCAAGATCACGACCAGCCCATGGCACATTGGTCAGACGACCAACTACTGGACGCATACCGCACCCCGACCGCCGATGAGGGACGACCAGACAACGCTGCGCTCACCGAGGAGATATTGCGACGGGGCTTGTCCTTTCCAGACGTGGCGACGGTCCCCGAGTCGGAGACCGTGGACTGGAGCGGCGAGGCGAGGAAGGAAGATCCAGGGTCGGGCGCCCTGCCAGTATCCTTCTAGCGATCGCCGTCACTCGCTTGCGATGTCGCCATGCCGGTGGGCCACCTTCCACTCGCCTTCCTCGAGGCGATACGCCTGCGTAGCCCGCAAGGTGTAGCTGCCCGCCTGACCGTCGAGGGAGCACGTACCTGGTACCAACAACAGTTGAGCCGAAGTGGCGAGGGTTTCAATCCCTAGGAACTCGCGCTCTGACAGATATTCCGTCGCCTCCATCCATTGACCGACTGCCCAGTCCACGAGGAACCCCGGGACCTGATTCTCAAGTGCGACCGCCGACCAGCTCGGCTTCAAGCCTGCCGGAGACGACGTGACCCGACTCC
>JBMDXS010000025.1:0-7843 GCA_048595045.1 Acidimicrobiia bacterium
CTACCAGGTCGCCGTACGCGTCCGGGCGACGGTCGCGATAGAAGGCCCACTGCTGGCGGACCTCCTCGATCATGTCGAGGTCGAGGTCCCGACCCACCAGCTCCTCATCGGTGTCCGAGGCGGCCTCGCCGACGATCTGACCCCGCGGATCGACGAAGTAGGACGACCCGTAGAAGTCGTTGTCACCGAAGGGCTCCTGACCCACCCGGTTGATGGCGCCGATGAAGTACTCGTTGGCCACCGCCGAGGCGGGCTGCTCCAGGTTCCACAGATACATGGATAGACCCCGGCTCGTCGCCGAGGGGTTGAACACGATACTGGCCCCGTTCAGCCCCAAGGCCCGCCACCCCTCGGGGAAGTGCCGGTCGTAGCAGATGTACACGCCGATTCGGCCCACGGCGGTGTCGAAGATGGGGTAACCCGTGTTGCCGGGGCGGAAGTAGAACTTCTCCCAGAACCCCTTGACGTGCGGGATATGGGTCTTGCGATATTTGCCGAGATACGACCCGTCGGCGTCGATCACTGCTGCGGTGTTGTAGTAGAAGCCCTCCTGCTCCATCTCGAAGATGGGGACGACCAGGACCATCCCGGTCTCCCGAGCCAGGTCCTGCATCAGCCTGGTGGTGGGACCGTCGGGTATGGGCTCGGCGTATTCGAAGTGCTCGTTCTCCTGCACCTGGCAGAAGTAGGGGCCATAGAACAGCTCCTGGAAACACATGACCTGGGCGCCCTGTCTCGCCGCCTCACGGGCGTAGTCGGCGTTCTTCTTGATCATCGTGTCCTTGTCGCCGGTCCACTCGGTCTGGACGATGGCGGCCCTGACGATGTTGGGCATATGACCTCCCTTGACTCCCGTGAAAGGTAGCGGAGCTTCTGTGAACCCAATTTGGCTGTGGGGCCGAATCGGGTCCACAGAACCTCTAGCTTCCGCCCTCCTGGAGCTCGATTTCCCGACGCTCGTAGCCGTCACCGGTGACGTCGGCGTCACCCAAGGCGTCGACTGCGGCCTGGGCCAGATCGGTCCGGTACACATCATCGGCGATCTCCACGCCCTGCAGCTCGACGACCTGCTCGTTGGCGATGGCGACGGTCTGATCCCAGAGCTCCTCGTTCATGACCCCGATGCCGTTGGTGGCGGGGAAGATCAGGCCCAGGATCTCGTTGAGCTGCCATTCCTGGTGGCTCTGGCCAAGGGTGGAGCCGTTGTTCAAGACCACCTCGACACATTCGTCGAAGGCATCGAGGCAATGAATCCAGCCCTGGAAGCTGGCGGTGAGAAACCTGGTGGCGATGTCCTCGTTGCCCTCCTCGGCGATCCAGTCCGCGTTCACCCACAGCCCGTCCTGGAGCATGGCGGTTGCGACGGACTCGTCGTTGTAATCGATGACGCTGAGGTCCTCGGGCTGATACAACTCCCCCGTGTCCGGGTTGACCGCCTCCAGCACCTGGGCGTACTCGTTGTAGATCATCGCCTCGGCTGCGTCGATCTCATCGGTGAGAAGGGCGTTCATCGTGAAGTCCTGAGCGACCAGCTCGCCGACCTCGACGTCGAACTTCTCGATGGCGGCGAGTACCTCGTACTCGTTGCCGAAGCCCCAGTTCCCCACTCTCTTGCCCTCCCAATCGGCCGGCGTCTCGATGCCGGAGTCGGCCCAGGAGACCTGAAGGGTCCCGGATCGCTCGAATACCTGGGCGATGTTGATGATGTCGGCGCCCCCCTCCCTGGAGACGAGTGCCTTGGGCACCCAGGCGATGCCGAACTCCGCCCCCCCGGTGGCCAGGACCTGCTGGGGGACGATCTCGACCGCGCCCTCCAGGATCTCCACCTCGAGACACTGCTCCTCGTAGAACCCGTTGTCCCGCGCCACGTAGTAGCCGGCGAACTGGGACTGAGCGAACCATTGCAGTTGGAGACGCACCGGGTCGGGCTCGGTGCACTCGGCCGGAGCCGCGGTTCCGTCGCCGCCGCCTTCGCCATCATCGCCGCCATCGGTGTCTCCACAGGCCGCCAGGACGAGGGCGAGGACCGGCAGCCACAACAGACCACGCCGCCATCTGCTCGTGTTCATCCAACTTCCTCCTGATCCAGGTTGAGGGTCACGATATCGGCCGTCGATGGCACCTGCCCGCGGCAATCGGTTGTGGCTATTCCCTCGAGCGGAACGAGACATGCCAGGGCATGAGTCGGCGCTCGGCCACCAGGATGAGCAGGTAGAAGCTCACACCGAGAATCGATGCCACGAGAATCGCCGCCCAGGCGTCGGGAAACTGGAACAGCTGGGCGCGGTTCACGATGTACTGGCCCAGCACATCTTGAGGGCCGCCGAAGTACTCGGAGATGATGGCGGCGATCAGGGACAGCACCGAGGCCACCTTGATCGAAGAGAAGAAGTAAGGCAACGCCCGCGGGATGCGTATCCGTCTGGTGACCTCGGCCGGAGTGGCGGCGATGGAGCGCATCAACTCCAGCTCGGCAGGGTCAACCTCGAGCAGACCGCGGGTGGTGTTGATCATCACGGGGAAGTAGACGACCACCGCCACCACCGCCATCTTGGAGAAGGGGTTGGTCAGACCGAACCAGCTGTTGAAGATGGGGGCCAGCGCTGCGATCGGAGTCGCGTTCAGTGCGATGGCGATGGGCAGCATCCCCTCTCGAAACCCGACCCACCTTGCCGCGGCGAGAGAGGTGGCGATGGCGAGGGTGGTTCCGATGAAGAAGCCGGCCGCGGCCTCGTACAGGGTCCGCATCCCCGCCCCCCAGATGGTCCCGAACGTCTCGGTGAAGCTGGTCAGGATCTCACTCGGTTTGGACAGGACGAACGACTCCACGCCGAGGAGACGGGTCAGGCCCTCCCAGATCAATATCACCGCCAGGAAGGCGATGACAGCGGGGAGGTAGCGGCGGAACAGCCGCATCGGCGAGGATCTCCGACCGGTAGCAGGGAGATCTCCCTCGAATGAGGCGAACAGGTCGGTCTCGGCTGTCTCCCGTATCAGGTCGTCACGTTCGGTCACGTGGCACCTCCTCCCGCTTCGCCTTTGCGTAACGCTTCCCTGACCTCGATAACGAGGTCGAAGTATTTCGACTGCTCACGGGTGTCCTGGTCGCGTCGGCGAGGGAGGTCGACGATGATCTCGTCGCTGATCCGCCCGGGACGGGGGGACATCACGACGACCCGGGTGGAGAGGAACACCGCTTCGGGAATGGAATGGGTGACGAACACGACACTGGTGCCGGTTTCCCCCCATACCCGCAACACCTCCTGTTGCATCGCCTCCCGTGTCATCTCGTCGAGGGCGCCGAACGGCTCATCCATGAGCAGGAGCGAGGGTCGGAAGGCGAGAGCACGTGCGATCGCCACTCTCTGTTGCATTCCCCCGGAGAGCTGCCACGGATAGTGATCGGCGAAGGCCATGAGCTGGACCAGGTCGAGCATCTCGGTGGCCCGGGCCGAGCGCTCCTCTGAGGGGAAGTCCATGATCTCGAGCGGCAACTCGACGTTCTTCTGGACGCTGCGCCAGTCGAGCAGGGTGGCCGACTGGAAGACGATCCCGTAATCACGGTCGAGACGTGCCTGTCCGGGCGTCTTCCCGTTCACCACCAGGGTCCCGGTGGTCGGGCTGACCAGGTCTCCGATGAGACGAAGCAGAGTGGACTTGCCACACCCGGAGGGCCCGATCAGCGAGATGAAGTCACCCCGGTCGATCTGGAGGTCGATGCCACGAAGGGCCTCGGTCTGACCGTCTCCGGTGCCGAACGTCTTGCCGACTCCCCTCGCTTCCACCACGGCGGAGCTCACGCGATCAGTCTCCGATTTGCCTGGATCCAGCGATGCTCGATCGCGGTGATGAGACCGACGAAGGCGATACCGGCCAGACCGGCGATCAGCACCGCCGCGAACAGCTTCTCGGGCGCGGCGGTGAACTGCTGGGAGAACTGGAGCAGGTCCCGCCCCAGACCGCCGCGTAGCCCGGCCGGGAGCTCGCCGACTATGGCGCCGATCACGCTGGCGGCCGCCGATACCTTGAGGGCGGTGAAGATGTAGGGCATGGCGGCCGGCACCTGGAGCTTCCACAACGTCTCGTTGGTGGTGCTGGCGTAGCTACGCATCAGCTCCATGGCGGTCGGCTGTGGGGAGCGAAGGCCGCGCAGCGTGTTGATCGCCACCGGGAAGAAGGTGAGATAGGCAGCGATCAGCGAGACGCTCAGCCACTGGGGAAGATCGATCCTTCCCCCCCACACCACCACCATTGGGGCGATTGCGATGATCGGGACGGTCTGGGAGGCGACCACATACGGCATGAAGGCGCGCTCGGCCATGGTCGACCTCACGAAGAGCACCCCCAGGCCAAACCCCACCGCGCCACCGATCACGAACCCCACAAACGCCTCGCGAAGCGTCATCAGGGCGGCTCTCAACTCGACGAGGATGAACGGGGGGCCGTTCCGCTGCGCCGGGCGGAACAGGGTGAGGAAGATATCCCAAGTGTGGGGCATGGTCCGGTCGTCGGGCGAGACCGGGTTCTCCCAGCCAATCGCGGTCCAGACCAGTTTGTACCCCTCCCAGAGGAGCACGAAAGCCACCACCACTGCGAGGATCGAGAGCCCGCTGCGGGCTAACCGTCGATTGGCTCCTCCCATGGCGGCCGGACTCTAACGAGGCTCCTCCGGGCCGGCCCTTCAGTGACCCACCGAGCGCGGCTCGTCGCTGGGGTCGGGGAGACCGGTGGGTGGGACTTCGACCGTGCGAGTCCGATCCAACCTGGTGGCCATGGGCACGAAGAGCATGGCGAAGACAGCCAGTGCCAGACCGGTGTAGATCAGGGTGCGCTGCACACCGAACACACCGGCGAGAAAAGGGGCGATCGCCAAAGGGAGGAGATGCCCCACCTCGGAGTGGACCTGGGTGACGCCGGTGATCCTCCCCATCAGCGCCTCCGGCGTGTTCACCTGGATCAGCGTCCGCAGCAGTGGTGCCATAGCGCCTATGAGCAGTCCCCAGAACACACCGGCGACCACCACCACCCTCAATTGGTCAGTGCCGACATAGGCGAGGACTCCCAGCGAGTTGAGGGCGACCATCAAGACCAGGGTGCGAGCGGTCCGGTACCGGGCCGGGAGACGAGCCGAGATCACGGTTCCGGCCACGAGACCGAGCCCGAAGATCGAGTTGACCCAACCGAGGGTCTCGGGCTCCACCTGGAGGATGTCCCGGTAGAAGAGTGGCTCCAAGGCGCTGAACGTGCCGAACAGGACCCACACCGAGGATCCCAGCCAGACGTAGAAGCGAAGACGCTGATGCCCGTAGGCGTAGGAGAAGCCTTCCCTCAGCTCGCGGAGACCCTCCCTCTCCTTCTCCTCCCTGGCCATCTCCCGCACCTTCACAGGCACGATGATCAACGCGGCCACCGCTGACGTGACGGCATCGAGAACGAAGATGCCGTCGAGGCCGACGCTGCCGGCGATGATCGCCCCGAGTGCCGGGCCGACCACGAAGGCAGCCCAGGAGGCGCCTTCTATGTAGCCATTGATGCGGGCCAAACGCTCCGGGTCGTCGGTGAGAAATGGGCCGAAGGCGGAGATGGCGGTGAACACCGGCATACCGACGAGACCGAGCAAGAACGTCGCGATCACCAGTGTCTGGAGGGTCTCGGCAAAGACCATGCCGATCGCCACCGGGATGAAGATGATCTCACATGCGATCAGGACCCGGCGGGGGTCGAATCTGTCGACGAGCACACCTGCGGCCGCAGACCCGATCAGCGAGGCGACACCGAGCGCAGCCATCACCGCCGCCACCCCTGCGGCGGAGGCCTCCATCTCGAAGGCCGCCTTGCCCCAGATCCCGACGAAGAAGGCCGCCTCACCCCCGGTCCGGGAGATGAACCTGGCCAGGACCACCCGCCTGACGTCCCTGTCAGCCCACATCGGGCGAAACGGTACCGGGTGCGACCGGCGCCAATTCCTACATTTTCCACGTCATGAACGCGTTCCTCACCGGGGTAGCCGCCGGGTACGGCATCGCAGTCCCGGTAGGAGCCATCGCCGTCCTGATCATGGACTTGGGCATCCGACGGGGGTTCTTGCCCGCATTCGCCGCCGGGGCGGGGGCGGCCACGGCCGACCTGCTGTACGCGAGCCTGGCGGTGATGGGCGGCACCGCCCTGGCCACAACGGTGGAGTCGATCGGTGGGCCTCTCCGCATCGTGAGCGGGCTCGTGCTTCTGGTCATCGGAGTTCTCGGCCTGGCCCGAAGCGGCAGATCGGGCAATGCGACTGCAGCCGAGACCCGCTCGGCGGATCTGTCGAGGACCTATGGGCGATTCGTCGGCCTCACCGTGGTCAACCCGACCACGGTGGTCTATTTCGGGGCAGTGGTGATCGGTCTCGGCGTGGCCGGGAACCTGTCGCCCGGCGAGGGCGCCCTGTTCGTCACGGGCGCATTCCTGGCCAGCCTCTCCTGGCAGACGGTGATCGCCGCAGTCGGCGCATTCGCCGGGCACCGCCTGTCGATTCGGGCCCGACGCCTCGTCTCGGTCCTCGGAAACGTCGTGATCCTGGTCTTCGCCATCGTCATCCTGGCGGGCTGAGGCGCGACCGCGCCAGAATCGGCCGATGCGAACGGTGACTGTCGAGGAGCGGCGGGCCCGACTCGGTTCCCGGCACCGGCTCGCCATCCCTGCCGCCGACGTCGTCGAGGCGGCGGGCTCGGTGGTGGCCCTTCACTCTTCTGACCCGTGCTCGGTGTACCTCTCCGCCCGTGCCCGTGTCCCCGGCTTCAAGCAGGGCGACCTCGAGCACGCGCTATATGAGAAGAAGGACCTGGTGCGGATCCTGGCGATGCGGCGAACGATGTTCGTCGTCCCGGTCGAGATGGCGCCAATGCTCCACCACTCGTCGACGGTCGCCTTGATCGCTCCGCAGCGAAAGCGCTTGGAGCGTTGGGTCGAGGAGTTCGGGATTTCCGAAGACGGCCCCGACTGGGTCGCCACCGCCTCCGACAAGACGTTGGCCGCCCTGAGGAAGAGGGGTGAGGCAGTGGCGACCGAGCTGACCAAGGACGTGCCCGAGCTCGGGGAGAAGATGACGTTCTACAAGAAAGACGGGTCGGTCCTCGCCAGGATGGGCATGTCGACCAGAATTCTCTTCCTCCTGGCGACGGAGGGAAAGGTGATTCGGGGCCGCCCCAGGGGCACCTGGGTGAGCAGCCAGTATCGCTGGGTGCCGATGGACGACTGGCTCGGGGGCCCGATGCCAGTGGTCCCCAAGGCGGAGGCGCAGGTGGAAGTCCTACGCAGATGGCTCGCCGTCTTCGGGCCGGGGACCGAGCTGGACATGAAATGGTGGACCGGCTGGCCCGTGACCCAGGTCAGGGCAGCACTCGCCTCGCTCGGTGCGGTCGAGGTCGGGCTGGAGGACGGCATCGGGTATGTCCTGCCCGACGATCTCGAGGAGGTCGGCACGCCCGGGCCCTGGGTCGCATTCCTCCCCTCCCTCGATCCCACCACGATGGGTTGGAAGGAGCGGGACTGGTACCTGGGCCCACATGCGCCCAGGCTGGTCGATCGCAGCGGCAACGTCGGGCATACGATCTGGGCCGACGGGAAGATCATCGGTGGATGGGGGCAAACGAGAACGCATCAAGTGCGGGTTGCCTTGCTCGAGGATGTCGGAAGGGAACAAGTTGCCGAGACCGAGCGTCAGGCCGGTGAGCTGGAAGCCTGGCTCGACGACAAGGTGGTGATCCCGAGGTTCTCGGCCCCACTCGACCGTGAGCTCTCGGGGCGCTGAGACTGGCTGATCTTCGAGCACGTATGCGCGCCGACCTGGCAAGGGCGATGA
>JBMDXS010000250.1:0-7319 GCA_048595045.1 Acidimicrobiia bacterium
ACCAGGATCGTGGGTCGTGGCCGGTGGCCCAGAAGATCGCGTCCGAGCTGGGCATCGACGATCCCAGAGAGTGATCGGACGACGCGCACAGCCCTCAGTCGAGCGCTTCGACCTCGATGATGCCCGGATCGTCCGACCGGAAGCGATTGCCGGGAACGAACACATTGAACCTCGCCGACACTCGCCTGGACAGGACCCGGTGGACCCATGACCGAACCGAGGGGACGAGGAGCGTGAACCCGATCGTGTCGGTGATGAATCCAGGCGAGATGAGGAATGCGCCCGCCACGAGAATGGCTGCCCCGTCACTCAGCTCACGACCCGGCACCTGACCGGAGCTCATCTTCGCCTTGATCTGACCCAAGGTGGAGAGCCCGGCCCGCCGCACCAGGATCGACCCGAGCACGGCGGTGAGGACGGCCAACCCCAGGGCCCAGCCGAATCCGATCTGAGACCCCACCCAGAGGAAGGCGGCCATCTCGGCGAGGGACACGAGCAGGAACACGGCGAGGAGTCTCACTGAGGCAACGGTACCCGGGGTAGGCGTCTACGGTCCCGGTCAGGCCCTATCCGCTGGCAATGACCCGGCTGGCGTCCCCGACGAAGGTGGCGATCGCCGGGAAGAAGCCGATCACCACGGTGATGACAAGCGCGACCAACAGGGCAAGACGCAGGGAGCCGGCCGGTGCCGCTTCCGCCTCGGGAGCGAACTCACCCACCGGGTCGTCGAGCCATACCGACTTCACCACTCGTGCGTAGTAGTAGAGGGCGATCACCGAGTTGATCGCGGCTATCGCGGCCAGGACCACGGTGGCCGCGCCACCGGCGATGATGACCGATCGAAACATGGCGAACTTGGCGAACCATCCGGCCAGGGGTGGTATGCCGGCCAGGCTGAAGAAGAAAACGGCGACCAGGACTGCCAGCCGCGTGTCCACCTGAGCGAGACCCGCCCACCCGGCGATCTCCCCGGACCGCGTCTTCCTCGCTCCGGCGATGACAACCGCAAAAGCTCCCAGGTTCATGACGGCGTAGATGACCAGGTAGATCAGGGTCGCCGAGAAAGCCTCCGCCAGGTCGGCGTCGGCCACGGCAGCCGCGGCGAACGGGACGAGCATGAACCCGGCCTGGGCGATCGACGAGTAGGCGAGGAGACGAACGATGTTGGTCTGACGCAGGGCGGCCAGGTTGCCGACTGTCATCGACGCCGCGGCCAGTATCCACAGCGCAGGTGCCCAGATGTCGGACAGACCGGGCAGGGCCTGGTACATGACGAGGAGGAAGGCGACAAACCCGGCTGCCTTGGAGTTGACCGACAGATAGGCGGTCACCGGAGTCGGCGCCCCCTCGTAGGTGTCCGGCGCCCAGAAATGGAACGGGACTGCCGAGATCTTGAAGCCGAATCCGACGATGAGGCCGAAGAGGGCAACGACGACGGCGGGCTCGTCGGCCAGGTCGGCGGTGGTCTGCGCCAGACCGGCGAAGGTGATCTCACCGGTGAGCCCGTAGAGCATGGACATCCCGTAGAGCAGGATTGCGGTGGAGAGCACGCCGAGAATGAAGTACTTCATCGACGCCTCGTTGGACTTGGCGTCGCCCTTTCGCCAACCGGCCAGCAGATAGAGCGGCCCGGTCGTCAGCTCCAGGCCGATGAAGAGGATGATCAGGTCTCGGGCCGAAGCCATGACGAGAGAGCCGAGGACCGAAGAGAGGAGCAGGAAGTAGTACTCCCCCTGGTAATACCGATCCGACTCGATGTAGTGATGCGACATCAGCAGCACGATGTAGGCGGAGACGATGAAGACCCCTTTCAGGATCACCGCGAACTCGTCGACCACGTAGGAGCCGTCGAACATCGATCGTGTGGAGCCCTCGGCGGCCAGGATGACGAGGGGGACCGCGGCCAGGGCAGTGCCGGCCACCGCAACCGTCGCAGTCCAGAACTTGTTGGGACGTGTGAGGAGCAGGTCCAGGGTGAAGACAGCGAGCATCGTCGCCACGATGACCAGCTCCGGGGCGAGCGCCAGATAATCGATCTCGAAGGTCATGCTTGATTGCCGGCCGACTTCGCCCCTCGGCCACCCTCATCCGCCCGACCGCCTACTTCACCGCGCACGAGCACCTCGGGTCGAACAGACGCCGGTCGGCCGGGGCTGCCGCTCCAAGGAGGGGTGTGTCTACTCATCAACCACGTCCCAACGACGCCGTCGTCTCGGCGTTGAACACGGTCTCCACCAACGAGACGACCGAGTCCGTGGTCGAGTTGAAGATGACCTTCGGGTAGAAGCCGATCACCACGATGAGGACGATGAGTGGGACCCAAGCGGTGGCCTCGAAGCGGTCCACGTCGTGGAACTCGTGCCCCTGCCACTCCTCGCCCGGCTCACCGAGATTGACCTGCTGGAGCAGGTAGAGCATGTAGGCCGCGGTGAGGACGGTCCCGATGGCGCCGAGGACCATGGCAGTACGGAACACGCCCAGGGACAGACCCTCGAGGGGGTTGTAAGAGCCGATCAGGGACATGAACTCACCCCAGAAGCCGGCGAGACCGGGCAGCCCGAGGGAGGCCATCGCGGTGAAGGCGAGAATGCCTCCCATGACGGGCATCAGCTTCATGTTGCCCCCGAGACGGGACATCTCCCTGGTGTGGTAACGATGTGACATCGATCCGGCCAGGAAGAAGAGCAGGCCGGTGATCAAGCCGTGGGCAACCATCCCGATGATCGAGGCATTGATGCCGACGTCGGTGAGGGTGGCGATTCCCAGCATGACGAAGCCCATATGGCCGACCGACGAGAAGGCGATCAGCCGTTTCATGTCGGTCTGGGCCAGACAGGCCAGTGAGCCGTAGATGATCCCGATCACGGCGAGGATGGCTATCGCCGGGGCCCATCGGGTGGCCTCCTCGGGCAGGATCGGCAGAGAGATCCTGACGAACCCGTAGGAGCCGAGTTTCAGCATGATCGCCGCCAGCAGGACCGAGCCGACGGTCGGGGCGGCGGTATGGGCGTCGGGGAGCCAGGTGTGCAGCGGCCACATCGGGACCTTGACCGCGAAGCCCAGGAACATCGCCCCGAAGACGAGGAAGGCGAATGTGCCGGTGAAGGCGCCTGAGGCACCGAGGTCGGTGAGCAGCGGGATATCGAAGGTGCGTTCGCCCGAGTCCCCCGACTCGAAATACAGGGCGAGGAAGCCGAGCAGCATGAAGGCCGAACCGAACAGTGTGAAGAGGAAGAACTTGATGGCGGCATAGAGACGGGTCTGCACCTCGCGCCCGAATCCGGGTATGAGACGTGGCGTCCGATCCCCCCAGATCCCGATCATGAAGTACATGGGGAGCAGGACCACCTCGAAGAAGATGAAGAAGAGGACCAGGTCGAGGGCGACGAAGGTTCCGTTGAGCCCGGTGGCCAGGATCATCATCAGGATGAGGAACGCCTTCGGGTTACGGGGCTCCTCCCAGTGGTTCCAGCTGTAGATGACCGCCAGGACCATGATGAAGGTGGAGAGGACGAGGAGGGGGAGGCTGATCCCGTCGACCCCGAGGTGATAATTGGCGTTGATCGCACCGATCCAGGTCTCGTTCACCTCGAACTGATACGTGTTGTAGGGAAGGCCGGAGAAGTCGAACCCGAAGATCACCGCCACGGAGACGGCGAAAGCGGCCAAGGTCACGAGCAATGAGATCGCCTTGAGGGCGCCCTCGTTGGCCTTAGGAACCAGACCGAGGAGCAGGACTCCGGCCAGGGGCAGGAACACGATGAGTGTCAGGGCCCATGTTTCGAACAATTCCATTTGCTCTCAGCCTCTCCTATATCACGAACACGAACAGGACGATCAGGACCAGGGCGCCGGCAACGAACGAAGCTGCGTACTGCTGGATGCGGCCCGTCTGCCATTTGCGCAATGCGGACCCGGCGCCGTCTGCCCCCGCGCCCAGACCATGGATGACCCCGTCCACGCCACGCTGATCGACGACGCCGTAGACGAATGAGCCCAGGCCCCTGGTCATGATGGCCACACCGTTGACGATCCCATCGATTACGTAATCGTTGACCCAGTTGGTGAAACGGGCGAGCGGGCCCATGGTGCCCGCCGTTATCCCATCGGCGAGGTCGTCGATGTAGTACTTGTTGCGCAGGAGCGGATAGAGGACCGGGATGTCGAACCGATCCCTCTCGGCCTGCGTCTCCCGGTCCTTGCCCCAGATCATCCAGCCCACGACGATGCCCAACACGGCGGCGAGCAGCCCGCTGCCGGCCAGTGCGAAATCGATCGCCTCCGGGTGGTGATCGCCCATCGGCACCACCCGCACCGCCAACCACTCACTGAAGTTCCCGATCCCCGGTATATGCCAGCCGGGCACGTTGAACAAACCGAAGAGGATCGACGGGATGGCCAGGGCGACCAGGGGAACGGTCATGATCGCCGGCGACTCGTGGGGCTGACCGTGGCCCTTGTAATCACCGAAGAAGGTCAGCGCCACGGCTCTCGTCATGTAGAAGGCGGTGACGAATGCCCCGGCAATGGCGATCACCATCACCGCGGTGTAGCCCTCGAAGCCAAGCGTGGCCAGGATCTCGTCTTTCGACCAGAAGCCGGAGAGCGGGATGATGCCGGCCAGGGCCAGCGTGCCGACCACGAAGGTCCAGAAGGTGCGTGGCATCGGTTTTCGCAAGCCACCCATGTCACTCATGTTGTTGGAGTGCACGGCATGGATCACCGATCCGGCACCCAGGAAGAGGAGCGCCTTGAAGAAGGCATGGGTGAAGAGATGAAACAGACCGGCTGTGTAGCCCCCTGCGGCCACGGCGGTCATCATGTAGCCCAGCTGGGACACCGTTGAGTAGGCCAGCACCTTCTTTATGTCGTCGGCGACGAGTGCCAGGAAGCCGATGGCGAACAGCGTTATGGCCCCGATCGCCACCATCCAGGGGCGTATCTCCGCGGCGAGGTACTCGAACAGCGGGAACACCCGGCCCATCAGATAGACACCGGCGGTGACCATGGTCGCTGCATGCATCAGGGCCGACACCGGCGTGGGACCGGCCATGGCGTCGGGGAGCCAGATGTGAAGGGGGAACTGCGCGCTCTTCCCCATCGCCCCGAAGAACAGTAGAGCCCCGCCGACGACGGCGACTGCCCCCAGTGACTCGACGTGCTCGGCGGCGGCCAGGTCCATTTCGGCGAAGTCGAAGGTGCCGATGGCGAGGCCAAGGATGATCGCTCCCAGCATGAGACCGATGTCGGCAACCCTGTTGACCATGAACGCCTTGTTGCCGGCGTTCACGTTGGCCATGTCCTCCCAGTAGAACGCGATCAGGAAGTAGGAGGCCAGGCCCACGCCCTCCCACCCGATGATCAGCTGGATCAGGTTGGGGGCACCCACCAGGATCAGCATCGACCCGGCGAACAGAGAGAAAGCAGCGAAGAACCAATCGACCCGGACGTCGCCGTGCATGTAACCGACCGCGTAGATGAACACGATCAGCCCGACCACGCTCACCAGGAAGTACATCATGATGGAGAGCCCGTCGACCACCCACCCGAGCTCGAAGACGAGGTCGCTGCCGATTCGAGCGATCTCGAATGTCGTCTGGCCGAGGACACCACTGGTCATGTTCATGACGAAGAGAACCGTGGCCCACACGCTGTTGATGGCCAGGGCACCGATGGCGAGCTCGGCGCCATGGTTCCTCATCCGTTTGCCGAAGGCGAGGATGAGGAGGAACGCGACCAGGGGCAGGATCAGCATGATCCCGGCGTTGTCGACCCAGAATCCCCCGGTGATGCCGGCCTCGACCGCCTGCTCGGCTTCGGTGGCCATCACCGAGATCACGACTCATCACCCCCGACGGAGCGGTAGCCGCGGCCGACCGGTGTGTGCTCGCCCCGAGGTGTGACGGCGCGAGCCGAGGCCCCGACCTGGACGCGAGGGGTGCTGAGGGGCGAAGTCGGCCGGCAATACAAGCTGCTCACCATCTCATCAGGTCGAGCTCGTCGACATTGGCCGATTTCCGGTTGCGGAAGATCATCAGGACGATGGCCAGGCCGATCCCAACCTCGGCGGCGGCCACAGTGATAACGAAGATGCTGAACACCTGGCCTATCGCCTCGGGGCTCCGGAGGACCGATTCGAATGCGATCAGATTGATGTTCACCGCAGCCAGCATCAGCTCCACCGAGAGCAGGATGAGGACGATGTTGCGCCGGACGAGCAGGCCATAGATCCCGAGGGAGAACATCGCTGCGGCCAGGATCAGGAACTGGTTGAGGAGCATCAGACCGCTCTCCTCTCCTCTTCCTCGACCGGGCTCAGGTCACGCCGGGCGATGGTGACCCCGCCGATCAACGCGGCGAGGAGGACGAAAGACACCACCTCGAAGGGGATCACGAACCTACCCAGCAGGGCTAGGCCGAGCACCTCGGTCGAGGTCGGCTCGCCGACGCTCTCGACCTGGGTGGTGCCGAACGCCTGGATCGAGGCCCAGGAGAGCAGCACGAAGGTGGCGACCGAGAGAAGGGCGGGCCAGGTCTTGTGAGGGGTGTCGAGACCGACGTCCTTCCCGGTCGGGGCTCTCGTGATCATGATCCCGAAGAGGAAGAGGACCAGCACCGCGCCGATGTAGACCAACACCACGACCCAGGCGACGAACTCGGCGGACAGCATCAGGAACAGGACTGCGGTACCACCCAGGGCAGCGACGAGATAGAGAGCAGCGTGGACGACGTTCTTGGCCGTCACGACACGCCAGGACGAGAAGAGGGTCGCCAGCCCCACCACGAGGAATACCCAATTGACCGGTGAGGTCAGCCACTCACCGAAGCTCATTTCTCCAGCTCCGGATCGGGCGGGACCGTCTCCAACCAGTCCTGGAGCCGGTCCATGTCATGGAGCATGGCCCCCATCTTCACTTCCGAGTATTCGTACTCAGGGGACCAGAAGAGGGCGTCGAAGGGGCACACCTCGACACAGATGCCGCAGTACATGCAGAGGGCGTAGTCGATGTCGAATCGATCGAGGGTGTTACGGACCTTGACCCGTCCGCCCGGCTTGTCCGGCGGCTTCTCCTCTTTGTGCCCTTCGATGTAGATGCACCAGTCGGGGCAGTTCCGGGCGCACAACATGCACACGGTGCAGGCCTCTTGGTCGAGGGCGATGACCCCGCGCGCCCTTGGGACCGGGGTCTCCTTGACCAGGGGGTAGTTGACCGTGGCCAGGTACTTCCCGGGGCGGAAGATGGTGCGGAACATCGTGTAGATGGTCACCCAGAGACCCTTTGCCATCCCCATCCCGGGGAGAACTCGTCTGTTGGTGG
>JBMDXS010000251.1:0-2591 GCA_048595045.1 Acidimicrobiia bacterium
GGTGGGAACTACATCTAGTCCCCCCGCGCCTGGCTGGGCCGCGAGCGTCAGAGCGTCATGGCCGAGCCGCGGGCGCGGGGTGTCTCCAACATCGTTGCGGACCGCCATTCGCCTGTCGCCTCGTGGGAAACAGGCCCAATCCGCGATCTCGTCGATCGGGCTCCGAATCGACCGGGCCGTGAATCGAGGTCTCCAGCAGCTTCAACAGAGAGGTCCTTAACAGGTGGCGAAGCCGAAATCTCCGGCGAAGGCCATCGACAGGAGGTCACCGCTCGGCTGCAAGAGCGTCACGTCGAAGATTGTCGTGCTGGCCTCGAAAGGTGGTGGTTTCCAGGCGGAACATATCGCGGTAGGGCGTCGATGTAGTTGGGCTAAAGGCCTCCCGGAGCGCCGACTCTCTCGTATCCAGTCGGATCGCGACTCTTTCGGGTTCGCGTAACTAAACACGACCCGCCCCGAGAGGGGTTGCCGTAGGTCATGGCCATCGCGAGGAGCTCGTAGCGGTCTCCACGATACTCCGGTGGACGTCAGAGGCTGCGATCGAAAATCGCACGTGAGCCGGGAGGAACCGAGAGCCGCCGCGTGCAACGGCCCCCGAATTGTGGAGGATGGATTTTCGGTATCTTCTCGTTGAGCGGCCTTGACACGAGCCGGAAACAGGAGGCTTCTGTCGTCAGAAGAGGAGGCTTCACATGGCGAAACGTCCGATCATGGTGGAACTCCGGCACAGTCCTGACATCGCGAACCAGGCCTCCACCACACCGGAAAGGCGATTCGACAGGCGAGCCGTTCGAAGACTCCCAGATGTGCCCTTCGATCCTGAGTTCGCCCCGGTACCGCTGCCCGCCCTCAAGTCACGCTCCCATTCGGGCGATCCACACGACCTGAGCTCGCTCGTGGAGCTCGATCCAACCCCCGAACACACCACGTACATCGTCCGGGCGGATATTGACGAAGATGAAGTGGACGCGGTGGCCACGGACGACGCCGTCGTTGGCGTATTCAGCGACCCGTTAGTCGGGCCGGTGGTGACCTGTGGATCTGATCCCCCTGTCGGGGATCACCTGAAGGTCGAAGCCCTTCTCCACACCGACTTCCTTGGCGGGTGTGGCATGGACGGCAGCGGTGTCCTCGTCGCCATCGTGGACGGCGGCGTCAACCTGAAATACCTGAACGACAGGGGGAAGAACCCAAGTTTCAACGCCGCTTGGTCCTGGGTATGGGCAGAGGGCCTTACTCCGGGATCGATGGACCCGGGCCACGGGACCATGTGTGCCTTCGACGCATGCATCGCCGCGCCAAATTGCACGATCCTAGATGTCGTGCTTGGCCCTGGCGGGGGCACACCAGAGGGGTGGGCTGCGAAACTCTCCAACGCGGTGAAGGCCTACGCCCATCTGAGGGACAACATCATGACTGCGCCCCGCCGACTGGGTGCGCTGCGCAGCCTGGTTGTATCAAACAGCTGGGGCGTGCACTACCAATTTCAGGACTATCCGCCCACCCATCCATCGAACTACACGCATAATCCAGATCATCCGTTCTGCAAGGCCGTTGCTTCGTTGGAAGCGGTGGGGGCGGACATCCTCTTCGCCGCGGGGAACGGCGGTACCGATTGTCCCCCGGTGCCCATGTCCTTTCCTGGGGAGAATGAGATCTTCGGTGCCAACGGCCTCGACAAGGTGCTCACCGTCGCTGGCGTCGACACCAACAAGCAGCGCGTTGGATATTCAACCACCGGGCCTGCGGTGCTCACGCATTGGAAGCCTGATATCGCCGCCTATACGCACTTTCAGGGCTCGGGTGTGGACCCTGCAGACACAGGGACCAGCGCCGCGACACCCGTGGTTGCGGGCATCGTCGCGGCAGTGCGCTCGAAGCGACCATATAATCCCGCCCAGCCCATCACCACCCCGGCGTCGGTTCGGAGTCTGCTCACCTCTACGGCAGAGGACCTGGGGCCTTCTGGTTTCGACTTCCAGCATGGCTACGGGGTGGTGAACGGCCTGGCTCTGTGGAAGAAGCTGTGCAAAAGCAGTTGGCTCTCTAACATATGCAAGACTCATCCGTGGATCTGCGAAGGGCTCGCTCGGTGGCCGCGGCCACCGATCCCCGATCCTGGCCCAGTGCTCCAGTGGGTTGACCTGCCCGGGGTCCCGTTCCGCTTGCCCTCGGTTCTGGAGGTCCCGACTGTGCCGGTTGACCAGCCACGGATGGAGGCCGGAGTAGAGAAGGCGTCCCTGGAACGGAAGGTGGAGCGCCTGGCAAGGGAAGCCGGGGTCCCCGACCCGGTGCAGCTCGCCTATGTCCTCGGGCTGATGCAAGGGCAAGCCATGACGTGGATGTCAGGTGGACGAGGGACGGAACGCGAGGGTCATCAACGTCGTGGCCAGCCCTAGCGGCGCCGCGCCCGAGGGGAGGATTGCTGGAACCGCCTATCACGCTGGGAGAAATCGGTGCACGTCGAACGCCCCCATGGAAGGATGATGAGTCAGTGACGGCGTGGATGCTTCAATTCCATCATGAGGGAGTCATGCCCACGCTTCCGGACGTGTGCGAGCGGTTTGGCCTCTCAGGTGATGACGTAGATG
>JBMDXS010000252.1:0-2048 GCA_048595045.1 Acidimicrobiia bacterium
ACCTCGTCCTCCATCCCGATGATGTCATTGGCGATCTCGGCCAGCTTGGCCCTGGCCATCGTCCTCACCTTTTCCAGTTCGGCGGTCGCCAGTTCGACCTGCTTGCGGGATCCCCTCCTCATCGCCATAAAGACCAGAAGGGCACCGACGCCAATCACCACCGGCCAGACCCATCCGGATCCGGCTCCCTCGCCAGGCGACTGTTCCCCACCCGGCGACGGGACCCCGCCGGCGCGGCTGAGCTCCGTGATGAACAGCTCGACGACCTGGTCATCGGTGCCTCCGGCCAGCGAGGCGTCGATGGCGGCGTTCATCTCCTCTGCGCTCCAGAACGAGCCATCGCCGGCGTAGCCGACCGTCTCCGGGGCGACCGTCACCACATAGCCGGCGCCGAGTTGATCGAGAATCGAGTCGGAGAATGTGGTTGCCCCACCCGAAGGCTCTTCCGAAAGGACCACGAGATAGAGCCGACCCCCATCGGAGCGTCCCTCGAATACCGCGTTGCTGACCACTTCCTCACTGGCGGTCGACCCGGATTCGATGTAGTAGCCGTCCGCCTGGAGCTCGGGCACCACCTCATCTGTGGTGGCGGCCAGGAGGAGGAGACTGACAGCGACTATGAAACGTCTCATCCCTCGTTGAGGGTAGCGATGACCCCGACACAGCTTTCATGAGCTCGATTACGCATGTTCAGGTCGAAGTCGGTGATCCTCCGGGGTGATGACTAGGTGTAACAGTGGCCGCGATTCGGGGAAGCGATCCGTTACGTCACCGGATGAAGACAAATTGGTGACGCCATGGATCGATCCGGTCGTCTTGACGGACTGGCGGAACGGTGGGAGCTGGGCTGGCAGCAAGCACTTGACAAGTCTTGGCTGAACCGGATTATCGGGTCTGCACACCCACAGTCGCGGTTACCACCTGCTCGGCGAAGCTCAACACCTTGGCCTCCCACCCGTCCTCGAGGGGGCCTCGGATCTCGGTCACCAGTATCTTGTCTTCGGCGACCCTGGTCAGCCCCGCGTTCTCCAGCAGCTCGTTGATGATCGGGCGCACCTTCTGCCACTTGGCCTGTTCCTCTTCTGTGGGAAGGACTCCCGTCTGCTTGTCCGGACTTGGCGCGAGCTCCGTGGTGAGAACGGCGCATTTGGTCCCGGCCGGCAGGTCGAGTTCGCCCAGGAAGCGCCGCACCCTCTTGATCGGCTTTCCCCACTGCCCGGGTGAGCTGAACACATACAGGTCAGCCGAGGGGAGATTCCTTGGGTCCGCATCGCGGATGTGGTGGACGTCGACCGTCGCACCGAGCAGGCCAGCCTGTCTTCGGAACTCCTCTGCCACCTTCGCCCCGTTTCCGAATCTGGAAGCGTGGTAGTACTCGATTTTCACTGCATGACTCCTTTCCGAGCCGGCTCCGACAGCTCACCTCCAGCCTCGATCGGGCCCCGGCTTCCACCTTCCCGATCAGGACCGACAAACGAGTCGACTTCGCCTCGAATCCGTGCGTCCTGGCCCAACCCGAGATGGCCTCCCGACTCCAAGGTGACCAGAGTCGAGTGGGGGATACGTCCTGCTGCCTCAACGGCCGCCGGATAGCGGACCAGAGGATCGTCCCGGGCATGGATGAGCAGGGTGGGGACGGTCAGCTGTTCCAGCGGCAAGCCGTTCACGTAAGGGTTGGAGTGGAAGGCGTCGAAGTCGATGCCTCGAACCTTGGGTGCGATGGGGAAGAGACCGTAGATGAACTCGGATATGAAACGGTCGTCCTCAGGACTGGGCTGAAAACCTCCTGGCACACCCGCCAGGCGAACGAGGAGACGCCGACTCAAGACCATGAGCGTCCATAGCGGCACATCCCGGTTGAGGAACCTGGCCCATGAGGGTTGGGCCACCGCAGTGGTGCTCCCCGGCAGGTTTCCCGAGATGATCACCAGATGCTCGACCCGATCCGGGTGACGAAGGGCGAGCTGGAGGGCGGCGGTAGCGCCGGCGGAGACCCCCACCACATCGGGCCGCTCCTCTCCCAGATGGTCGAACAGCGCGACGTAGGT
>JBMDXS010000253.1:0-12106 GCA_048595045.1 Acidimicrobiia bacterium
TCCTGACACGATCGAGCGAATGACACCTCGAATCGGTGTCGTGAGGAACGGATCCGGGTAGGGGTCGATGACCCAACCGAAAGGGAAGCCATGTCGGATCAGGTGGCAATTGCCTCCACCGTGGTCGAAGCCCCCAAGGAAGAGGTATGGGAGGCTTTGACCAACCCCGACCTGATCAGCCGTTACATGTTCGGGACGGAGGTCAGCACCGACTGGGAGGTGGGGAGCCCCATCAGCTGGAAGGGGGAATGGAATGGCCGTTCCTACCAGGACAAGGGCAAAATTCTCGAGGTGAAGCCCCATCGCGTCCTCAGATACAGCCATTTCAGCCCATTGAGCGGCATGGCCGACGCTCCGGAGAACTATCACACCGTCACCATCGAGATCGCCGATGACGGGCCCACGACCACGGTGCACCTGAGTCAGGACAACAACGAGACCCCCGAAGCCCGCGAGCACTCCGAAGCCAACTGGCAGTCGATGCTGGACGGTCTCAAGGACGTGGTGGAAGCCAGGGTCTGAACACGCGTCGGTCCGCACCTCGTGCGGTGCGGGCGAATAGCATCTCGCCGGCGTGGCCGATCGAGAACTCCAACCCGATTCCACCGGTGCCGGCCGGAAGGCCGGGCTCGGCGTCCTCGTCGCCACGTGTGTCTCGGCCCTCATCGTCAACGCCAACACCTCCGCGGTGACCATCCTCCTCCCGGCGATCGGCGAAGATGTCGGTGCCCCCATCTCCACCCTGCAGTGGGCGGTCACCGGCTACACCCTGGTGGGCGCCGCATTCATCGTCACCGCGGGCGCTTTGGGAGACGTATTCGGACGCAGACGCATCTTCATCGGCGGCCTGCTCCTCTTCATCGTCTCCTGCGTCTTCATCGCCTTTGCGGGAAGTGGCGCGGCGGTGATCGTGGGTCGGGCGATCCAGGGCGCGGCCGGCTCCACCATCCTCGCCTGCGGGATGAGCCTGCTCACCATCGCCAGCTCCGGGAACGAGCGTCTCCGAGCGGTCTCGCTGTGGGGGGCGGCATCGGCGATAGGGGCGGCCATCGGCCCCCTCATCGGAGGAGTCCTGGTCGATACAACGGGTTGGCAGGGTCTGTTCTGGATCAACGCCGCGGTTGCAGTGCTCTGTCTCCCCCTCACCCGCCGTACCGTGGAGGAGTCGCTCGACCCGGATCGGCCTCGCTCCATCGACTGGCTCGGCACTTTCCTCGTCGCCGCCATCCTGGCTCCGCTCATACTCGGGGTCAGCGAAGGCGCCGACTGGGGCTGGACATCGGTCGCCACCATCTCGTGCTTCGTCATCTCCATCGCGGCCGCCTTCGCCTTCGTCGCCGTCGAGCGTCGCTCGCCCGCCCCGTTGGTCGACCTCGCTCTCATGCGCAACCGCGTCCTGATCGGGGCCACCCTGGGCATCCTGATCGGCGCCGGGACGATCAACGGCCTCATGTTCGTGGTCAGTCTCTATTTCCAGGACCCGTCGACCCTGGCGATGACCCCTCTGCAAGCCGGATTGGCCACCCTCCCGGCCACGGTCGGCATGGTCATCCTCGCCCCGTTGGTGCCCAGGTTCGCGGTGAAGATGGGAACGCGATCCGTCGTCCTCCTCGGGTTCATCGTGATGACGGCAGGCTTCGCTTTCCTCATCGCCATCGACTCGTCTTGGGCCTACGCCACATTCGTTTTGCCGATCCTGGCGGTGGCGGCCGGGATGGCCCTGTCCAACGGGCCCTGCTCGTCGGCGGCCACCAGTGGGGTGCCCGAGGAACAGGTGGGCGCCGCATCGGGGATTTCCAACATGGCCCGCTATGTCGGAGCATCTGTCGTGACTGCCGTAGTCGCCGCGGTGTACGCCAATGTCTCCGCAGACCGGGTTGCTGGGGGCGCGTCCCCCGGCGATGCACTCGCCATGGCTGTGGCCGGCACCGCCATCGTGCTCACCATCGTCTCCGCAGCCGGCATCGCCCTCGCCTTCCTGGCGGGCCGTCACCGTCCCCCGCCGCCGATGTCGGTGGATCTCGCCGCGGCAGCGGCCTCGACTGCTCACACCCTGCCGACCCCTCACCCGGCGGCGGCGGAGCGGGCGGCCCCGGGCGTCGCCTAGATCCGCCTTGGCGTTAGTGGCACTGATCCAGGACAGCTACGAGAGTGCCGAGGCGTAGAGATCATTCCGGAACAACTGACAGTCGATGCTCGACTGTTTCGAGGACGTCGTTGACGGAGCGACGACCTAGACCCTGGTTACAGGCCGAGGCTGGATGCCAGCGCGAAGAGACCCGGCCGTCTGGCCGGGTCTCATCACATACGCGATGCTTACCCCGCTTACTCCATGGCGGCGACGAACTCGGGGAGGTATCGCTCCCACTTGGCCAGATTCTCAGGGCCGTTCCGACCGTCGTACTGGTAGTACATATCGCCGGCGTCGGGGTACTCCTCCAGCAACCACTCGAAGAAGGTCTGGAGAGCCCCGCTGTGGAAGGCCTGGTCAGCCTCGGTGTTGTTCGCCAGCCTGATCTCGCCAGCACGATCGATCGAGAAGACGTAGGTGCTTCCCCCGTAGGGCCCGGTTCCGGTGGCGCGGGTGATGTCGTTGGAGAAGGCGTAATCGCAGGACACCCTGGCACTATCGCCTACAGCGCCTTCGTCGACGCAGCCCTCGAAGTGGTAGGTCCAACCGAGGACACCCTCTTGTTCGATCTCGCCTCGGAGGAGTTCCTCGCTGATGCCCTCCCCGAACACATAGTGCTCGCCGAGCAGCGACAACATCGCATCGGCGTCGTGGTCGTTCAATGCCGCCATGAAAGCCTCGGCGATCTGGACAGGTGTCTCCGCCACCGGCGCCGGCTGACGAGCCACCAGGGCCACGATGACCCCGATGGCGATCAAGACGGTCAGGATCGCCGGCACAAACACAGGGCTGCTCTTCTGTGGCCGCGTCGGCGTCGGTCGGAACGCCTTCTCGTCCGCGGGGACGTCCTCAACAGTGCCCACATCCGGGCGATCGGTCATATCGCTCATGCGACCCTCCTTCTTGGAGTAGATGTCGCGGAGGAGACGGTGGGAGAGGTCGTCGCCGTACAACCGCTCGAGATGCAGGTCCTGGGAGACCAGACTGGCCCTGCGGACCCGGGCTTCGAGCTCGACGCTCATGTGCTACCTCCTTCCTTCGCAACGGGTTGGGTCGCACTTCTCGTCATGAATCTGTCAGTGTCGAGCTGTCGGGCCAGCCGTTTCTTGGCTCGGGTGTAGCGCTGGTCGACCGCGTCACGCGATATGCCGAGCACGGTGGCGATCTTGCTGGGGGACAACTCCTCCCAAAGGGTGAGTTGGACGATCTCTCGATCGCTCCGGCTCAGCCTGGACAATGCCTCCAACACCTCGCGGTCCTCTTCGTTTCGCAGGATCTGCTCGTCCGGTAGCGGGGCCCAGGCTCGATCGCGGCTGGCCCGCTCGAAGAGTCGGGCCCGTCGGCTGGCGCTGCGACGCTGATTGGCGAGCACGCGAAATGCGACCCCGATCAGCCACGCCCTTGCCTCCTCGGCCGAAGGGATGTCATCGAAGCGCCGCCACGCCACCACGAACACCTCGGCAGCAGCATCCCAGGCATCCCACCGAGGACATCGCCTGGCGCAGTAGGCGAGGATCGCACGGTGGTGTGTGGCGTAGAGAAGTTCGAAGGGAGCTTCTCTATCACTCTGATTCGGTATCCCTCGGCGATCGGACATCATGTCCTCGCATCGACTCACCAGATGAACTGTCCGGATGAGACGGTTTCTGACCGGAACCGTATCGATGTCAGAGATCGCGGTTCATGGACATCTCCTGAGTGGCGGCCGAAGTCCGGCCGCGGGTCGCATCGGGGAGGGGCGCATTCGGTGCCCCCCTCCCTGCCTCATCGACGCCGCGTAGAGTCCGGGACCGCCCCCAGAGAGAAGAGGTTCACCATGACCACGCAGGCAGACTTCACAGATGAAGAGTGGACCAAGCTGTACCGGGCCCCTCTGGTCGCGGGCATGGGGGTCTCCTTGGCCGACCTCGGCGGCCCGATCGAGATGTCCAAGGAGGCCATGGCTGCGATGAAGACGGCCGTCACCCCGACCGAGGGACAAGGGCTGCTGGTAGATCTGTCCGCCGGTCTCAAGGTCGTTCTCGATGACAGACAGAACCCCATGTCGGACCTGAAGCCGGAGTCCGGCGCCGACCCTCGTGAGCTGATACTCGACGAGCTACGGGAGGCGAACCGAATCGTCACCGAGAAGGCGACGCCGGAAGAGGCGAGCGGATACAGGTCCTGGGTCCTTCAGTCGGCGAAGAACGCGGCCGAAGCCGCCAAGGAGGGTGGTTTCTTCGGAATGGGGGCAGTGCCCGTCAGCGAGGGTGAGCAGACGTTCCTCTCCAAGGTGGAACAGCTCCTGGGAGAAGGCGAAGGCCCACCCACCGGTCCCATCTAATTAGGGGAAGCCCCGATCAGGGGGGCCGATACAGTCTTGGCATGGCGATAGATCGAGCCGAGCTGGAACGTCTCCTCGGCGGGAGCACCCGCTCACTGGCCTGGCACGGCAACCGTCCACCGGATGTGTTGCTGGGTGAGTTGCCTGCAGATATCGCACCGGACCGCTATGGCGACGGTGGAGTTCTGGACGAACTTCAGGCCCACGTGGCCGAATTGCTCGGGAAGCCGGCGGCGGCGTTCTTCGTGAGTGGCACCATGGCCCAGCAGATCGCCCTTCGCATCCACGCCGATCGGACGGCTCGACGGACCGTCGCATTCCATCCGACCTGTCATATCGATCTGCATGAAGGTCGAGCCTTCGAACGACTCCACGGGCTGGTGGGACGTCCGGTCGGTGACCCGTTCCAGGTGCTCGGTCTCGAGGACCTCGAGATGGTGGCCGAGCCCATCGCTGTCCTCGTGCTCGAGCTCCCCCAACGCGAGATCGGCGGCCGGCTGCCGGCCTGGGATGATCTGGTAGCCCAAACCGAATGGGCCCGAGCGCGAGGGGCGGCGGTTCATCTGGATGGCGCCCGACTCTGGCAGTGCTCCCACGCCTACCAAAGACCCCTGGACGAGATCGCCGGTCTCTTCGACTCGGTCTACGTGTCCTTCTACAAGGACCTGGGGGCATTCTCCGGCTCGGCTCTGGCCGGTGCGGAGGACTTCATCGCCGAGGCCAAGGAGTGGCGGCTCCGACACGGTGGGACCTTGTTCGCCATGTGGCCTTATGCCGCCTCTGCTCTCGCCTGTCTCCAGGTCAGGCTTCCGAGGATGAAGGCTTACCGGGATCATGCCATTGCCATCGCCAACGCTCTCCGCGAGTCGGACCGGGTCCAGGTGGTCCCGGATCCACCTCACACCTCGATGTTCCACCTTCACCTCCAGGTGCCGGCGGAAGACTTCGAGTCGAACGTGCTCGAGATCGCCAGGGAGGAGGGGCTCTGGACCTGGCAGTCGACCTTCCCCAGCATCAACCCCGACTGGCAGGTAGTGGAGTTGTCGGTGGGCGACGCGACCCTGGAGTTCGAGCCGGCGGAGGTGCGACGCGTGATCGAGCGTCTGATCGCTGTCTGATCGATCGCACTGACTTTCTCCCGCGAATCGGATTGACGCCAGTGCGTGGAAAGAGCATACTGAACCACATGGTTCAGTATGCGACCATCGACCGCACATTGGGGGCAATCGCGGACCCGACCAGAAGGCAGGTCCTCGACCGGTTGGCTCGGGGACCGGCCTCGATCAGTCAGCTGGCCCAGCCGTTCGGCATGTCATTGACCGGCATGAAGAAACACGTGCAGATCCTGGAGGAGGCGAAATTGGTCGTCTCCGAGAAGGTGGGCAGGACCAGACGCTGCCGTCTGGGCCCGGAGCGACTCGACGAGGTGTTCGACTGGATCGATTTCTACCGAAATCAATGGGAAAGGCGTCTCGACGGCCTCGAGGCGCACATCGCGGCGAAGAAAGGACAGAAGTGATGAGTTACGAGCTGAAGGCCGAGAGATTGATCGACGCCACCCCAGAGGAGGTGTTCGACGCCTATACCGATCCCGAGCAGATGAAGGGATGGTTCACCATCCTCGACCCTGGGATGATGGTGGAGAACGAGGTCGACCTGCGAGTGGGTGGCAAGTGGGTCAGCGCATGGGGGTTCTCCAGCGACGAGATGTTCCGGGAGACCCAGGTCTTCGAGGTGGTCGATCGGCCCCATCGTCTGGTCAGTCGGTCGAGCGGCAGCTCACCCGATGGACAGTCCCAGGAGACCCGTGTCGAGATCACCTTCCAGGACGAAGGCGGGAAGACCCTCATGACCATCGTGCAATCAGGATTCGAGGACGAGAGCTCGAGAGACTTCTTCGCCACCACTGCCTGGGAGGGCTTCTTCGACCGGATCAGCGCTTACCTGGCTGCCCGGAAGACCGTCTGACCAAGCACTCATAGGATGAGGTCCGGCCCGACTCTGCGGGTTGGACCTCATGCGATATCTCGACATAAGCACCGAGGCACGTCCCGTCTCTGTGATCGGGCTGGGCACGACATCGCGGATCTTCGGCCCGGGCGGTGACGACCGGGTCGACGCTCTCATTCAGGCGTTTCTCAGGGCCGGGGGAAACTGCATCGACACCGCCCACATCTACGGGATGGGTGAGAGCGAGAAGGCCTTGGGTCGGTGGCTGGCGCGATCGGGCCGGCGCGAAGAGATCTTTCTCGTCACCAAGGGCTGTCACCCACAGGTCGACGGGGATGGGGGCTTTGGCAGGCCCCGGGTCACCCCGGGAGCGATCCACACCGACCTGTCCGAGAGCCTGGAACGTCTCGGCACGAACCACGTTGACCTCTACCTGCTGCACCGCGACGACGAGTCGGTCGAGCCCGGGCCGTTGCTCGATGCCTTGAACGACGCGAAGGAAGAGGGGCTGATCGGGGCGTTCGGCGCGTCGAATTGGACCATCGACCGGATCGAGGCCGCCAACCAATATGCGGTCGACCATGCCTTGGAGGGCTTCGTGGTCAACTCGCCGGGTCTCAGCCTGGCCCGCCCGACCGAGATGTACTTTCCCGGGACACTCTTCGCAGACGACGCCACCCGGCGGTGGCACACCGATCACCAGTTCCCGATGCTCGCCTGGTCGACGCTGGCAGCCGGCTTCGCCGGAGGGAGGATGGGCCCCGACGAGGACGCAGAGGTGGACGGGGTGATAGGGGTCTACTTCTCGGACGACAACTTCGAACGTCGACACCGGGCGGAGGAGCTGGGTTTGAGCAGTGGGCTCACCGCGCTCCAGGTCGCGCTCGCCTTCGTCCTTTCCCAGCCCTATCCCACGGTCGCCCTGGTGGGAACCTCCCAGGTGCCAAACCTGAACGAGGCGTTGGGCGCGGTCGAAGTCGATCTCACGGAACAGGAGATGGCGTACCTCGACCTGAAGAGCTAGCGCCCCGCCCCCGGGCTCGAGTGGCGGGAGTGCGGGAAACGACGAAGGGGGCGGCAAAACCGTCCCCTTCGCTTCGGCGTTTGTCTTCTTACTGGTCGGCCAGCCAGGCGGACCAGACGTCCTCGTGGTCGGCGATCCACTGCGCGGCGACGTGGGCCGCGTCCTGACCCTCGGTCTCGACCGCGGGCAGCATCCCCAACTGGTCCTCGGTGGTGATGGTGAACTTCTCCAGGAACGACTGCACGTTCGGCGCCTTCTCGGCGAGCTGGGCCGAGGCGTACTTGGTGAGCACGTCCTCCGGGTAGTCACAATCGATGGCCGCGGGATCGGCGTAGCACTCCTCGCTGTAATCGGGGAGCAGGACGTTGACCAGGTCGTACTGGGCGACCGCCGCAGTCGGGGTCCACCAGTACATGAGGATTGGCTCCTGGGCCGCGACCCTGGCATCGAGCTCGGCAACCGTCGACGCCTCGCTCCCAGAGAAGACCACCTGGAACGGGAGATCCAGGTTGGCGATGATCGCCTCGTCGTACTGCGAGTACGAAGGGTCTGTCCCGAGGAAACGGCCCTGATCGCCGGTCTCTGCCGTGGCGAAAAGAGCGGCGTTGGCCGGATCGGCATAACCCTCCCAGGTCGCCAGCTCGGGGTGCTCGTCGATGACGTACTGCGGGGTGAACCAGCCGATCTTTCCGATCGCCCCGAGCTCACCGATGTTGACCACGCTCCCGTCGTCTATGAAGGCCTGCTCTTCGGCGACCACGCCGGAGGGCCAAACCTCGAGCACGACGTCGAGGGAGCCGTCCGATAGGCCGGTGAACATGGTGTTCTCGTCGATGGCGACGACCTCTGCCGGGTTCCCCAGCTCGGCTTCGATCAGTTGGGCCGCGATCTCGGCATTGAGCGAGGAGGCGGTCCATGGGTTCGCCACGATGTTGATCGTCTCGCCGCCACCCTCGACGGGGGCCTCCGTCGTCCCGGCAGCCTCTGCAGCTGTGGTCGTCGCCCCGTCTTCGCCGGCAGCGCCGGTGGTGGTGGCGCCACCACCGTCGCCGCAGGCAGCCAGTACCAGTGCCAGGGCGGACAACACGATCCAGATTCGATGTTTCATTTTTCTCCTAGGGCCCGGGCCGACGCTCGCGGCCGGAAAGGGCCGCCTGGTACATTACCGACGTGGCTGTCACCGAGGGGCTGTGACCGGCGACGTCTGCCTGTCGGTCGAGCACATCTGGAAGGTGTTCGGCACTCGGCCCGACAGGGCGATCGAAATGGTCGGGAGAGGCGCCACCCGGGAGGAGGTGCACCAGGCGACTGGCTGCACCATCGGAGTCCGGGACGTCTCATTCGACGTGGGGCGGGGTGAGACCTTCGTGGTCATGGGTCTCTCCGGATCGGGGAAATCGACTCTCATCCGCTGCGTCTCACGTCTCAACGAGGTGACGAGCGGACGGGTGATCCTCGACGGTGAGGACCTGACTGCGATGACCGACGACCAGCTGCGACAGGTGCGTCGGCACAAGATGTCGATGGTCTTCCAGCATTTCGGCCTGTTCCCACACCGGAGGGTGATCGACAACGCCGCGTATGGGTTGGAGATCCAGGGCGTCGACAAGGACGAGCGCTACGAGCGAGCCAACAGGGTCCTCGAGGTCGTCGGTCTCAAGGGGTGGGAACAGAGCTATCCCCAGCAGCTCTCCGGGGGGATGCAGCAGCGTGTCGGCCTGGCCCGGGCCCTGACGGTGGATCCCGAGATCCTTTTCTTCGACGAGCCCTTCTCGGCCCTAGACCCCTTGATCCGGCGTGACATGCAGGACGAGTTGATCAGGCTCCAGGAGACCCTGCAACGAACGATCGTCTTCATAACTCATGACTTCGCCGAGGCGATCAAGCTCGGTGACCGCATCGCCATCATGAAAGACGGTGCGTTCGACCAGGTGGGCACGGCCACGGAGCTGATAACCGACCCGGCCACGGACTACGTCCAGGAGTTCACCAAGGAGATCCCCAAGGCGAAGGTGCTGACTACGGCGGCGGTCCTGAAGCCGGGCCGGGGAGGCCCCAACGGCCGGATCGTTCGACTCGACGACACCCTCGAAGGCTTGCTTCCGGCACTGCTCGAGGACGAGTCCGAGATCGGGGTGGAGGACTCTGACGGGAAGACTGTCGGGGTGGTCGATCGGCAGGCAGTGGCCAAAGCCCTCGAGCCGGACCGATGACAGACGTCCTTCAGCCGACCGAGGTCGCTCTTGCCAAAGAGGAGACGCGGCGATCCCGGTTCGGCTGGTGGTGGCTCGCCTTGTTGGCCGGGGTGGTCCTGTTGCAGTACCTGGTCACCTCCACCGCCGTCCCCCCGTTATGGGACACCGTGATCTCAGGACCGATCGATCAGTTCGCCACCTGGGCCCGGGAGAACCGCCAGATCCATCCCATCTTCACCGGCTTCTTCATTCCATTCTCCGCCGCGGTGGATTGGGGCCTCATCACCATCGAGGCCTTCCTCAAATGGCTTCCTTGGTTCGTCCTCCCACTCGTCGTGTTCCTCGTCATCTTCCGGACCGGGAACTGGAAGATGGCGACTGTGGCCACCCTGGCGATGGTCTATCCGGGGCTGGTTGGGCTGTGGGACACGACCATGGAGACGCTGTCGTTGATGGCCATCGCAGTGCTCATCGCCCTTGCCATCGGAATCCCACTTGGCGTCCTCGCCGCCCGACGGCCCAGCGTCGAGCGTTTCATCCGACCGGTGCTCGATGCGATGCAGACCATCCCCGCCCCTGTGTACTTCATCCCGGTAGTTCTCTTCTTCGGCATCCGCCGGGTCCCGGCGACTATCGCCACCGTCATCTACTCATTGCCCCCGGCCGTGAGACTGACCACCCTCGGCATTCAGGGCGTGCCGCAGCAATCGGTGGAGGCGTCCGACATGTTCGGGTCAACACCGAGACAGACCCTGTTCAAGGTCCAATTGCCCATGGCCATGCCCACGATCATGACCGGGATCAACCAGACGATCATGATGGCTCTAGGCATCGTGGTGCTGGCCACCCTGCTCGGGGCAGGCGGGCTGGGCCAAGAGGTGCTCGAGGCGTTGAACCAGAGACGCACCGGACGGGGCCTCGCTGCCGGTCTTGCCATCGTCGCCGTCGCCATGGTGCTGGACAGGGTTGGCAGGTCGTTGGCGTTCGCCGACCGAACCCGCCCCGCTTCACGTCGTTATGTGATCACCTCACTGCTCCTGGTCATCGGGGCGATCATCGTGGGACGGGCCATGGGCTGGGTCACCTTCCCCGAGGTGTGGGAGGTCAGCGTCTTCGACCCTGTCGACACTGCAGTTCGTTGGGGGCGGGACAACCTCTCTTTCATCACCCGACCGGTCAACGACTTCATCGTGGCCGGGCTGCTCATCCCGGTGCGAGACTTTCTGACCCTCACCGTCGCCTGGCCGGTGCTGTTGTTCGTCACCGGCTTCATCTGCTGGCGTCTCAAAGGTGTGGGTCTGGCCATCTTCAGCATCTTTGCCCTCCTGCTGGTCGGGCTGATCGGGATGTGGGCCCTCTCCCTCGAGACCCTGACCCAGGTGCTTGCCGCGGTAGTCATCTCGGTCGCCATCGCCATCCCGGTGGGGATCTGGGCCGGGCGGAACCGAAGGGTCGACGCCGCCCTCACCCCGATCCTGGACGCGCTCCAAACCATCCCCTCGTTCGTCTTCATCATCCCCGTGATCCTTCTCTTCACCGTGGGACAGGTCCCGGGGATCATCGCTGCGGTCCTCTACGCCATCGTTCCCGGGATCCGGATCACCGCCCTGGGCATCCGCCAGGTGCCGGAGGAGAGCATCGAGGCGTCGCAGACCTTCGGCGCCACCCCCCGTCAGACGATGTTCGGTGTGAGGATCCCGCTGGCGGCGCCCACCATCATCGCCGCGGTCAACCAGGTGATCATGATGGTGTTGGCCATGGTGATCATCGCCGGCCTGGTCGGTGGCGGGGCGCTCGGTTTCGAGACGGTGAGAGCTGTCACCCGCGGCGAGACCGGGCTCGGGTTCGAGGTCGGGATCTCCATCGTGGTCATGGCCATAATCCTCGATCGACTCACCCATGCCTGGGCGATGAGGCTGCAGCCACCCACTCCCTCGCACTGATCCTGGCCACCGGTCGGCCGCTACTACCGTCCCGTGCATGACGCTCGAGACCCAGCAGCTGTATATCGACGGCGGCCGTGTCGACGCGACCTCGGGGGAGACGTTCGCCACGATCAACCCCGCAACCGGTCAGGAGATCTGCCAGGTTCAGCACGCCGGTGTGTCAGACGTGGACCGCGCCGTCGTCTCGGCGGGTGAGGGCTTCGAGGTGTGGCGCCAGATGTCGGGTGCGGAGCGGGGAAGGATCTTGAACCGGGCCGCCAACCTGCTCCGTGACAGCAACGAGGAGCTGGCCCACCTCGAGGTGCTCGACACCGGGAAGCCCCTTCAGGAGGCGATTGCTGTGGACGTCCTCTCCGGCGCCGACGCCATCGAGTACTACTCCGGCCTGGCGGCGACCATCCACGGTGAGACCTTCGAGCTGGGCAGCGCCTGGGTCTACACCCGCCGCGAGCCGCTCGGGGTCTGTGTCGGGATCGGGGCCTGGAACTACCCGCTTCAGATCGCCTGCTGGAAATCCGCGCCGGCACTCGCCTGTGG
>JBMDXS010000254.1:0-4213 GCA_048595045.1 Acidimicrobiia bacterium
GTGCTGGTCGGTGAGAGCGACAACCCCCTCTCGGTCCTGGTCGGCGCGGTGGGCCTCTTCATCGCCGTCTTCCTCGTCGGCGTCGTCGGCCCGTCCCTTCCCACGGACAACCCCGGGGCCCGCACCAGTGAGCTCCCCTTCAGTGAGGCGGCACTGACCGGCCAGGACATCTACCGGTCGGTCGGCTGTGCCTCGTGTCATAGTCAGATGGTCCGGCCCGTCGTGGCCGACGTTGGCCTGGGTGCGGTGACCCTCGACGACTCCAACCAGATCCTCGGCTCCCGCCGGTTCGGGCCCGACCTCTCCAACGTCGGCGCCCGGGTCAGCGCCGGCCAGATCGAGTCGGTGATCACGGGCCTGGGTGGTCACCCTTCACTCTCCCTGTCCACAGAAGACCTCGACGCGCTCGTCTCCTATCTCGTCGAGTCGGCCACACTCGAAGACGGGGGTGGCGGGACGGCGCCGCCTGCTGCGTCCGAAGAAGAGCCCACGACTGGAACGACGACAGCCCCATGAGTGACCTGAGCGCCGCCGCTGCTGCCCTCGGAGTGCCCGAAGCGATCGTGCAACGTTCGGCGGCCGCCCGGGCCACCGAGACCGGGATGACGGTCGACGAGGTCCTGGCGGCTTGGGCCGGGGGTGGAGCGGTGGCCGGCACCCCGGCTGCTGCCGAGGAAGCACCCGCCCCAGAGCCGGGGGCGGAGACTACGCCTGAAGCCCCTGTGGAGCCCGATGGGGAAGCGGAAGCCGGCCCCGAGACTCCCCAACCAGCCCAACCCGCCCCGGCCCCCGCCGCGGCCGGGCCGGTGACCCGTGCCCCGATCCCTGCAGAGGTGACCGCGGCCGAGGCAGCCGGACTGCCCGAGGTGATCACGGTGCCCACCGCCGGCATCAGGGAGCGGACCAATCTGGCCATCCCTCGCTGGCTCGCCGCGGTCATGCTCATCATCCCCGCCTTCGCCCTCTTCGCACTGGGCGGGTCGGCGACTGGCGAATGTGGCGATTCCACCGAACTGAGCACCGACGTCATCACCGGCGAAGTGGTCAACTGCGACGGGAGCGAGTTCACCGGCTCCGGGATCGGCGGCGGTGGCGCCGACTTCATCGCCATGGGTGAGGAGCTCTACAACGGTGCACCCAGCTGTGACGGGTGCCACGGCGCCCAGGGAGGCGGAAGTGGCGCCATCCCGCCCCTGACCGGGGTCATGACCACCTTCGGCGCCTGCGCCGACCATATCGAGTGGGTGACACTGGGTTCGGCTGGATTCCAGGCCGAGGGGCGCAGTACATACGGGGACACCAACAACGCGGTCGACGGCGGGATGCCCAGCTTCGGCAACAGCCTGAGCGCCGAGCAGATCGCCGCCGTGGCCGCCTTCGAGCGGGTCCGCTTCGGCGGCGCCGATCCTGACGAGACCCTCACCGACTGTGGCCTCGCCGAGGCAGAAGGTGAGGAGGGTGGCGAGGGCGGTGCTCCGGGCGAGGAAGCACCCGATGGTGAGGCGCCGGCCGATGGGGGGACCACCACCACCTTGGCCGGGGCCTCGACGACAGTCGGCGGCACCGAAGCGACTGGCGGCGCAGCTGCGGCCGCCCTCGCCCGGATCCCCTGAGGACCCGGTCAGCTACCCCATCCGGCGTAGGGCCCGACGCAGGGATCCGGCCTCGATCACACCTTCTGCCAGGACGACATCTCCCGGGCCGAGCAGGACCGGAACGCGCAGCCCGAAGTCCCGAGTGAGTACGTCATCAGTGTCGATGTCGACCTCCTCGAGGCTGCCGCCGCGGCGTATCACCTCTCGTTTCACCAGTGGCCGGGCCTCGTCGCAGAGATGGCATCCGGACTTGGTCAAGAACTTGACCACGAAATATTTCAAGTAACCACTCTCGGTGACCGATAATGGACGGGCATGCAGGAAGGAGGGTCAACCGTTCCCCTCATACCTAGGGCACGTTCAGTCCAAGGTGTGAACGGATAGCCTCCCAGCCCGCCCCACGGTACGGAACTCTCCTTCGTGTAGATGAGGCCCCCTCTCAGAGGGGGCCTCATCATTTCGGGAACCGGGCTCAGGTCTGCCATCGTGGTATCGGTGCGACCCGCCACCGCCATCGTCCTGATCATCCTCCTGGTGATCATCGCGCTGGCCGGCATCATTCAGCTGGTGTCGATCCTGTCCCGGCCAGGGTGACCGCGACACCGGCGGACAGATTCAGCTCCTCATCGGCCGCCCCCTCACGCACGGCAATGGCCATCAGCCCCGCCGAGTCGACGTGGATCAGCGCCTCCCCCGACTCGACGTCGGAGTAGGCGCCGACCCAGGGGATGGAGTGGAGCGAGGCCCCCACCTTCAGGGTGAGTGTGGCGCCGGGGGCCAGACCGATCGCGGCCAGCTCGTCGGGCCCGATGTTGGTCTGGACGTTCCCGAACCTGTCCACCCACCAAGCCTCACCCGTGATCAGCCTGCCGTCGATCTCGGGGAGAGGCAGCAGCAGTGGTTTGACGTCGGCAGGGCCGACCTCGGGCCCGAGGTCCTGTATCGAGGCCTCGCCCGAGGCGAGCAGAGCCGCCGCTGGGGCGAAGACGTCTCGGCCATGGAAGGTCTCCCCCGGTGATGGGATCCTCGCCTCCGGGTTGTCGATCGAGACGATGAGCCTCGCCCCGCCGATCATCGCCACTGCCGGGGAAAGCACACCGTTGTCCGGACCGACGAAGAACCCCCAATCGGTCTCGAGGGCGAGCGCCTTTCGCTCCGAGCCCACCCCGGGATCGACCACGACCAAAGCCACCCCTTCGGGGAGATATTGGATGGCGCGGGTCAGGCTCAACGCTGCCCCCTTGATGTCACCGGGTGGCGTGCCATGCCCTACGTCGATCACCCGCGAATCGGGGGCGAGCTTGGCAAGCACACCGTGGACGACACCGACGAACTCGTCGGCCAGCCCGAAGTCGGATAGGAAGCTGATCGGCAGGGACTTGTCCGTCATGCGCGCCCCTATATTGCCGCGATGTCCGAGACCAGCCACGACGGTGTCGCGCGGGAAGTGTCGAGGGCGACGGTTGCGATGCTCATGGGAAGCGTCGACACCGGCAAGACGACACTGGCTCTCGATGCGGCCCGTCTCGCCCTCGGGGCCGGTCGGACCGTGGCCATCGTCGACGCCGATGTGGGCAACTCGACCATCGGGCCCCCGGCATGCGTCGGTCTCAAGGTGTTCCGCGCCGTGGAGGACCTGGATGAGATCGGAACACCTGATCGACTCCACTTCGTCGGGACCATCACTCCGGCACGGCTCGTCCTTCAACAGGTCGTCGCCACCGCGGCGATGGTGGACCAGGCTCGTGAGATGGCCGACCTGGTGATCCTCGACACGACCGCCGTGGTCTCGGGGGTCGCCGGAGAGACCCTGAAGTACCACAAGGCCGAGCTGTGCCGACCCGACAAGGTCATCGCGCTGCAGCGGGGCGGTGAGATGGAGCCGGTAGTCGGGATGCTGCGACGATTCCTCGGTCTCGAGGTGACGGTGACGCCCGCCGACCCCAACGTGATGCCGCTGTCGCCGGACGCACGGGCGCAGAAACGGACCGAGGCCTTCGCTCGCGCCCTTGCCCCACCCCTCGACCGTTGGAAGGTGCGCCCCACCGTCTTCGCCCCCACCCTCCCAATGGGCCTCAACCTGGGACGTCTCGACCACGTGCTGGTCGGAGTTCAGGACGAAGGCGGGGGCTGTCTCGGCCTCGGGATCCTGACCAATGAGGAGGACGGGCTGAGAGTCATGACCAACACCGGGGAAGGCATGAAGGGACTACGGCTCGGTTCGATGAAGCTCGACCCCGCCACCCTGGAGAGCAGTGTCATCAGCCTGCGCGAGGTGATGTTCGGGGTCTAGGTGCCTCGTGTTCCGTGGGACCTCCTTGTGGCCGTCTAAAGAGATTTTCCAGCGAAGCCGATAACCCTTGAATGCCCGCAAAGAGGCTTTGGCTGTCGCTGCTGCTCGTCGTCGGCTTGATCGGTGTCGGCCTGGCCGCCGGAGCCGATTCGGGCTCCGAGAGCGAGTTCGTGTCGCTGATCAACTCGACACGTTCCAACAACGGGCTGGGGTCGTTGCAGGTGGACGGCGGGCTTCAGTCCCACGCCCGGAACCACACCGCGTCGATGATCGCCGCCGGCGACATCTTCCATTCCAGCTCGGCAGAGCTCGCCGCCGCCGCCGG
>JBMDXS010000255.1:0-3791 GCA_048595045.1 Acidimicrobiia bacterium
TTCGGGAGTGATGGTTAGCCGAGTGAAGGCCGAGACCGACTTGATGCCGTCCCGTTCCCGTTGGCTGCCGTCCCAGACTGCGAAGGCAACGTCGATCGGCTGGTCGCCGCTGAACGCGGGTTGCAGGTCCCCCGAGGACTCGAAGGGCCGGGTGTAGACAACCATCCAGCGCCCGTCCGAATACACCCCTTGCCCCCGCACGGCTCCGGCATCGGAGGCAGTCAGGGTGCCGAATCCGCCCGCCACCAGGTTGTGGACCGGGGACCGCTCCGGCTGGGAGAGAGGGTTCCCGGCGGCACGGGCGGTGAGATGGAGATCATCTTGTTGGGGGTACATGTCGACATAGCCATCTGGAGGGAGGACTGGCAGCTCTGTCTGCTGGTCGCTTCGCCATTGCCAGATGTTGACGGCCTGGTCGGCCAGACCCATGCAGATATAGGGCACCTCGCTCCCGGCCTCGGCCGGGAACTGGATGGCCGCCGCATCGGTGAAAGCCTCGTGGCGGTCCGAGACATAGTCCGGGGTGAGATCGGACCACTCGACCATCACGAATAGCTGGTCCTGCCAGTGCACCGCCCGAATCCCCAACCGCTCCACAGCACCTCCCCCCATCGGCGGTGTCACCTGTTGGGAGGTTGTCGGCACGAATACGGGGAGGATCGATTGCCACTCCGGTGCGGACCCGTCCAGCCCGGGCTCCCCGGACACACGCCATGCGCCGATGGTCAGCGTTTGTGCCTGCGCCGGGTTGGCTTCGGTCACGCGGAGCAAGACCGCAACAAGCACCAGGATCATGAGCACGACGAGTTTGGGCAGCACAGACCTCATGTGGCCCCACCTCCCCGAGGAACCGGACACGGCCCGCACATACCATCGTCCGGGGGCTCCTGTGGGAGCGGGTCGTCTACCACCTCGGTCGGCACCACTCCGCCGGCCTTGGCATCGACCTCGACCCACGACGCCAACAGTGTGCCGAGACAGCGGTACCAGGGGCTGGGGGCGATTGCAGCTGCCCGTCGACCGAAGGCCGGAGCCCAACAGCCCAGATGGTCCCGCATGAACAGTGACGACATGTCGGCACATGTGCCCGCGTCGTCGACCCGATCGTCTAGGAGGGCGCCAAGCTCCTTCCGAGCCACCACCGCCATGAACTCCAGCTCGACCGTCACATGGTCGGGACGTTCGCGCTCATCGCCCCCGGCGCGCAGCCCCTGTGCCCGATAGAAGCCGGCGATGTCTGCCAGAAGTTCCGTTTGCTGGAAGATGCCATCGCCCCTGTATGCGGTCTCATAACCGGGGGCGTCTTGAGATGTGATCGGCGGGAAGAGCGCCATGTGATGGTCGCGGGCGGTGCCCACATCGGTGGGGAGGGACGAGGCGAGCTCGTGGAGCAGGTTGCTCAAGGGCTCGCCGAGGTCGAGGAGCAGCGAGGCCGGGATGAGGCTTTCCCGCAGCAGGGTCAACCGAGCCGATGTGGGTAGGGCGAAGCCGTTGGCCAGGATCGAGTAGATGAGAGCGCGGCCTGCCGCATCGACCACACCAACGCGGGAGTGGAGTGCCGTCGTCATATCGAATTCACCTTCAGCGGGCGCTCATGGAGCGGTTCCTCCACCCGGATCCGGACGATCTCGTGGCCATCGGCGTCGAAGCCGATGGCCGTGTCGTTGAAGATCTCGTACGGCTCGCCCCCGACCATGACCTCCCCCACCCTCTCCCCTTCGTCGACGTCGAACGAGAAGATGGTCTGTTGTGAGGCGCGGAACAGCTGGAGAACGGCCAATAGACGACGCGACGGCCGCGTGTAGCGCTCGATGGCATGGTCGACTCCGGGGCCGAACATCTGTCGCAGATAGTCCCGGGGCACCCAACGGGGTGGGATGTAGTAGATGTTTGGCTGGGTCCCGAACTGGGGGTACAGGGGCAGGGCCACCTGCTCCTCATGGACCAGGTAGAAGAGAGGGTGGTCAGGATCCGGAGTCCAGGTGCCGTCGGCCTCCACCGACACCAGGCCCTGCAACCGGATCTTGCCCACACATGCTGCCATGCATCTCGGCTCCATCGGATGCCCGTCGGTGAGGGGATCGGTGCCTTCCACTCTCGGATAGCAGCCGATGCACTTCTCGGAAGTGCCGGTGCTCGGCCGATACATCGACTTCTTGTAGGGACACGCCTCGACGCACTTGCGGTAGCCCCGACAGCGCTCCTGGTCGATGAGGACGATCCCGTCCTCGGGCCGCTTGTAGATCGCGTTGCGTGGACAGGCGGCGAGGCACGCCGGATAAGTGCAGTGGTTGCAGATCCGGGCGAGATAGAAGAACCAGCCCTCGTGCTCGGGAAGGCTGGTCCCCTTCGCCGTCCAGCCGGTGCCATGATCCTCGAAGCGGTTCGGCGCGCTCCACTCCTCATCGGTGGGGAGGTACCCCACCGCCCTTTGATCTGGGCTGGCCGCCTCGAAGACCGTCTTGCCCTCGAACCGCCCGTAGGGAGCATCTTCGGATTGTTGCCCGGCATCCCACACCTGACCGCCCGGGTTCGCCTCCTCGAGCAGTTCGAGCGTCCTCACGTCCCAGTGACGGGGATATCCGCCGTATGGCTTGGTCTCGACGTTGTTCCACCACATCAGCTCCTGGCCGGGGGAGAAGGTCCAAGTCGACTTGCAGGCCATCGTGCAGGTCTGGCATGCGATGCAGCGATTGATGTTGAATACAGCAGCGAACTGCCGCTTGGCGCCCCCACCCTCGAACCGGTAGGACATTTCCCGTCCCAGCTGCCAGTTGTAGGCGGTGGTCATCGGGAGACTCCGAACACTTCTGCCACCAGGACCGACACGAAGCCGAGGCCCCGGCGTCGATAGATGGCGTGGGGATGGGCGTATGAGGGAGACTCGAACAACCGGAGGATCTCGTCGGCGCTGAAGCCGGTGAGGGCGTATTCCTCGATGATGCAGCGCGCCGTCTCGCGGTCGGTCGTTTCAGGGTCGTGCACCGGAAAACCGGTTCCGACCAGCTCGAAGGGGTCGTCCTGCTCCAGGCGCTTCACGACGGCTTTCCTTTGATGGTCACCAGTTGCCCGCCCAGGTATCTCTGCATGAACCGGTCCTCGCCCCCGGGCGTCTTGCCGGTCGCACCACCCGACCACACTCCCTGACCCCCCAGTCCCCCCGACTCGGCCTTTGTGATCCTGACCAGGGTCTCCTTGGGAACGGTGTTGATGGCGTGGTTGTCCTCATCGAAGCCGAAGATGAAGCCCATCGACCCACGTCTCTTGTGGAACAGGGTGTCGGTCTGGTGCATCGGCGGGGCCCAGCCCCGGGTCAATGACTGTTGGCTCCCGTGTCTGAAGCTGGCCTGATAGCCGGTGTCGGCCAGGGCCCGGCCGTCGGCCCGATTCTTCTGTGCCTGCACGGTCCGGGGGGTAGCCATGTAGAAGGCGTGCTTGATCATCGTGACCCCCGGCGGGTAGGAGTGGTTGTAGGAGACGCGGGCCATCAGCCGAGCCGTTTCGTAGAACGGATCGTCTGCAGAGGCGCCCACATACGGGCGGTCGGCCTCGTTCGCATCGATCCAGACCCAATCCCCGTTTTCCAGGCCCAGGCTCCTGGCGTCGACCGGGCTCATGTGGAGCTGAGCGTCGCCGACGCCGGGCATCCTCTTCTCGGTCCGGTAGGGGTCGCCGAAGTTGGAGTTCCAGATCCAGTGCCAATCGGTGACGGCCCAGGAGGAATGCACGGAGTGACGGGACTTGGGAGTGAGGCAGAGGAACCGATAGCCCTGGTCGAAGAGGGGGTTGAC
>JBMDXS010000256.1:0-1587 GCA_048595045.1 Acidimicrobiia bacterium
GCAGGTGCCGGTGTTGGTGAATACGTCCTCAGCAACTCAAGCTCCGCCGGGGCCGCGAGGGTGGAGGCCTACACGTTGTTCGGAGTGAGCGACGACCTGGCCGAAGGAGCGATCGGTGGGCAGGCGCCGGTGATCGACCTGCAGTTCGTCGGGATCGCCACCATCCCCGAAGGCTGCGGCGGAGAAGATGGGAGCCTGATTCAGTTCGCGGTGAACACCCACGAGCGGCAAACCCACGCCGTGGCGCCCGCATCCTTCGAGTTCGATCTCGACGTTGACGGGGACGGCACTGCCGACTTTGCGGTCTTCAACGCCGACCTGTCACTGGCGAGCGGGGACTTCAACCTGTCTGACGGGCGCAACGCCGTCTTTGCTCAGGACCTGGCCACGGGTGAGTCGAGCGTGTTCTTCTTCACGGACCACGACACCAACAGCGCCGATACCGTCTTGACGGTCTGCGCCAGTCAGATTGGGGGGGACTCGGTCCTCCTCGGAAAGGAAATCGGCGTCACCGCCCTGGCCGTCGACATCTACTACCAGGGAGCCGTCACCGACGCCATCGAAGGAATCACCTGGATACCCGGATCCGAAAGGTACATCGGCCTGCTGAACGGGTCCCTCCTCTACACGAGCTTCGTTCCCGGGTCGATTCCGGCGGGCGGCACCGCCGACCTGACCGTGCTCGACTTCGGCGACGCCGGCGCGAGCGATCAGGGTTTGCTGATCCTCAACCGCAAAGGTGCTCCCGAAGATGGGGAGGCGATTGCGATCCAAGGGGACGGCACCATCCTTCCGTGACCAGGTGATCGATCCGGACAGAGAGTGGGCCGTGAATCGGCCCACTCTCGTCTTCGAGTCTGTCTACGAGTCACCCCCAATAGTCACGAAGCCGGTGGTCTCGGTGTGTTCGCCCCCTACCGGTGGCTGCAAGGAGGGAGGTGCGGTCCCGTCCATGCCGCACAGCCGAAACCGTCCCTCGCCGTCAGTCCGGTAATCGAGGGTCAAGTCACCGAGCTGGAGTTCGATCCAGTAACCACGCACGAGCGCCTGGGTGTATACCACCCCCGGCTCGGGACACCCCCACGCCCCATCGGGCCACTCGGCCTCTCCCGCCCTGGCAATGTCCAACTCCTCGGCCGACACGCCGAGCAGGCTCGCGGCGTGGGCAATGATTCCTTCCAGCAAGTCCGGAGGAACTTCTCCCTGAGCCCTCGACCGCGGGGAGGTCGAGTCTGTCGTGGTGTCTGACTCTGGGGTGGTTGGAGCTGAACTCGACCCCGTTGGCTCCGCGCGAGTTGACGACTCCGCGCCGACCGTCGTTGAGCCAGCAGCCACCTCGGTGGCGCCATCCCTCGAGACCGCGGGGGAACTTCCGCAGGCCACGAGCAGAGCAAGCGAGAGCAGCAGGTATCTGGAATATCTTGCCATACGTCACTCCCTGGCCGGCAAACGGTAGGCGATCTCCTGGCCAACCAACCGTCACTTTCTTGCCACCATCACCCGGAAGTCGCCCAGACCGCGTGGATGCAAGACCGTCTCGGCCTCGGTAACCAGCGTTCGGACCCGCAAGCGCTCCGTGGCGTCGCC
>JBMDXS010000257.1:0-11605 GCA_048595045.1 Acidimicrobiia bacterium
ATTCCTGATAGAGGCCCAGCACGTCTGCGGCGTGATCCTGGGCCGGCCATGCGATCAGGCCACCGACTATGTCTGGCCCGACCTCATGCAGGCGATAGGTGAACTCCGTGACCCCTCCGAAGTTGCCGCCTCCACCACGGATCGCCCAGAACAGATCGGGCTCGGACTCATGATTCGATCGCCGAACCTGCCCATCGGCGGTGACGATCTCGACCTCGATCAACTCATCCACCGTGAACCCGAACCTCCTCGTCAGGTAGCCGAACCCACCTCCGAGGGTGAGACCCGCCAAACCCGTTTGGGAGACGAAGCCAAGGGTGGTCACGAGGCCACGCTCCTGGGTGGCTCGGTCGACCTCCGCGAGAAGACAACCGGGCCCCACATGGGCCACTTTTCTCGTGGCGTCGACTCGCACATCGTTCATCCGGGACATGTCGAGGGTCATCCCCCGATCGGCGAGGGCCAGGCCAGAGATGTTGTGACCGCCACCCTTGATGGAGGCCAGCAGTCCATGGTCGCGGGCCAGGTCCACAGTCGAGACGACCTCGGTCAGTCTTTCTGGCTGGATCACCAGGGCCGGCTTCTTGATGAGACCGTTCCAGATCAGGGTTGCCTCATCGAATCGAGGGTCCGAGGGGAGAACCCTTGCCATCTCCGGGATCCCCTCCAGTGCGGTCAAGTCGAGATCGACGGCATCACCATCGAGCGTGGAGACGTTCACTGAATCGGGTGACATGTCGCGAGCCTCCTCTTCTCAGCTCGTCGCGCGACCCGGAGCCGGCGACCCTAGCCGTGACTCGGTCCGTCACCCAGAGGCTGTGCGGGCCCGTGGCCTGGTTTGTCGCCCGCTCCCTTGTGGTATGGGCCTGGGAAGGAGGCCGAAGAATGGCAGCCAAGACTCTCGAGAAGTTGAGCAAGTCAGAGCTCTATGAGCGGGCCCAGGAGGCAGATGTCCCCGGCCGGTCCGAAATGAGCAAAGACGAACTGGTCGACGCACTCTCTGCAAGCGAGAAGAAGGCCAAGTCTGGGAGCAAGAACGCCCCACCGTCGACGGCAAAACGCTCGATATGGAACGGGGCGATCACCTTCGGCCTGATCACCATCCCGGTGGGGCTCTACACGGCCACCGAGGACCGCGACGTGGCCTTTCATCTGCTCTCCGGCAAGGACAATTCCCGGATCGAATACAAGCGGGTCTCCTCCAAGACCGGCCGCGAGGTCGACTGGGACTCCATCGTGAAGGGTTACGAATACGAGAAGGGGAAGTACGTCGTCTTCACCCAAGAGGAGTTGGAGCAGATCGCCCCCGAGAGCGCCCGGGTGATCGATGTCGTGCAGTTCGTGGACGCCGCCGAGGTGGACCCGATCTTCTTCGAGAAGACCTATTTCCTGGCGCCGACGCAGGTGGCTGTGAAGGCCTACGGGTTATTCGTCAGGGCTCTCGAGGAATCGGGCCGGGTGGCGGTGGCCAAAGTCGCCATCCGGGAGAAGGAGCGGCTCTGCATCCTCCGGGTGCGGGAAGGCATGGTGGTCCTCGAGACGATGAAATGGCCCGACGAGATCCGCCAACCGGCCTTCGACCAGCTCGACACCACACCCCGGGTGTCGGCTAAGGAGCTCGAGATGGCTCGTCAGCTGATCGACCAGCTGACCGGGGATTTCGACCCGTCGGTCTTCGAGGACAGCTATCGGCATCGACTCGAAGAGGCGATCCAGGCCAAGATCGAGGGCAATGAGATCTCGGTCGCTCCAGCCGCGGCACCATCGGAGAAGGTGGTCGACCTGCTCGAAGCCCTCAAGGCGAGCGTCGACCAGACCAAGGCGAAGAAGTCGGCGTGACCGTGGGGGAGCGACCCATCGGGAGTGACCGGGGACGGCCCATCGAGGAGTGGACAGACCAAGAGGTCGTTGCCGAATACAGGCATATCAAGGGGGAGCTCGCCGATGAGGACCCGGAGCATCGACACGATGAAGACGCGCCGGCGGAGATCATCGAAGCGGAGATGAAGCGGCGGGCCCTGAGCCCGGACCGGGAGAACCTCATCCCGGATGCCGGGGGCCCAGATCGTGGATCAGAGCCTTCACAGACGTCCCGTGGAACAGCTCCGGCAGCAGGCGAGGACACACCGGGCTGACCATTGAGTGCGTGCCGGGCTACTTGGAGTGAGAAACGCTGCAGTCGCGGTGTGCCCCAGGCCTGTGCGGCCAAACGCTGCAAAGTTCGCCACGGACCGCCCGACCCGGTTCAGCCGTAGCCGGGGCTTACGATTCCGCCGGTGACGAATGGCCCCAAGCTCCCTCCCACCCTCCCCGGGGGCAGCTATGAGGAACGCCGGATCGAGGAGCTACGACGATGGAAGCGTCGAGCCAATGGCTTCCTGCTCGGGGCCTTGGTGGTCTTCATACTCAGTCATCTCTTTGGCGACGACACCGGCCTCAACGGCTTCATCAGGGCGGCTTCCGAAGCGGCTTTGATCGGGGGCATCGCCGACTGGTTCGCGGTTACCGCCCTGTTCCGTCATCCATTGGGCATCCCCATCCCCCATACGGCCCTCATCCCCCGAAGCAAGGACGAGATCGGCCGCGGGCTGGCCGAGTTCGTGCACCAGAACTTCCTCGACCCGACCAACCTGGGGAGCTGGCTCGCCAACGCCGACATCGCCCGGCGGCTCGCCCTGTGGCTCGATTCGCCCGACCACGCCCGACTGGCGGCCAGACGCGCGATCGAGACCGGGTCCACCGTCGCCCAGTCACTGGACGACGAGCGTGTGGCAGCGGTGGTCACGCAGACCTCCCTGGACTGGATGCGTCAGACCCAAGTCACACCAATCATCTCCTTGGTCGTCGACTCCTGGTTGAAGGGCGGTCGGACAGGGGAAACCGTCGAGGCGACATTGCGTGGGCTGGACGTCGTGATCACCGACAACATGCCCTATTTCCGTGAGAGCTTCGCCCGATCAGCACCATGGTGGATGCCGGCCTGGGCGGGGGATCTGGTGTTCGAGCGCATCATCGGCTCGTTCCGGATCTTGGTCGACGAGGTGGCGTCGGACCCGTCCCATCCGACCCGCGCCGACATCGAGATGATGCTCTCACGCATCGCAGACGACCTTCGCAATTCGGAGGCCCTGGCCGCCCGGATCGAACAGTCGAAGCTGCGCATCCTCCAGTCCCCGGAGATGGCAGCCGCGGTCCAGTCGCAATGGCAGATCCTTCAGGGGAGTCTGGGTCGGGCCGCCTCAGAGCCTGGCTCGGAGTTGGAGCAACGGCTGGCCGAGCTGATCCAGTGGTGGGCGCAGAGGGTCCTCGAGGACGACGCATTACGAGGGCGAATAGACGCCTGGATCGCGGAGGCTGCGGAGCGGCTCGCCCACCAGTGGGATGACGAGGTCATTGGGCTGATCGAGACCACGGTTGCCGGGTGGGACGCAAATGAGATCTCCCACCGCCTCGAGCTCCAATTGGGCCGTGACCTTCAGTTCGTTCGCATCAACGGGACGGTGGTCGGTGCCCTGGTCGGGATCACAATCCACGCCCTTCTGTTGCTCGCCGGCCAGTTATGAGGTGGCCGCTCAGAGCGGCTCCAGACGGAGAGTGGTGCCGAGGGTCCCGGGCTGGAGCATCATCTCGAGTGATCGACCGCGGTATTTCCGCCTCAGAGCTTCCGAAGTGCGCTGGATCGACTCTTGATCGCTCGCCGGAATCGCCAGGAACTGATAGCGGTGATCCCCGACAACGAGGGCGACCCGTGGTTCGGCGAGTGCCCGGCGGTACCAGTGTCCGTCCTCTCCCCGGACCGATCGAACGAAGACCTCTCCGTCATCGATGACCACCCAGATGGTCGTCTTTGATGTCCGATCACCCTTCCTCGTCTCGATGCCGACCTCCCTCGCCTGGGCGATCCTGTCCAACTGGTCGGCGCTCAGGGCCATGAAGCGAGGCTAGACCGGCTCGGGATCGGGTCGTCTTGTCTCGATCACCTGGTCGCAGGCCGGGCCTTCGCCATTCAGCACGAGCATCACGCAAGCGGGCTCATACTTCGATCACGGCCCCCTGAGACCCGGGTATCACCTCGAACCCATGGGCGGCCTGCTGCAGCCGAGCGTGGGCCTCGTCGAGGGTCTCGTCGCTGTGTGCTGGATCGTGATGGAACGTCATCAGCCGATCCACATCACACAACCCGGCGAAGCCGAGGACGTGGCTGTAGGAGCTATGCCCCCAACCCACACGCTCGCTGTACTCCTCATCTGTGTATTGGGAGTCGTGGATCAGAACGTCGGCTCCTCGGGCCAGGGAGTACCCCGAGGTCCAGTAGGAGTCGTTCGGGAAGTCGTGAGATCCCAGAGCCGGCTCGTGGTCGGGGAGATAGGTCAATGCGCGACCATCTTCCTCGAGCCTGAAACCCAGGGTGGGACCGGGATGGGAGACCAGGTCGGCAGTGACCCGTATGCCGTCGAGGTCGAACACCCCCGGGGAGACATCGTGAAAGGCGACACTCTCCAGATCGCGGATCCTGACCGGGAACAGAGGTGGGGAGAGATAACGGTTGAGCCGCTCCTTGAGCGACTGATTCGAGGAGACCGGGCCCCAGACGTCGACCCATACGTCCGGATCGTGGAGTGGGGAGAAGAACGGCAGCCCCTGGATGTGGTCCATGTGGAGATGGGTGATGAGGACGTCGACCTTCTCCACATCCCCCACCTCGGCGCCGAGGGCCCGCATGCCACTCCCGGCGTCCAAGAGGATCAGCCGTCCCTCCCGACTCCGCACCTCGACCGAAGAGGTGTCACCGCCGTAGCGGGCGGTCGTCGGGCCGGCGCTGGCGATCGAGCCTCTCGTGCCCCAGAGCCGGGCTCTCAGTCGTCCACCTCCCAGAAGGTGGCGAGGACGCCCAGGAACCGGCCATCCTGGCCCTCCAGCGGGAGGGCGGTCACCTCGACAGCCCGCCAGACGCCGTCCAGGCCCTGGAAGCGAAGCGACTTATGGGCAGGCTTGTGCTTGCTCAGGGCGACCACGATCGGGAAGTCGTATTCGGGGAGTGGTGACCCGTCCATGTGGGTCACCTGCCATTTCCCCACGAGCTGCTCCGAATTGATCGGGCCCACATCGTCGAAATGGACACCGAGCAGACCTTCCGCCGACTCGTTGTAGAAGATCAGATTCCCCTGCTCGTCCATCATCCACATGGGGATCACCAGATGGCTGGCCAGCTGGCGGAGGAGGATCAGCTCCAGGGGCTGTTGTGGCATCAGGGGGAAATTACCGCAGAAATCGACCGGGTGTCAGGCGGCGTCGAAACGGTAGGTCGCCCCATCGTTTGCCACATCCGCAGCCCTGCTCGAGCCCCCGGGGAGGTAGACGTGGCTTCCCACCACGACCAGCGGGTTTCCGTGCAGCCCGTGGGGGAGCGATTCGGCTGGTAGCCACCCTGCTGCTTCGTCGTCCAGTCTCTCCACGCTGGTCAGTGCCTCATCGGGGTCGAATACCTCGCCACCGGCGACGAACACACTGTCGTCGACCACTGCTGCGCCGAAGCCGGAGCGTGGCTCCGCCAAAGGCGGGCCACCACGCCAGGTCCCGGTCTCGACATCGAAGATGTCCGTGCTGTCGAATATCTCCCCCATCCAACGACCGGCGATTGCCCACACCTCCCCGTCCAGATTCACGGCCGCGACGTGCTCGCGCCGAGTCGGGGGCGACGGTAGGGCGGTCCAACGGTCGTGGGCGACGTCGTAACGATGGAACAGCCCGTCTGGGACACCGCCTATCAGATAGATCTCCTCGCCGACCACGATCGCCGATGCCGCCCCCACCGGGATGGGGATCGGGGCCCGGCCCGTCCAAGCGTCTCCCACCAACTCCCACACCGCGGTTGACGGGTCGCCGGCCGACGTGTACCCGCCTGCGAAGAAGAGCCTGTCGCCAACCGCCGCGGCCATCCCATGGTGCCTCGGCTCGGGGAGCTCGGTGAGGTGGCGCCAACTGTCGTTGGCCGGGGTGTAGGCCTCGACGGTGGGCGTGACCCCGGTGCGCCCCACTCCCACTTCGATCAAACCGCCGAGCACCACGATCTCGTCATCGAGTACCACGGCGGGGTGCTCGCTACGGGCGATCTCCATGGGCGCCATCTCGACCCACCCGCCCGGGGAAGCAGTTGTGGTGGTGTCGCTATCAACGGTTGTGATGCTGGGCTCACCGGTAGAGGACGAGCAGGAGGCCACGAACACTGCGAGCGCCACCAAGAGACTTCGCACCTCCCCGATCGTACGGCCCGTGCAGGGTGATAAGTTCGGCTCATGACCGTGGAAGGAACGAACATCGAGGATCGGGCCGTCGACTCCTCCCGGCCCCACGCCGCCGAGCACGCCCGTCAATATCTGGAGAGCCAGGGGGCGGTCGTCGATCATCCTGCGGCCGGCAGTCTCATCCTGCTCTACACCACCGGCCGTAACTCAGGCGAGATACGCCGGACGCCGCTGCGATTCTTCGAGGTCGACGGAGATCTCGTCGTCGCCGCTTCTTATGGAGGCGCCCCCAGGCACCCGGACTGGTATCTCAACCTGGTCGAGGACTCGGCCGTCTGGGTTCGACGGGATGGCGATCTCTTTGAGGCTGATGCGATCCCAATCGACGATGATGATCGGGATCGTCTCTGGGAGTCGATGGTGGTGGCCACGGCTCCCCAGTTCGGCGAGTATCAGACGAAGACGGAGAGGACCATCCCCCTCGTCAGATTGGTGCGCAGGGCCTGATCACTCAGCCGAGAACCCGGTTCGCCTCACCCAGCAGGTCGTCGATGTCGGTTCCCGATTCCTCGGCGAGGAGACGTCTGATCCCGGGCGAGACCGTGTCGAGCACACCGGCCATCTTGGCCAGCACCGATCGTTGCGCCTTCATCCGTGCAGCCTCGTCGGCCGGCGTGACGAGGTCGTCGACGATGGAGCCCTCGGCCCTGGAGGCGATCAGAGGATCCGGCACGCCCCGTACCCACACCCGAGAGCGTTTCCCCGGTCCCCGGCCGTCTGTGATCGGCTCGACCGCGGTCACATCGTCGGAGCGCACGTAGGCCCCGTATCCCAGGGCTACCAGCTGACCGGTCTGAACACGCATCCTGTCCTCCTCGTCGGCTCGACCTGCCTCAGAACTTGCCGTCGTCCTCGGCCATGGTGTAGGCGACCAGGGCGTTGGCATGGCCATGGCCAATGCCGTATTCGGTCTTGAGCCAGTTGACCAGCTCCATGTGCCTGGTCAGGTCGCTCGATCGGATCAGCTCCTGCCACTCTTCTATCGGTCGGCCGTAGTCTCGTTCGATCGAGGGAAAGTAGGAGGCGGGGCCCTGTACGCGTTCCGAACCCTCGGTCATCGTGGCAGGCTATCGCGGTGACCCGGCCTGGTTGAATCGGACGGGTGTTCAACCCGACCCGGACCGACCGGTTGCTGATCCGCCCATTCCGGGAGGAGGACATCGACGCCTATCTGGAGCGGCGGAACGATCCCGATGTCGCCCGCTATCAGGACTGGGAGCTTCCCTACTCCCGGGAGCGGGCAGAGCGGGTGGTCGAGCACGTGATGGGTCTGGCCGGTCCAGAAGACGGCGAGTGGTGGATGGCGATCGTGTGCGACCCCGACAGCGGTGAGGTGTACGGCGACGTCGGCGCCGAGCTGTCATGGCAAGGACGCACTGCCGAAGTCGGATACACGTTCGCCAAGGAGCACTGGGGCAAAGGCTATGCCCGAGAGGCGTTGGAAGCCCTCATCGAGCACCTCTTCGAACACGCAGGGGTGATCCGGGTCTGCGGGATGCTGCATCCGGACAACCCGGCCTCGGCGATGGTGCTTGAGCGCACCGGTTTCCTGTTCGAAGGTCACACCAGGTCTTCGTTCTGGGTCGGGGAGGAGTTGTCCGACGACTGGATCTACGGGATGACGGAATCCGATTGGCGGACCTGGCGCAGCCGTCCCCGCCTTCCTCCCGACGATGTTCGATTCGTGGAGATCACACCCGACAATGTCGCGACCGTGACGGGATTGAAGACCCATCGAACCCAGGAGGAGTTCGTCGCCCCCGTGTTGCAGTCCTTCGCCGACGCCCTGGTCCCGGAAGTTGTGAACGGGGCGCCGGTGCTGCCGTGGATGCGGGCCGTCGTCGCCGATGAAGAGATCGTTGGATTCGTGATGCTCGCCTTGACCACCTCGCACCATCCCGAGCCGTTCCTGTGGCGTCTCCTCGTCGATCGTCTCCACCAGAGACGAGGGATAGGGAAGCGCGCCATCGACCTCGTCGTCGAAGAGTGCCGGCGGAGGGGTGACCGAACTCTGCTCACCAGCTGGGGTGAGGGCCGAGGCTCGCCACGAGACTTCTACCTGGCACAAGGGTTCGAGCCGACGGGCAATGTCGTCGATGGCGAGACCGAAGGGCGGAAGCGACTGGTTTGACCCCATCGCCTCGGTTTCCCCCGATCTGTGCGAACCTTGTCCGGTCGTGTATGTGGAAGGCATGATGCCCGGGACCAAGAGCGAGCGCGAGACCTCCGGTTAGACGCGATGGAGGTCAGCAACGCCGACAGGGTGGTCTTCCCGAAGGATGGGATCACCAAGGGTGACGTGGTCGCCTACTACGAGCAGGTCGCTCAGCGGATGCTTCCCTTCGTCGAAGGCAGGCCCCTGTCCGTGGAGCGCTTCCCGCGCGGGATCGGCGGCCAGGGATTCATGCAGAAGAACGTGCCCGACCATGCTCCGGAGGACCTGATCGGGCGTTACACCGTCCCCAAGGAGGACGGAGGGACGACCACCTACCCGACGGTGAGCACGGCAGAGGGCATCACCTTCTTCGCCAATCTCGGGGTGATCACGTTCCATGTCCCCCCAGCCCGCATCGACGACGAGCTGCACCCCGATTGGGCGATATGGGATCTCGACCCGCCTCCGGGAAGCTTGGACCTCGTGCGACTCGCAGCAAGAGAGATGCGGACGGTCCTCGATGACTATGGAATTCCCACGCTGCTGCTCACTTCGGGCTCGAAGGGCTATCACCTGCGGGCACCGCTGGCGCCGACCCTCGACTTCGAGTCGGTGGCGTTCGTCGCCCGGGGCACCGCTGCGATCGCATCTGCGGCCAACGAGGAACTGATGACCCTTGCTTTCCGTAAGGCTGATCGCGCAGATCGTGTCTTCATCGACTGGATGCGAAACACGCCACGTTCCACGTCCGTGGTCCCGTGGTCGCTGCGGCCGAAGGAGGGGGCGCCGGTCGCCACGCCGATCTCATGGACGGAACTGGATCGAGTGTCCCCGGATCAGGTCCGGATGGACAACGTCGCACAGCGCTCCCGCAAACGTCCATGGGCCAAGGCCCGACCGGTCGATCTGTCCGGGGTCGTCGAGAAGGTGGAGGCCGATCTCGCCTCGTCGGGGATGGTCCTCGAGCCTTTCGACCGGTTCCGTTCATAGTGCGCCCAGTGGACCATTAGATGCTTCTTGCCGACCTGGTCGCGGTGTCGGAGGCGGTGTCGTCGACGCGAGCCCGTTCGGCCAAGATCTCCCTGCTCGCCGACACCCTGCGTCGACTGACCTCGGAAGAGGCTGCGGTGGCCGTCTCCTATCTCACAGGCAAGCCTCGACAGGACCGGATTGGGGCCGGCTGGGCCACCGTTCACGGGATCGATGTCGGCCCGGCGGGCGAACCGAGACTCCAGGTGTTGGAGGTGGACGCAATTCTCGACCATCTCGCCACCACGGCTGGGCCCGGTTCCAAGCTGAGGCGACAGACCCTGCTTCGAGAGCTCTTTTCCGCGGCCACCTCCGACGAGCAGAGGTTTCTCCGCGGCCTGATCCTGCGCAATCTGCGTCAGGGCGCCCTGGAGGGGGTGATGGCGGATGCGGTGGCATCGGCACTCCATGTGCCGGCCCAGGAAGTGCGCCGGGCCGCCATGCTCGAGGGTGATCTGGTGACGGTGGCCTCTCGGGCCTTGTCCGAAGGCCCTCAATCGCTGGGGCGGGCCAGCCTGGCGGTGTTCACCCCGGTTCAGCCCATGCTGGCCAAGACTTCCACCAGTGCGGGAGAGGCGGTGACCCTCCTCGGCCGAGCATTCGTGGAGTCGAAGCTCGATGGTGCCCGGATCCAGGTGCACCGGCAAGGAGACCGGGTGAAGGTGTACACCAGGAACCTCCGGGACATCACACCGGCTATCCCCGAGGTGGTCACGGCAGCGCTCGACTACTCCGCCGAATCCTTCATCCTGGATGGGGAGGCGCTCCTGTTCGGTCCGTCGGGCCCCGAGCAGTTCCAGGATTCGATGAGCCGATTCGGGTCTGGTCCGGCGACGCTGGCCCGACCGTTGGCGGTCTTCTACTTCGACTGCCTTCACATCGACGGTGTCGACCTCATCGACAGCCCCTTGGTCGACCGGCGGGCAGCACTGGAGGCTGCGGTCCCGGCGGAGTCCGTGGTCGAGGGGGTGCTCACCGACGACCCCAACGTGGCCGATCGCTTCTTCGAGACTGCGGTGGCTTCGGGCTACGAGGGGGTCGTGGTCAAAGCCCCCGACCAGGCCTACGAGGCAGGCCGTCGGGGCTCAGGGTGGCTGAAGGTCAAACCGACCCACACCCTCGACCTCGTAGTCCTGGCAGCGGAATGGGGGTCGGGTCGCCGGGAAGGCTGGCTGTCGAACCTCCATCTCGGCGCCCGTGGTCCCGATGGCGCCTATGTGATGCTCGGCAAGACTTTCAAGGGCTTGACCGATGAGATGCTCAAGTGGCAGACGGAGCGATTCCTGGAGATCGAGGATCATCGGAGCGGCCATGTCGTCTACCTGAAGCCTGCGATCGTCTATGAGATCGCCTTCGACGGAGTACAGCGGAGTACTCGTTACCCGGGTGGGGTGGCACTGCGTTTTGCCCGGGTGAAGCGTTACCGGGACGACAAGGGCCCGGCTGATGCCGACACCATCGAGACGGTTCGCTCCTTCGCTCGCTCCTAGCCAGCGGTCCCCTTCCAGTCGACGGCATGGAGCATCACCGGCTCTTCGATGCCCTTGAGCTCCACTGACCTCTGGTCGGACACGGGGTGAGGTATCCGGTCGACTCCGGCCAGCGTGGCAGCCGAGATCAGGATCTCGTCACCGGCCGCCACCGAGCCGACCCTCGAGGCCAGATGAACGCCACGTCCCCGGTAGTCGTTGTCGTCCAGTGTTGCCTCGTCTGCGTGGATCCCGATACGCACCGATGGGGCAAATCCGTGTTCCCGACGATGTGACGCCAGGCGTCGCTGGATGGTGACAGCTGCCTCGACCGCATCGATGGGACGGTCGAATGCAACGAAGAACCCGTCGCCGGTGTGGTTGGCCTCGACGCCGCTGTGCTCCGTGAAAGCGGCGCGCAAGGTCCTGTCGTGCCAGGCGAGCAGAGACTCCCAGCGCTCGTCACCGATGATGCCGATCAGGTCCGTCGAGGTGACGATATCTGTGAACATGAATGTCCGCGTCACCCGTTCTCCGGCACGTCCCGGGTCGAGGGAGAACAGGACTCCCTCCACCTGGCGCAGGTCGGGCTTGGCACCGAGGCGCTCGAAGACCGAACGAGCCGCCCCCAGCTCCATCCGGGCCAG
>JBMDXS010000258.1:0-2387 GCA_048595045.1 Acidimicrobiia bacterium
CGACGGACCTCGGCGTCGTCCTCCTCGGACACCACCACCGTCAGCATCGTGGAAAGGTTGCCGTCACGACGTGAGATCTCTGCCTTGTCTTCGCTGAAGGCCACCTGGTAGGAGTCGGGCTCGGCCAGACTCGGTTGATACCCGGCCGACCAGGTGCGCCCCAACCCGTCCTTGATGAAGAAGAAGCTGCCGAAGTTGTCGCGAGTGGCGTCTTCTCGCCAGCGATTGACCGCCAGCCCTTGCCACTGGGTGTAACCGGAACCGGCGGCGGTGAGGACGGTGCTGAGACGCCCATTGGACAGGGCATGAGTGACCGGCCCCGGCCCGTGTGGCGACGAGATCCGACGGACCACACCTTTCGCCTCTTCCAGGGGATGGGCCGACTCGGCGACCTCCTCGGCACGGGGACGGGCCACCTCCACATCGCGGGGAACCCTTTCATGCAACAACAGCTCAGCCGCCCGCACCCACGGGTCGGCATGAAACAGGTCCCTGCACAGCCCGGCAAAGATGACGTTGGTCAGGGAAATCAGTGACATCGCCTGGTGGTGGGCCATATAGGCTCGCACCAGGACGGACTCCTCGTCTTCGGGCAGCCGGGTCGGTGTGAAGTCGAGCGACTCGTAGTACCCGTATCTGCCCTGCGCTCCCAGACTGTTGAGCCGGATCAGGTTGGCCACTGCGTCGCGCGGCTCGACCATGGTCGCCAGCAAGGTTGCATACGGCGCCACCACCAGGTCCTCGCTGAGACCCCGTTCGAAGCCGAGGCCGGGGACCCCAAATGCCCGGTACTGATAGACGAGGTGGATGTCTCGAGCGGCGTAAGCCGCCTCGGAGATCCCCCACGGGATCCGGCGCTCGTTCCCGTACTCGATCTGGCGTCGAACCACCGCCCTGTACGTGGTGTCGAGGATGCTCTCGGGCGGCGAGCGCATCACCAACAGTGGCATCAGGTATTCGAACATCGAGCCCGACCACGAGATCAGAGCGGACTCGACACCCATCGGAGTCATCGATCGGCCCAGACGGAACCAATGGCTGGGGGGAAGGTCACCCTTGGCGATGCCCACGAAGCTGGCCAGCCGGGCCTCAGAGGCCAGCAGGTCGTAGTGGCTTTGGTCCAGGGCGTTCTCCCCGACGCGATAGCCGACTGCCAGCAGCTTGTTGTCCGGGTCCATCAGGAACGAGAAATCCATCGCCGCCGCCAGCCCGGCGGTCGCATCGGCGAGGGCGGCGAGACGACTGGAGAGGAGCTCCCCCCCGGCCACATCGTCGGCAATCTGACGATCGCCAAGGTGGCCCCGCACTGTCGCCAAGAGAGCTTCGGCCGACAACGCCAGGTCCTCGGCAGCCTCCCTCGTCGCCATGGTGCGTGCGATGTCGGCCACGGTCTCCGCTTCGGCGAGGATCTCGGCCAGCCGATCCGACCCCTGGGCTCCCCGGCTGCGCAGCGAGCCGAGAAACTCGACCAGGGCACGATCGAGCTCCCTCGGCGACACGACCTCGATGTCCGCATCGAAAGCGACGGGGTCGGCTGCCTCCCGCAATAGGAGGGCGCTGTCGCTGATACCTGCCGTCGCCTCGGGGCTCAAGTCGAGCCGGCGGAGGCGTTCACAGCCCTGGGATACCGCGAGGAGATGGCCGGCCAGGTTGCCGCTGTCCACGGTCGAGACATATTTGGGTTCCAACGGTTCACACGAGCTCGTGTCATACCAGTTGAGAAAATGACCCTGAAACCGCTCCAACCGATTGAGCGTGGAGACCGTGTCTTCGAGTCTGGTCACGGTCTCTTCGAGGCCAATCCAGCCGAACTCCCGGGCCGAGAGCACGGCGAGCAGATAGAGCCCGATGTTGGTCGGAGAAGTGCGGTGAGCGATCTGTGACAAGTCCTCCTGGAAGTTGTCGGGGGGCTGCCAGTTCTCGTCGCGAGTCACGAATCTCTCGAAATAGCGCCAGGTGCGCCGCGCGATCAGCCGCAGCGCCTCCCGTTCCTGAAGCGTCGGTGGTTCCGCCACCTCGACAGAGCGTGGGATGCTGACCAGGTGGGCGATGAGGGGAGCCAGCACCCACATCCCGGACCAGGCCAGAGCTGGCACCAACGCCTCTGGTTTGACAAATGCGGCTGCGGTGCTGCCCACGATCGCCACCACCATGGAGGGGGACATCCGCCGGATGAAGCCCGTCAGCTCCAAATCGAACTGCCGTTCCGCTTCCTCGGCCGTCACCCATGTGAGCAAGCCGCGACGGGTGAACACCAGGCGCCAAAGGGTCACAACGATGGCTTCGGTCATCCTCAACGCCCGGTGGGCGAGGAATGCGGCCTGGAGAAGGGTCCGTCCCAGTGCCCGTGATGCATCCGTTCCCCAACGCCTCAGACGCACTGCCCC
>JBMDXS010000259.1:0-4456 GCA_048595045.1 Acidimicrobiia bacterium
CCGAGCCGGTCTGGTCAAGGCCGAATCGGCCGGTCTCATCGTGTTCGACCACGTGCCGATGGTCCCCCTCGAGCTTCGCTGGCGATTCCCGCCAACACTCGCCGCGGAGCACTCCAGATGGCTCGAGTCCCGGATGCGGCCTCCCACCCCTTAGGGATAGACCCGCACACGACATGTGTCGGCGCAACCGTCTGGGCCTACCAACGGAGTAGGTGGGCTCTCGCCAACGAGAGGTGATCTAGCGCCGGATGGCGAGGAGAGCCATCAGGATCAGGGCGACGGCTTCACCGATGAGGAAGGCCAGGGCGACCCTCACATCGGGGGCGCCGCCGAGGAGGAACAGCGCCAGGACCGCCACCATCAGGCCGCCGAACCAGGCGCCGGCCAGTCTCGACGTTCGTCCTTCCGCCACCAGGACCTGACCCGCGACCTGTGCCGTGGCCGCGGCCATGACCCCGGCTGCGGTGAGCCCGGCGACGACGTGTGACGGGACGAACTCCGGTCCGAACAGGAAGGCCACGATGTCAGAACCGAACAGCCAGCCGACCAGGCCGCCCACGACGGCCAGACCGCCGCCTAGCGCCACCACACTGCGGGCATACCGACCCAGTCGTTGCCGATCCTCGGAGGCGGCCACTCCGACCAGATAGGGCAGGATCCGGCCTTGAAGCGAGAAGATCAGCGTCAGCGGGGCCCGGTACAACGTGAACGTGACGAACACCACCGACACCAGGGCAGGGTCGGCACCGAGGGCGGCGACGGCGATCGGGGCCGCACCGAGGAGGATCTGGGACGACGAGGTCGCCCCGACGTAGCCGCCGAGGAAATGTGAAGCCGGCGCGGCGGGGGCTCTCGGGTCGCCCTTGTCATGGCGCCACCAACGCATCCCGAGAACGGCGAACCCGCCCAGCACCATCGCCCACCCCAGGGACTCGGCCGACGCCGCGAGCTGGATGGCGAGAACGCCGGCGGCCAGGCGGACCACGGTCTCGATGATCAGGACCCACCCGACGTCTGCGAACCGCCGCCTCCCCGCCAACACTCCCTTGGCAACGAACAGGAGCGCAAACCCGATCATGAGGAGGACGATCTGGAGCACGTATTGCCAGCTGCCCTCGAACAGCCGGTCGAGGGTCACCACGACGAACCCGCCGCCGACCACAGCCCCGATGCCGGCCATGACCGCCGTCGGTCTCAGGTCGTGAGGAATCGCTCGTCGCCCGGAAGCGACCTCGCGGGTGACGTACTGCTCGACGGGCACGAGGAGCACGGTGGCCAGGATGAAGAACAGGGTCCAGAGGACGCCGATTGGGGCGAATGCATCAGGGCCAAGCGCCCGGCCGCCATACACCTGGAACAGGTAGGCCCCGACCGCCCCGATCAGGCCACCTGAGACCATGAAGGTGGTACCCGGCGCCCGGAAACCCCTCCGGTCGGCCTCGATCACAGGTGCGCTCAACGAGCACCGAACCCGGTGAGGACCGTCCAGACACTCTTCCAGAGCACGCGGAGGTCCATCACCGGGGACATGTGCTTGATGTAGTAGAGGTCATAGGTCAGCTTCTCGATCGTGTCCGCTTGATCATCGGCATATCCATAACTGACCTGAGCCCATCCCGTGATCCCGGGCCGTACCAGATGACGGTGGGCATAGAAGGGGATCTGCTCCGCGAACACATCGGCAAAGGGCACCTGCTCGGCCCGTGGCCCGACCAGGCTCATATCCCCCTTCAGCACGTTCCACAGCTGAGGTATCTCGTCGAGACGTGACTTGCGGAGGAACCTGCCCCCGCGGATGAGGCGGTCGTCCCCCTCGCTGGCGAAGCTCGGCCCGTTGCTCTCGGCGTCCTCACCCATCGTGCGAAACTTGTACATGACGAAGTGCTCACCACCGAATCCGATGCGCTCTTGCTTGAACAGCGCCGGTCCCCGGGTGCTCAGCTTCAGATATAGGGCGACGAGCCCCCCGAGCAGGATCCAGAAAGGCGCGGTGACCACGGTGAAGATGGTCTCCACCGCCCGCTTGCCCGGAAGCCACGGGGCCACCTCGAGCAGCGGCGCCGAGATCTCCCACCCCTCGGCCAGATGCACCAGGGGCACCCGGCCGGTGTGCTCCTCGTAGACGGAGCTGAAAGGCTGGATCGTGTACCCGGCGACGTCGCATGAGGAGAGATACTGGGCCACCCGCTCCGACAGCACGACCCTCAGGTCCACCGCCATGGTGACGCTCCGACCGGGAAGCTCTGGGACACTCTCCGACTTGGGGTCGAGGACCCACACCACATCGGCGTGCGGGGAGTCCTGGAGGTCCTCCGCGAGCTGCTTCTCCCCGGTGATCACTGCGATCTGCTCGGTCCAGGGTCGACGACGCCTGACGATGCGATGGGTCGTGGCCAGGACCAGCCAGCCCACCGCGGTGATGATGAGGAACGGTCTCGAGAAGTAGCCACGAGTGAACAAGATGAGCAAAGCCGCGAGGCCACCGGTGCCGAGGAAGATGGCGAACATCCGGCCGTAGGTGGGTCGGGGCACACCGGGCCCCGACATCTGCGCGGTGATGAATGAGAACAGGATCATGGACAGGGTGAGGTAGACCACCATGGGGATGACGGCGATGCCCCCTTCGATCGAGTTCCACGGGAGCACCGTGCCGAAGACATACATCGAGGCGACGATCATCGCCACACTCAGTGAGGCGAGGTCGGCCACGGTGGAACGCACCAGGAAGCGTTTGCGCATCACCTATGAGACTAGGAAAACGCTGGCTCTTCAGGAGGGTGGAGTCATCGATCGGGCCAGCTCGACCAGTGTTCGCACTCCCACCCCGGAGGCGCCTTTGACGTGCTCGCCGGATGTCTCACGGGAACGGGCCGGCCCGGCGATGTCGAGATGGGCCCATTTGGCGTCGTCGACATAGCTGGAGAGGAAGAGCGCTGCGGTGATCGCTCCCCCATACCGTCCGCCCGAGATGTTCTTCAGGTCGGCGATGTCCGACTCCATCGCCTTCTTGTAGTCCTTGAACAGGGGCAACTCCCAGAAGTGCTCGCCGGCACGTGAAGCCGCCAGCAGGATCGAGGAGGCAACCTCCTCATCCGAGGCGAAGACGGCGGCCACCTTGTCGCCCAGGGCGACGTGGGCCGCCCCGGTCAGGGTGGCGACATCGACGATCATGTCCGGCTCGTAACGACGGACGATGCCCAGCCCGTCAGCGAGGATGAGCCGGCCCTCCGCGTCGGTGTTGAGCACCTCGATCGTCGGGCCCGCCACCGGCCGAAGGACGTCACCAGGCCGTGTCGCCTTGCCGCCGACGGCGTTGTCCGTCAGGGGGACGACCGTGGTGACGCGTACGGGAAGACCCAATCGGGCGATGGCGATGGTCGCCGCGGTCACCACGGCCGCGCCAGACATGTCGTCCTTCATCTCCTCCATGTACTGAGCGGTCTTGATCGACAGCCCTCCGGAGTCGAAGGTGATGCCCTTTCCCACCAACCCCAGGTGAGCGGCGGGGTCGTCGGGTGTGTGCTCGATGATCACCAGCCTGGGTGGCCGATCCGAGCCGGCGGCGACACCCAGCAATGCCCCGAGCTTCTCTTCGACTATTCGCGGCTCGTCCCAGACATCGACCGCGAGCCCAGCCTCGGTAGCCGCCTCCTCGATGCGTCTGGCCAGCTCCTCGGGCGCCTTGTCCAGGGCAGGGGTGTTGACCCAATCGCGAGCGAGATTGGTGGCGTCCGTAGTCACGAGCGTCTCGGCCAGGGCGTCATCGTCACCCTCGATCAGCTCCAGTCGCTCCACCGGGAGCGGGTCACCGTCGGTCTTGTAGGGCCGGAACTGGTAGGCGCCCAGGGCCGCACCCTCGACCACTGCTCGGGTGGCGCCGTCCACGGGCAGCCGATTCAGGTTGGTGACTGCCCGCTCGCTCTTGACCACTCTCACGGCATTGCCCATGCCGCTCCTGATCGACTCGAACCCGGCCTCATCGCCAAGACCGACGAACACGACTGCTTTCGCACCCGGGTAGGGCAGGGTGAGGACCTGGCCGGCCTTGCCTTCGAATTTGGCCAGCTCGAACAGGGCAGGATCCGCCCCGGAGAATGCTTCCTCGGCCTCCGGCACAGGCTCGTTCCCGGCCAGCATCCCGACGACCAGGGTGGCATCTGTCAGGTCGACGTCAGCGGACGTGCTCGTTATCTCCACACTCTCTCCTTCACGTGACGAAAGGGCCGATGCCGGCGACCAATGCCCGGCCGAGGAACATCCCTCCAAGGGTGGTGAGCACGGCCAGATATGACAAACCGGTTGCCGCCATCACGCCCGCATAGGCGGGATAGCGAAGGGAGCCGAAGACACCTGCCATGAGCAGGACCGAAGTGGCCATCAGCACCCAGTAGGCCACGGTCGCACCCCCGGCAGGGAGCCCGGCCATCCCGAGCACGGCGGCGTCGGCGAGGAGCCC
>JBMDXS010000026.1:0-4151 GCA_048595045.1 Acidimicrobiia bacterium
ACCAGACCCAGGGCGGTGCCCTCCGGGCTGCCCATGGTGGCCCCGAGTGTCACACCATCTGGCAGGCCGATGGTCGTCTCGACGAATTCGTGATGCGGGTGGTCAGTCGTCGCCACCACCATCCCCATTTCCCTGCCCGTCGCCGACAGGGTCGACCCTGAACCCCATCGACTCGGCGAGCTGAGCGAGTAGGTCGAGCAGCTCGGTCCGCTCTGGGGAGTCTTCGAGATCGGCGGCCTCCTCGAAGGATCGCTCCAGCTCGCGCCGAAGATCGTCTCGGTCATCCACCTGCCATTCCTCCATCGCCCTCTCGACCCGGTCCTCCACCTGGCGCACCTCCCGACGCTCGAAGTCCGGGGGGTCGAGGGAAGCAAGCAGGGCCCCGATCTCCCCAGCAACGCTCTCCGGGGTAGTGGCCGAAACGGTGGTCGGCGGTGGGAGGGTCGTGGTAGGTGGGACCGTGGTGGTCGATGCGACGGTCGTTGCGACCTCCGTAGGTGGCACTGTCGTCGCAGGGACGGTCGTGGCGGCTGTCACCGCCGGATCGGTGTCGGTGTCCACAGCGTTCACGATCGCGGCCACGATGAGCGTGGCGATCGTGATCAGGAGGAGAATGACGGGCCAGGCCGACCACGTCGAACCATGTCGCTGTGGCGGAGGCATGACGACCGGTGGTGGTGGAGGAGGCGGGGGTGTCGGTCTGACCACCGTCGGCTCCTCCGACGCAACAGCGCCGCTCGTCGGCGATTTCGCCCCGGCGAGGACCAGGGTGGTCGATCCGGCCAGCGCCGCCGCGAACTCGCCGGCGCTGTCGGGGCGGTCGTCAGGATCGCGCGCCATGGCGCTTCGGACCGCGGCCGACATCTGATCGGGGGCCAACCCGTCGAGACTGGGGACGCCGCCGATTCGCACCGCCTCGAGCAGGGCGGCTGGCGTGTCTCCGGAGAAGGGGGGACGTCCCGACAGCAACTCGAAGGTGACGGCGCCGAGGGAGTAGATGTCGGAGGCAGGGGTGGCCGGCTCCCCGGTGAGAATCTCTGGCGCCAGATAGCTGATGGTGCCGACAAGCTCGCCTGAGCCGGTGATGGTGACCCGATCGTCGACGGTGCGGGCGATACCGAAATCGGCCAGGCGAACCCGTCCGTCGGGGTCGACGATCAGATTGGCAGGCTTGATGTCCCGGTGAATCACGCCGGCGGAGTGGGCATGATCCAGAGCGCCTGCCACCTGTGTCACCAGAGCGGCGACGTCGGATGGGCTCATCGGGCCGGATCGGGCCAATTCGTCGGCCGCGGTGGCGCCCGACACCAACTCGAGGACGATGTAGGGCCCGTCGGCATCCTCCCCGGTGTCGAACACGGTCACGATCCCCGGGTGGTTGAGCTTCGCCGCGGCACGCGCCTCCCGCTCGAACCGGTCCGACGCCGCCGGGTCGCCGGCCAGTTGGGGTAGGAGACGCTTGACTGCCACGAATCGGCCCAGCAAGGTGTCCTGGGCCTTCCACACCGTGGCCATCCCACCGGTCCCGATCTGCTCGATCGGCCGGTAGCGGTCAGCGATCACCGGGCCTAGGTTACGAACGTGCTCAAAATAGAGAACCGGCCGGTTGGGACTTCCGACCCTGTCGGTATCGCCAGTGAGGGGCAATCGTCTGACGATGAGCGTTCCCGGCGCAGTGCAGTCGTCTGAACAGCTATCCCGAGCCAGTCACCGGCGTCATGATCTCGCCGAGGCCATGACCGCACTCGAGGAAGTCATAGCCGGCCCTTCCTCGGCCGACGATTGGTTGGAGCGGACGGAAGCGAGCCTGGGTGCCGTCCGGAAGGCGCTGGACCTTCACATCGAAGAAGTCGAAGGATCACATGGCCTTCTGGCCGAGATCGTTGCAGTCGCCCCGCGGCTCGCCCCCTCCACGGAGGACCTACGGGAGGACCACCTGGCATTGCTGGAGGCGTGGCTCCGCGCCGAGGCTGCCGTCCGCTTGGCCAGTGGGGGCACCAGCACCGTGTCATCGGTGCGACGCCACGTGACGACACTACTCGGCAGGCTGACCCTGCATCGTCAGGCGGGCGCGGACCTGGTGTTCGAGGCCTACAACGTAGACATCGGCGCCCTGGACTGACCCCGGGCCACCTCGACCGGCGTCGTGATCAGTTCCCGGGTCCCCCGTTGCCGTTGCCGCCACCGTTGCCGTTGCCGCCACCGTTGCCGCCGCCACCGTTGCCGTTGCCGGGACCGCCGGCCCCGCCGGCATGATCGGGCGGGCCGGCATGATCGGGCCGGCCGGCGTGGTCGGGTGGGCCCGCACCCTCCGGTCGACCTGACTGATCGGTCGCATCCGTGTCGGCGGCCCGACCGTGCTCACAGTCCGTCTCCACGGTGGTGAACTCGACCGAGCCGGTGTCACCGGCAGCCACCGGATCGGTGATCACCACCTCACCGGCCTGCACCTGCTGATCACCCTTCCCCAGGTCGGACTGGGCGATGTGTCGGATCAGGCAGCCCCGTCCACCCTCACCCTGATACAGGCTGTTGAACAGACGCAGGAACATGCCATGGTTGATCTGGCCTGCCGGCCCCGTGGGATCACCACCGCTAACCCCGCATTCCCCCTCGGCCCCGGTGTAGGCGACGGGGGAGGTGGCAGGTTCCTGATCCTCGCCCACCTCTTCGGCCGGGCGGTTGGGGAACATCAGCGGGCCCGAGCCGCCGTCGAGCATGTCGACGAGGATGACGCCGTCATCCGAGGTCTCGCCATAGGTGGCCGTGATGGGGCCGTTCTCCAGAGTGCAGTCGTAGGGGCCGTCGGTTTGGCTCGTGTTCCAGAGGAATACTCGATTGACGACGTCGTAACCGAAATTGAAGAGTGTGTCGATGAGATTCTGGCCGGCCTCGGTCTCGCCATCCTCATCGGTCTGCGCCCAGGCGACGCTCGAGCCGGCGACGAGGCCGACGGTCAGGAGCGCAGTCAAGACGGTTCGCTGGAGTCGTCTCATTCTCTTCCTTCCGGGTCATACCCCGCCCGTACCCAAGTAATCGACCCGAAGCCGGATTGGGTTACACCCCTGCTGTGGCGAGGGCGGCCTCGTCAGGCGGGAGCTTCCGCCCGCACCGACCCCGGGATTCTCCCCAGGACCGTGTCCCACCCCGTTTCATAGGACTGGCGCATCCGGTCCGCGTCCGTGCCCCGCGCCTCCCAACCATCGTGAACGAGGGTCATCTCGGTCCCCTCGGCGGTTTGACGGAAGGTGATCTCGAGATGGGTCGCCTGCGCCATCGGAAGGCCCGGGTACCACTCCATGGCCAGACGCCGCCCAGGCTCCCACTCGTCGATCCTGGCCCATTGGTGCTCGACGCCGTCACGGGTGACTTCGTAGACCCGTCCCCCGACCCCTCCTTCCACCCTGGCATCGACTGCATCCTCGCCACCAACCGAGTGGGTCTGCAAAGGCCACCACTGACCCATCCTGTCGGTGAAGAGCTCGAAGACCACTGCCGGCTCGCCTGGCACGGTGATCACCTTCACCACGGCTTCCAGTTTCTCGGGGTTGCTCATCTCTCTCTCCATCTCTCTCCGGGTTGATTCGCTCTGGGCGAAGCCGGCAAAGCTGCCCATCGCCATGTCCCACATCCGGTCGATCCAGTCGCGCAACGCGGCCATGCCCTCCGGGTTGGCCGAGTAGACCCGCCGGTTGCCCACGTCGGTGACGCGGGCCAGCTCGGCGTCGAGCAGCACCTTGAGATGCTGAGAGACGGCGGGGCGGCTCACCGGCAGTCGCTGGGCGATCTCACCTACGGAACGAGGCCGCTCCAGGAGCATCGTGTAGATGACCCGTCTCGTCTCCACCGACAGTGCCTCGAGCTGTGCATCGACCACCAGACCTACTGTAAGCGTTCACTTACCGTAAGTCAAGACTTACACTTCAGACGTGGTCCTCCAATGCAGTATCTCAAGGCTGACGCAGATGGAAGTGGTTCAGATCCCGGGCAGCTTGAACCCGGACTTCTCTATCACGTAGTCACGGGAGGAGAGAGCCATGCGCTTGACGGCGTCCCAATCGACATGGAGGAGCTTGCCGTCGCGCTTCATCACCCGACCGGCGATGATGACCGTGTCGACGTTGCCGGTGTCCATCGAGGTCACCACCGCG
>JBMDXS010000260.1:0-7417 GCA_048595045.1 Acidimicrobiia bacterium
GGCGGCGGCCCGTCTGGCGCCGACCCGAAATGGTGTGTTCAGCTCTTGGCGAAGATCCGAGCATCGGTGGCCCGGACCCGGGCTGCCTGCCCGACCCGGTAGACAGGGCGGGGCCCGATGCGTGCCCGCACCCGGGTGCCACCGTGAAGGGCCAGAGTGACCAACTGGTCGTGACCGAAGAACTCCGATCCGGCGACGACCGCGTTGGGGGTCTCACCCAGGGAGATCTGGACGTTCTCGGGGCGGACTATCACCGACACCTTGCCAAGGAGATCGGTCTGAAAGGAGCCGACCGGGGTGTCCACCCGGCCATCACGGACGTCGGACTCGAAGACGTCGGCGTCGCCCAGGAATCCCGCCACCCACGGGTCGGCCGGGTGGGAGTAGAGGTGGCCCGGGGTGTCGGCCTGGAGCACACGGCCGTCGCGCATCACGGCCACGATGTCAGACGTGGCCAGGGCCTCCTCCTGGTCGTGGGTCACGAACACCGCCGTGGTGCGCGCCTCGGTGAGGATCGCACGCAGCTCTCGCCGCACCCGGTCCCTGAGGCTGGCGTCGAGGTTGCTGAACGGCTCGTCGAGGAGGATGACCTCCGGTCTTGGTGCGAGTGCCCGGGCCAGGGCCACCCGCTGCTGCTGTCCACCCGACAGCTCGTTGGGCATTCGGTCCTCGAGCCCGGTGAGGCCGACGAGTTCCAGCACCTCGCCCACCCGAGAGCCACGATCGCCGCGAGATAGCCCGTATGCCACATTCCTCTCCACGGTCATATGGGGGAAGAGGGCGTAGTCCTGGAAGACCATGCCCACCCTTCGCTTCTCCGGTGGCACGAACACGTCTGCACCGAGGACGGTCCTCCCGTGGATCTCGACGGTGCCGCCGGCGTCCTCGAAGCCGGCGATCACCCGGAGAGCGGTGGTCTTGCCACAGCCTGAGGGCCCGAGCAGTGTCACCACACCGCCCTCCCAGACGTCGAGGCTGAAATGGTCGAGCGCCACGGCATCACCGAACGACCTGGTCAGGTCGCGGGCGCGGATGGCGAGTCGATCAGTCGCTGAGCTCACGGGACATCACCAGGAAGAGTGGCACGATCGAGACGGCGAGGAGAACCAGCCCGGCGGCCGAGGCGCGGGTGAGGAAACCCTCCGCGGTGGAGCTCCAGATCCTTATCGCCAGGGTCTCGAAACCATTGGGGCGGAGGAGGAGGGTCGCCGGGAGCTCCTTCATCACACTGAGGAAGGCGAGAGCGCCCCCGGCCACGATCCCGGGCACGGCCAAAGGAATGGTGACTCGGGCCAACGTCGCCAGCGCCCCCCTTCCCAGGCCGCGTGACGCGTACTCCAGGTCCGGGCTGGCCCGGGACAGCGAGTCCTGGGCGGCGCCCACAGCCTGGGGGAGGAAGATCGCCGCGTAGATGATCACGAGATAGACCAGGGTCTGATAGAGCGGCCGGGCCCAGGCGAGAGCGAAGCCGACAGCGGCCACCCCTACCGTGATGTGGGGCAGGGAGTAGGCGCCCCACATGGCCGACTCCACCCACCCCGACAGACGGCCCGGTCTTCTCGTGATGACCATCGCGACCGGAAAGGCGAGGACCACGGTGACCACCGAGGCGATGAGGGCCACACCCAGAGACCTGGCGGCCTCCAGACCCGGTGATCCAATGGCCTGTCCCGCGTCGATACCCCGGGTGAGGGTGACGCCCATGACCATCAAGGGCAGGCCAAGGGAGACGAGGGCATAGAGGCCCAAGGTCGAGATAGCAGCGACCCGGCCCGGTCGGGTCAGCCCGAGAAGGGCCCGGGCACGGCTCGGCCGACGACCATGCAGCGCAGCGCGGGACCGGTACCGGCGCTCGACGAGAAGGATGAGGACCGCCAGGACCATCAGGATCAAGGAGAGGGTGGCCGACGGCCTCCGGTCGATCTGTCCCCGGTAGAGGGTGTAGATGGCCCGGGTGAAGGTGTCGTAGCGGAGCAAGGAGACTGCGCCGAAGTCCGAGATCGTGTACAGGCCGACCAGCAGACCGGAGGCTACGAGGGTGGGTCTCAGCTGGGGAAGCGTGACCGTGCCGAAGACCTTCCACCGCCCCGCCCCCAGACCGGTCGCCGCCTCCTCGGTGGCCGGGTCGATCCCGCGCAGCCCGGGGATGAGACTGAGATGGGCCAGGGGGGCGGTGAACAACGAGAGGACCAGCCAAGACCCCAGGAAGCCATAGGGAGTCGGGATCCCGGGGAGGAGCCCGCCCTGCCCTGTGGCCGCGATGACGGTCAGGGCAGCCACATACGATGGCACCACCAGGGGCAGGGCGGCCAGGGTCATCCACGCCTTCCGGAGCGGGAGCCTGACCCTGGTGGTGATCCACGCCGTCCCCAACCCGATCGCCACCGACGTGATCGTCACAGCGACCGTCAGCAGAGTCGTGTTGATGAGCAGCTCCATGAGTCGTCCCGCCGGTATGACCAGGGCGGAGCCGCTCCCGACGACCTGGAAGAGCAGGCTGAGGGGGGGAATGACGGTGGGGAGAAGGGCGACGCCGGCTGCCGCCCACCATCCCCTGTAACCGGGACGCCGCACCGCCGCAGCCCGCTGCGGTGCGGTGATCGGCCCGGAAGTCACATCAGACCAGACCGGCCTCTGCGACCAGACGGGTGGCCGCGTCGAGGACGCCCGCCAGCTCGCTGAGGTCGATGTCCGGTGAGTTGATCTCGGACAGGGCGGGAACACCTTCCGGCGCAGCCACACCCTCGAGGAGGGGGTATTCGAACGTCTCGGTGGCGAAGAACGATTGGGCCTCTTCGGCGAGCAGGAAGTCCACGAACTGCTGCGCGCCGTCTGGATTCGCCGTGTCAGTGGTGATGGCTACCCCTGCCGGCATCACCAGCGAGCCTACGTCACCGGCTGGGATGAACCAGTTCTCCGCGTTCTGACCTGCGCCCTCCGCGCGCAGACGAAGGAGGTAGTAGTGGTTGACCAAGCCGCCGGCCAACTCGCCGTTGTCGGTCGCCTCCACGATTGGTGCGTTCCCGTCGAATTCCACAGGGTCGTTGGCGGCCAAGGCCTCCAGCCACTCACGGGCCCCGTCCTCACCACGCTCGAGGATCATGGCGGATACGAAAGCGAGGAAGGAGCCGTTGGTAGGGGCGACTCCCAGCTGACCGGCCCACTCCGGGACGATCGTGTCATCGATGGTCTGGGGGAGAGGCACGTCCGATCCGGTGTTGTGCACTACGACGCGCACCCGGCCCGAGGTGCCGACCCAGTGTCCGCCTCGATCCCGGTACTTGGCATCCACCAGGCCCAAAGTCCCCTCCGGTAGCTCCGCCATCAGGTCTGCCACCGCTCCGAGAGACGCCGGGTCCTGCGCGAAGAAGACATCTGCCTCGGTCTCCTCCCCCTCGGCCAGCAAGGTGGCCGCCAGCTCTCCCGAGTCTCCATATCGGACTTCCACTTCGGCCCCGCTGCTGCTCTCGAAGTCCTCGATCAAAGGGGCTACCAGTTCCTCGGAACGGCCCGAGTAGACCACCAGGGGGCCCTCGTCGGACCCCCCCTCACCGCCGCACGCGGCGAAGGCAACTGCGAGGAGCAGAACTCCCGGGACGACCCTTCTCAATGGCGACCTCCTGATTGTTAGCTACCTAACAAAACAGGGTGAATCTAATTACCACTACGGCGATAGTGCAAAATGCCTCGCCGACTGCGTGTGATCAGGGTGGCTCAGAAACGGGCCCGATTGCCCGCGATATGCCGTCCCCGGGGCGGGGCCGTGGGCCGGCGCTCCCGGCCATCGACCCACAGTGAAATCACCTCTAGTGGCGACAGCCCATCCTCGTGCTCCCACATCACCCGCTCCGAGCGCATCCCGGGACCGGGACGGGTCGTCGCTGTGAACACGATTGGACTGTGCTTCCCCATGACGGTCTCCGCCACCCTGGCATCGAGCGACTCGTCGGTCTCGACCTCGACGGTGAGCCCGGCTCGGGGATGGGCGAGCAGGTCCTCCTGGCGTGCGGGATGGGCCGTGGCTGCCATCGCGCTGCCTATCCAGCCGGTCAAGGCACCCACCACCGCGCCGAGGGCACCGTATATGAGCCAGTGTCGCCCCTCGATCCAGATCACCGATGCCAGGGCGGTCACCAGCCCCAGGCCGAGGGCGCCGGCGCCGGAGGTGACGAAGGGCTGTTCGAAGAGCTTGCCGCCGGGGTCGGGCAGGGCGGAGAGCGTCCAAGGCCCGATAGGGGCTATCACCCTCGGCCTGAGTCCCGCCCTCTCCAGATGTTCGACGACTTCCCCTGCGGTGTCGGGGTCGGTGTAGGCCGCGCTGAGCGTGCTCAGCTCCTCAGCGGGCTCGGTGGACGCGGCCGGTGTGGACAGATCGGAGGACATATCGGCTCTCGTGGTTGTTGGGTTGTCTACCCCTGAGCCGAACCGTCGAAACCCGGCCGGGCCTCCGCATGACCCCTGCTCCGGGTGCCGCGATGTAGCCGGCCACCGGTGCGGGGCGCATCGCTCGGGGGAAACGCACCGCGCAACGTGACCGTCCCCTGATCGATGTCGATGTTCACGGTAGCCATCGGCACCTCCCAGGACCTGGATTTGGCCTGCGTCTTCCTGGCGAGACGGCCCGAGCGCACCGATCCCGACACCGTGTCGGACAGCGATCTCATCCCATGGGCCAGGCGGCTTCGCCGCCGTCGCCCCTGGGAACGGTCGAAGAAGTAGACGACGCTTGCGCCGATCACCATCCCACCGATCAGGTTGAGACGATTCACGACTGGTCGATGGCAGGGGCGTTGAGACGGCTGGCCCGGCACACCGCATGGTCACAGCCGCAGAAGCCACCCGTCATGGTCCCCAGCTCGCATGCCTCGCTGCAGAACTCGCCGGTTTCGGTCACCACACAGGTGCATACATCATGCGCACATTGCATCGGGGCTCCTGAGTCGATGTCGCCACGCCATACCCGGCCGCACGAGCCTCAAAACTTGCCCTCCCCCTCCCGATCCGGGCTCCAGACGCCGGCAGCGTCCAGATCGGGGAATCCGGCCGGTTCGATAGTCGACAAGGGAGTCATCGTGACGAAGTTCTTGGCGATCAGGGCCGTGTCGCTGGCCGGGTCTGTGCCGGCCGAAGACGATCCGACCACGAACTGAAGCTTCCGGTCGACGACGTCGGCGTTTGCCACCCGGAAGTAGCCGAAGTCGTCGAGGTCCGCCCAGTGGATGCCGTTGATCTCGCCTGCGGGCACACCAGGGACGTTGATGTTGAGCACGTAGGGCCCACGACTGCGGCCCAGGATCCAGCGGGCCGCAGAATGCCCGACCTCCACCGCGGTGTCCCACTGCCACGGGTCGGATTGCGCAACGCTCACCGCGATCCCCCGGCTGCGGAAGGTCCGCGCGGTCAGCGCGGCACCGACGGTGCCGGAGTGAATGATCGAATGGCCCGTGTTCATGCCGGCGTTCACCCCCGAGACGACGAGATCGGGGAACCGCCCGAATGCTCCCAGCGCAGCCGCCATCACCGCCAACCCGGGTGGTCCTGCGATGGTGTAGGCGGGGAACCCTCCCTCCATCTCGGCCTTGGTCAGGTCGACTCCCTTCACCGGGTCGAAGCCACCGATCCCGGTGCCACTTCCCGACATGTCGGTTGCAGGCGCGGCCACCACCACGTCGAAGTCCTCGGCCAGCCTGTTGGCGAGCTTGCTGAGCCCCGGGGAGTCGATCCCGTCGTCGTTGGTGACGACCACACGTGGGAGGTCGGTCATCGCTGCGCCGGGACCATGACCTCGACCGCCACCCTCTCGGCGAGCCGGGGGATGAGGTCGTCCGAGGCGCTGCCGAGCCCGTGTCTGGTCACATTGGCCGCTCCGGCTCCCGCGGCGAGCTTGAGCGAGTCCTCCGGGCCGAGGCCGCGACGGAGAGCCGCTGACAGGCCCGCTGTCATCGAATCACCGGCGCCCCGGTAATCGACCGCCTCCAGCTCCGGGCCGGTGACGCGGTAGGTCACGCCTTCCATGCTGGCCAGGGCGGGCTGGGCACCTCGGGAGATGACGACGTTGTCCGCCCCGGCGGCGCGGAGACGGTGCAACTCGGCCAGGGCACTCTCCTCGTCGTCCCCGATGAGTCGCCCGTCCTCCTTGAGGTCTTCGTCGCTGACCTTGAGCAGGTCGAGCCGGCCACCCTCCACGTATGCATCGAGCTCCTTGCCGTGGAGATCGCCGACGACGCGCACGTCCGAGGAGGACAGGTCGTGACCCAAACGCCGATAGGTGTCGACCGGGACGATCTCGGTCGGCTGGCCGGTGATCACCACGACCGGCGAGGCGAGGGCGAGGTCGAGGATCGAACCGTACGCGTCATCCAGCTCATGACGGGCGAGAGTTCGGGCCACCGCCTCGGCGATCGGGCTCCGGTCCCCAGAGCGCCGGTCCTGGATGACGGCCGGGGAGCTCTCCTGAACCTCGACCGGGCGTAGATCGATCCCCCACTGCTCGATGAGGTTCCTGAGCACGCCACCGGACTCCCCGCCCACGGGCCCGCAGAGCAAGGGGCGCTCCTTGAGATGCCGCAACATCCGCGCCACCCAGAAGCCCTGGCCCCCGGGATGAATGTGGATGTCGTCTGGGGCATCGTCGGTCGTCTTCTCGATGGTCACGGTGAGGGTGAGGTGGGGAGCGAATACCGCGATCGTGTGCTGGTCTGTGGCCATGCCCGGATTCAGCCTTCTCCTGAGCCTTCACTCCCGATGCGATTGAAGCTCCACTCGCCGAGCCGCCACATGTCGTGCCCGCCATGCTCTTCGAGGATGTCGGCGACATCGGCGGCGTGATCCTCGTCGACGTCGACCGAGATCACAGAGCGCCCGTCCTCAAGGGCCCGATCCAGGCGGTCCAGGATCCGAATCTCGTCGCCGAAGGCGACGGCCAGCTTCTTCACCACCGACGATAGACCCTCTGCATCGTCCCGGGAGAGGTGGGCTCGCCCCTCCTCACCATGAAGCAGCTCCGCATCGAATTGGCCGCCGGCGAGACTGTCCAACGCGGCCTTGGCGTCCGTCTGGCTGTCGATGATGGCGACGACTGTCCCGGTCAGCTCATGCACGCCAGTGGATCCCTTCCGCAGTGGGCCTTGTCTGTGCCTTCAGGCCGCCACCACCTACCCCGGGTCGGGAGCGCGCAAACCAACGGGTTGCTCAGCCGACGAGAAGTGGTATCTCGAGCTCGGCGGGCTCGAGACCACCGTGATAGCAGTGCAGGCGCTTGTCGAAGCCGGGGGGAAGGAGCACCCTGCCCGGAGGCGCGAGGAGAAGGCCGTCACCGGCGCGCCGTCGGACCTCTGGGCTGGGGTCGGGGCCGAGCAGCTCGATCGGGTCCACCAGCTCGGACCCCGTGGCTCGCGCCAGATCCTGGAGCAATGCC
>JBMDXS010000261.1:0-3468 GCA_048595045.1 Acidimicrobiia bacterium
ACCAGACGCCCCTCCATTCCTGTCAATCGTTGAATCCCGGTGGGGGGAGGAATTCGTGGCCGCCGTCCTTGTCCTCGGAGGCACAGAGAAACGGCTGGTCATCGTCACCGGCGTGATAGACGAATACACGATCCTCGTGGCGAAGGACGACCTTGGAGCCATCCACAACGGCCTGGGTGTAGGACATTCCCGGCTCCGGGCACCCGAGGCTGCCATCGGGCCAGGTCACCTCCTCGGCGGACACCACCTCGATGGCGTCGGATGGGGCGCGGAGACGCCGGGTCAGATCCTCGATGGCCGGTGCGACAATCGGCAGCTGTTCGTTGCTGGGCATGGTGGTGGTATCGCTCCCGGTGGTCGGAGTGGTGGTGGCGACTGTCGTGGCATCTCCGACGGCATCTGGGTCGGTGCCTGCTCCACATGCGGCGAGTATCGCCATCAGCGTCGCGAGGAGGATGGCTTCTCGCATACGACTCGTCATCAAAGATAGGACGTCGCCGGGATTGCAGCGGTTCCCCCTGTTGGCCATGGCAGATGAGTTGTGTATGGTCCCGCCGGGCCGATCGGGCTGATACCCGTCGAGGGGGTGCACCGTCGAAAGCGGTGCTGGACAATCAGGAGGAGACCCTGGATGAGACGCAGGCTGCTTACGTCTCTAATCGTGCTCACCACGGCCCTCGCCACCGCGATCCCGGCCGGAGCCGGGCCGGTGGATGTCACCGCCCAGACCGCTGAGACCGAGGCCCCCTATGTGGTGGTCATGGAGGCCGAGCCCGTCCTCGGCAACGAAGAGTTGGCCCCGGAAGGCGCCGAAGCCCCCGACCCGGCCAGCTCGGCCGTCGAGGAGTACTCGGCGCAGCTCGAGAGCGAGAAGGTCGAGGTCTTGGAGAGTGCTGGTATCGATCCCGGTGCCCTCGTCGCCAGTTTCGGTTTTGCGATAAACGGATTCAGTGCCTCCCTCACCCCGGCCCAGGCCGAGAGCCTGGCCGCCCAGAAGGGTGTGCTCCTGGTCCAGCGTGACGAGTTGCGCCAACTCCACACCTCTCGATCACCCGAGTTCTTGGGTCTCGATGACCGTCGGGGCGCATGGGACAGCGGGTTCACCGGGGCCGGGGTGGTGGTCGGCGTCATCGACAGCGGGATCTGGCCGGAGCACCCGTCGTTTGGGCCCCGTCCCGATCTGGGGCCGCCCCCGATAACCCTCGCCAACATCCCCGATCTGAACCCTGACCCTGCGGTCACGGTGCCCAGCACGGGTTGCGACTTCGGGAACACCGCCCACAACCCGACCGACGTGCCGTTCACATGCAACAACAAGCTGATCGGCGCTCGTGACATGCGGGTCCTCTATGAGCAGTTCATCGGCTCCGAGACCTATGCCACGGCCCGTGACTACGACGGGCATGGAACGCACACAGCGAGCACCGCGGCCGGCAACCCGGATATCGAGACCTCGATCTTCGAACGGGAGTTCGGTGACATCAGCGGTATCGCCCCCGACGCACATGTGGTCGCCTACAGCGCCTGCGGAAACCTGGGTTGCTTCGGCGGCGACCTCGCCCTCGCAATCGACACGGCCGTCGCAGATGGCGTCGATGTGATCAACTACTCCATCGGGAGCTCCACGCCCGGGCTGACCGGGCCGGACGACCTCGCCTTCCTCTTCGCCGCCAACGCAGGGGTCTTCGTGGCGACCTCGGCCGGGAACACGGGGCCCGGTGCGTCATCGATCGGGAGCCCGGCCACGACGCCGTGGGTCACCACGGTCGGCGCGAGCCTGCAGAAGAAGACATACGTCGCCGAGGTGATCACCGGTGAAGGCGCCTCCCAGAGCCGGTGGTCGCGTTGGTTCAAGAGGGACACCGGGAGATACGAAGGCGCTTCGATCACGCCCGGGACCGGAGGCCAGTTGCCCTTCGTCGACGCAGCCAACCACGGCAACGCCCTCTGCGACCCGGCAGTCGATTTCACCGGAGACATCGCGGGCAAGGTGGTGCTCTGTCTCCGGGGCGGCCCTGCCCGAGTCGAGAAGAGCCAGGCCGTGGCCGACGCTGGGGGAGCAGGCATGGTCCTGTACAACGTGGACGACGTTCAAGACCTGCTCACCGACAACCACGTGATCCCGTCGGTGAACATCGACTTCAGTGACGGGACGGCCCTCAAGCAGTACATCGCAGACAACGGCGATGCTGCGACGGTTGAGATCACGGACGGAGAGCAGGAGCGCCGGCGAGGCAACAGCATGGCCGCCTTCTCATCCAGAGGCCCGGTGGGCCTCCCGGCTTCCGCCGACATCATCAAGCCCGACGTGACCGCGCCCGGTGTGCAGATCCTCGCCGGCAACTCGATCACCCCGACCCTCGGTGCACAGGGCGAGTTGTTCCAGTCGATCTCGGGGACCTCGATGTCGTCCCCACACGTCGCCGGGCTGCTGGCATTGCTCAAGCAGGCTCACCCCGACTGGACACCGGCCCAGGCCAAGTCGGCTTTGATGACCACGGCCCGTCAAGACGTGCGCAAGGAAGACGGGACCACGAGAGCGGACCCGTTCGATTTCGGGGCGGGGCATGTCGACCCGGCCGGTCGGGCCTCACGTCAAGGCTCGGTCTTCAACCCGGGGCTGGCCTATGACGCGGACATCTGGGACTACTTCGGGTTCCTCTGCGCGACGGCGCCTGAGATCTTCGTGGACCCGGCGGCGACCTGCGCCCTGGCCGTTTCTCGCGGCGGATCGACGATCGCAACCGACCTCAATTACCCATCGATCGCGGTCAGCGAGGTACCGGGAGCGAAGACGGTCATCCGCACCGTGACCAACGTCTCGGACGAGACCGACACCTATCGGGCCCGGGTCGACGAACCGGCCGGTTTCGACGTGACGGTCACCCCCGATCGCATACGGCTCGCCCCCGGTGAGTCGGCGACCTTCGAAGTCACCTTCGTGAACGTGGATGCCCCGCTCGATGCGTGGCGGTTCGGCTCACTGGCCTGGGTGGATGGCCGCAACCGGGTGAGAAGCCCGATCGCGGTGAAGGCCACCGCCATCGAGTTCCCCGACTCCGTGAGTGGCACGGGAGCCGAGGGCACGATCGGCTTCCCGGTTGCCTTCGGGTACACCGGGCCCTACCTCCCGGGGGCCCACGGGCTCGCCGGCGACACTCCCATCACGGGGAGCGTGGCACAGGATCCGGACCAGACCTTCGTTCGTACCGATCCGACCGGAACAACGGCCCACACGATCCCCATCAGCGGTGCTGCCCATCTGCGGATCACGCTCGATGTCGCCGACCTGACCGGTGTCCAACCCGACACGGACATCGACCTGTACCTGTACCTCGGTGAGAACCTGGTCGCGGAATCGACGGCAGGAGGCACCAACGAGATCATCGATCTCGTTGCACCGGCGGATGGGGATTACACCCTCTACGTCCACGGCTGGGGGATCCTCCCGCCGACGGCGACCGCGGG
>JBMDXS010000262.1:0-4899 GCA_048595045.1 Acidimicrobiia bacterium
CAGCGGCCAATTGCTCCAACAGCCGAGCCCAGGAGACCTCTCCTTGGGTCTCTCCGAGACGGACGATCACCGTGTCGCCGCCGACGTAGAGGTACTGACCAGCCTTGCCCAGGGCGAGCATGGCCCCCGACTCGGTTATCCACCACTGATATCCATAGTTGGCCAGAGGCGATCCCGTGTACTCCGAGGGCCATCTCGAGGCGGTGTAGGCCGGCTCGGCCGAGCGGGTCACCCATTCCTCGGGAATGACCGCCCTTCCTTCCCAGACTCCACCGGACCGGACCATGACCCCGATCCGGGCCAGGTCGCGGGCGGTCATGGCCAGGCAGCACCAGGTTCGCTCCAGCCCATCCTCCGAATCGGTGCTCCAGGTCCCGCCTGACTCCAGACCGAGGGGATCCCAGATCGTGCGCTGCAGATATTCGGTGATGGTCACGTCACCCAGCACCCGGTCGAGGATCAACCCGAGCACGGCGTTGTCCCCCGACTTGTACCGGAACTGGGGATCGGGCTCTTCGGCGAACCGGAGGGCGAGTATCTGGCCGGTCAAGTCCGGGGTGTAGTTGAATTCGACGTGTTGCCCGAACGGGTTGTCGCTTTCGACATAATCGAGACCAGAGTCCATCTGGAGCAGGTCTTCGATGCTCACCGAGTTCGCACCGCCGGAATCCAGCTCCGGCAGATATCGGGTCACCGGGTCGTCCACCGAGTCGATCAGACCCTGCTCCACCGCAGCGCCGATCAAGAGCGACGTGATCGATTTGGTGATCGAGAACAACATCGAGGTCTCGGTCGGCCCGTGATCGGGGCCGTACCACTCGTCGACGATCACGCCGGATCGGACAACGACCCATCCCAGTGTTCCAGTCTCCGACAACAGCTGATGGAGGTCGACGTCGATGCCGTCGACGGACACGTCTCCAATAGCTGCTGCCTGCTCATCGACCTCCCATGGGGTGGGGTTGGGGTCGGCGGACAGTTGCCTCCCCGGGTACTCGAGGTGGTCCTCGACGGTGGTGGTTCCATGGGTGAGAACACGCCATACGCTCACCGGCCCGATGGCCATTGCCCAGACGACGAAGAGCGCTCCGATTGCGGCGAGCAGCCAAAGGCCGCCCTTCTTCAACTTGTCCACATCTTGCGGCGCGGGGCGTCTAGCGGCTTTCCAGGGCCTCGATCAGCTTGGGCAGGACCTTGTGGACATCGCCGACGACACCGAGATCGGCGATGGAGAAGATCGGCGCGTCAGCGTCCTTGTTGATGGCGACGATCGTCTTCGAGTCCTTCATCCCGACCAGATGCTGCATGGCGCCGGAAATCCCGCAGGCGATGTACACCTCGGGCTTGACGGTCTTCCCGGTCTGGCCCACCTGCTTGGCATAGGGGACCCATCCGGCGTCCACGATGGCCCTGGTCGCCCCCGTTGCTGCTTTGAGCTGCTTGCCCAACCGCTCCACTAGCTCGTAGGCATCGGCGGAGCCGAGGCCTCGCCCCCCGGACACAACAATCGAGGCCTCGCCGAGCTGTGGGCCCTCACGTTCCTCGACGTGAGTCTCGGTGATCCGGGCTTCGGCTGGGCCGATATCGGGGAGATCGAGCTCCACCACCGTTGGTGCGCCACCACCGACCTCTTCTGCCACGAAAGACTTGGGCCGGGCGAGCACGATGTATGGGCCCTGTGATGCGCTTGCCGTGGCGATCTGGGACCCCCCCAGGATCTCATGATCGGTCTCGACGCCCCCGCCGGTCAGCCGCACGTCGCTGGCATTGGAGAGGATACCTACCCCGAGACGGGCGGCGAGGCGGCCCGCGATATCCCGGTCGTTGTAGGCCTGGCCCAGCAGGATGAGGTCGGGTGAATCCGTAGCGGCACGATCGGCCAGTGCGGCCGCCACGGGCCCTGAGGGGAGCCGATCGCCGCCATCGACGCGGAGGATGGCCTTGGCACCGTGATCGCCGAGCGTGGAATAGACGCCATCTGATCCGGGTCCGAGCAGGACAGCGGTGACGTCGCCCAGCTCCCGTCCCTTGGCCAGTAATTCGAGACCGAGACTGCTGGGCTTGTCGCCCTCCTGCTCCACGAAGACCCATACGGCCGCCACTCAGATCACCTTCCTCTCGGCGAGGAGGGCCACGATGGCCTCGTGAGCGTCACCATCGTCCTCGATCTTGCGGCCGGCGGTTCGCTCGGGTGCGTCGACGATGGAGAGCACGAGCTGCTCCGGGGCGCGCTCTGTCCCAAGGTCGCCCATCGACAACGTTTCGATCGGCTTCTTCTTGGCGTCCATGATCCCCTTGAAAGTCGGGTAGCGGGGCTCCACCACGCCGGCGGTCACCGAAACGACGGCGGGGAGACCGGAAGTGACCACGTCGTATCCGGCCACGGTCTGGCGATGGATCGTGATCGAGTCTTCGCCCACCTCCACTTTGGTGGCATAGGTGAGGGCGGGGACACCGAGGATCTCGGCCATCATCTGCGGCACGACCCCCGAGTACCCATCCGTCGACTCGGTGCCGGCGATCACGAGATCGAATTCCCTCCGGCCGATGGCCGCTGCAAGAACACGCGCCGTGGTGAGGGCATCCGACCCTCGCAGCGAGGAATCTTCGATGAGCACTGCCTCATCGGCGCCCATGGCGAGTGCCTGGCGGATGCCCTGACCCGAGCCGGCCGGCCCCATGCTGACCACCGTCACCGTCCCGCCGTCGGGCTCGACGAGTTGGAGACCCATCTCGACTCCATACCGATCGGTGTCGTCGAGGATCTGCTCCTCGGGGCGAATCAACCAGTTGGTCCCCTCCTCGAGGCGATAGGGGGTGGCCGGGTCGGGGATCTGCTTGACGCAGACAATGACATTCATCTGCGGACCTTCACTGCATCACTCCTGACTGGCTCGGCGCCGGGCGATGGTAACGGCGTCGGTCCCCTGCGAATTGGGAGCACGAGCCTCGCATTGGATTGCCACGGAACCCAATTACGTCTGGTCGATCCGCTCCAGGACGAGCGTCTGAGGTGGAGGCGGGGTCTCCTCGATCGACCAGGCGGAGGCGAGGGACTTCTCCTGGGCCTTCCAGCGGGCTGGATCGTTGAAGTGGACCCGGGCCAAGGGCTGGCCGGCTTCGACACGGTCACCCACCTTGGCCTCGAGGGTGATGCCCACGCCAGGGTCGACTGTGTCCTCCTTGCGCTCCCGACCGGCCCCGAGTCGGGTCGCCGCCACACCGATGGTGAGGGCATCGCAACGGGCGACGTGCCCGCTGTCGGGAGCGGTGATCACCTCTTGGTACGAGCACATAGGGAGCAGCGAGGGGTCTTCGACGTAGGCCGGGTCCCCGCCCTGGGCCACGACGACATCGATGAGCTTCTGCAGCGCCTTGCCCGAGTCGATGGCGTCGATGAGGGCCTCGCGCCCTCCGTCGATGCCGGCCAACTCCAGCATCACCTCGGCGATGGCCAGGGTCAGCTCCAGCACATCCTCGGGGCCATGCCCACGCAACACGTCGATCGACTCCCGCATCTCGTTGGCGTTGCCGACCTCACGGCCGAGCGGCTGGCCCATCCAGGTGATCAGGGCCACGGTGGTCACCCCGTGACGGGCGCCGATGTCGACCATGGTCCGTGCCAACAGCCGAGAGCCGTCCAGATCCTGCATGAAGGCACCCGAGCCGGTCTTGACGTCGAGGACGAGCCCATCGAGACCCTCGGCCAGCTTCTTCGACATGATCGACGACGAGATGAGAGGGAGCGAGGGCACGGTTGCCGTTGCATCACGTAGTGCGTAGAGCTTTCGATCGGCGGGCACCAGTGTCTCGGATTGGCCGGCCAGGACCAGCCCATGAGTCGCCAATACGTCGCGGAAACGCTCCGGGTCCAGCCCTGTCGTGAAGCCAGGGACAGTCTCCAGCTTGTCGAGGGTCCCCCCGGTGTGCCCCAGCCCTCGACCCGACATCATCGGCACCACCACACCCACCGACGCCACGAGCGGCGCCAGGGCGATGGAGATCTTGTCACCAACACCGCCCGTGGAGTGCTTGTCGACCTTGGCCGCGGCGATGCTGCTCAGATCGAGGACCTCGCCCGAGTGCAACATGGCCGAGGTCCAAGCGCTCAACTCGGCGGCCGTCATCCCGTTGAGGAAGACGGCCATCGACATCGCCGCCATCTGGTAGTCGGGGACCTCACCAGCCGTATAGGCGGCGATCAGCCATTCGACCGCCTCCGGGGAGAGCTCCCGGCCATCCCGCTTCATCTCGATGAGCTGGACCGCACTGAACGCCATGAGCGTGACGTTATCCGGAACGGATCAGGCGACCGCGGGCCCGGCCGGGCTCAGCCCGCGCAGAGCGGTGTCGATCGCCTGGCGGAACATGTCCTCACCGGCGTCCCGCTTGTCGAAGAGCCAGCCCGACAATGGCCTCGGGGCGGCGTGGGTCAGCTCGAGGCTGATCGCGCCATGTGCCGCCGTCCACAGGGTGTAGGCGCCCACCAGCGCGCTCTCCGCCTCGATGGCGCCCTGGTCGATGGCGTCCCGCACCGCCTCGAGGACGGGTGAGAAGGTGGTTTCCAGCACCTCTGCCCTGAGCTCCGTGGCTGGATCGAATCCGACGACTCGCTCGAACATCAGGGAGTAGAGAGCCGGGTTGGCCACCGCAAACCGCCGGTAGGCAAGACCGAGCGCCCGCAGACGACGGATCGGGTCCGAACTCGGCGCGACGGAGGAAAGGGCGAGCCTCAGCCGCTCGTATCCGGCGGTGTACACCGCCTCGAGCAGGCCGATCTTGTCCCCGAACCGGGAATAGACGCACATCGTGGAAACATGAGCCGCGCCTGCCACCCGGCGGAGCGCCAACGCCTCGACACCTTGGTCGGCGAGCAGTCCGATCGCTGCCTCGATCAGA
>JBMDXS010000263.1:0-7725 GCA_048595045.1 Acidimicrobiia bacterium
TCGCGGCTGAGCTCCTCGTCGACGGCGAACGCCTGCCCGTGTTCGTCTGGTCGATCGACCACCCGGCCGGGCTCGTGCTCGTCGACACCGGGATGACCGAATCGAGGCCCGAGATCGAGGACATGGCCCCGACGCCACACCCGGAGACCATCCCGCGCGATGTCGCCTGCGTCATCAACACCCACCTGCATTTCGACCACTGCGGCGGCAACCACCTCTTCCCGGGTGTGCCGATCCACGTCCAGGCACGCGAGCTCGCCGACGCCCGTTCGCTCGACCCCTACACGATTCGAGAATGGGTCGACTTCGAGGGCGCGACCTATGTCGAGCACGAGGGCGAGGTGGAGGTGCTGCCGGGAATCCGCCTGCTGCCGGCGCCCGGGCATACGGACGGGCATCAGGTGGTCGTCGTCGAGACCGACGCCTGCACAAATGTCCTCGGAGGCGACGTGGGCGTCTGGTTCGGTGAGCTCGCCAGCGGCTCAACCGAGGGACAGCGTCGCGTCCTTGCGCTGGGAGCGCCCACGTGGCTGTCCCACGTCTCGGGGCCGGAGGTCCCGGGCGGACGCCCAAAGACCGCTTGACTCATATCCACTTAAACCGGCGACTCGAACCGCGAGGGTTGTTGTTTGCGCCAACCGTATCGGGTTACGCCTCTTGGCTTGTAGACGTTGAGTATGAGGATCGCTCCGAGCAAGAGTATCCCTCCCGCGGAGTGCACCAACGTGCTGTCGAGGGCCGCCAGCTGCTCGGGAGTGGTAGACGGATCGGCTGCTACTTCAGCGAGACCGCTGACGGTCTGCGTCTCGAACAGGAGCACCACAGTGGCGAGTACGACGAGCGCCAGTGAGATCACCACCCAGTAGTGCCGGAACAGTCCCCATCGGGTGCCGAGGGAGATGACGATGCCGCTGATGAGGGTTGCGATGGCTATCGGGACGATCACTGTTCGGACGATGAGGTCCATACCCAAGTACGCCGCGCGTAGGACCTGGGGCTCGCTTGTGGCGACCGTGGCCACGTCGAGGGCCAGGTAGGCAGCAGCAGCTCCAATCCATCCCACCGAGACCATGAGGTGGATGCTGAGAACAAATCTTCGCAACCCGGGCCTCATGGGCACGACGAACCCGTCTACCGCGCTCTCACACTCGGTAGGTCTATGCCGAGACTGGTATGGAGGCCGGGTCCGTGCTCACCACCGGCCAAAGTCATGATCACGACCGAGAGCACCACAAGAACCCCGACGCCGACCGCCGAGATCTTCACCCAGCGGGGCACGCCCGGCGGATCAGCCTGGGTGTCGTGGTCTTGGTCGGAAGCCGGATTGGGATGAGTCAAGTGGTCTGCCTTGGGTGGCAGGGATCATGTTTATCAAGACATACTGTCTTTGTCAAGTCACATCGTCTCTCCACTGATCGTCGTGTAGAGTAAGTGCATGCCGAAACTGTGGAACGAGACGATTGAGGCTCACCGTCAGGCGGTGCAGGACGCCACTATGGAGACAACGGCACAACTCGTGGCAGAACGTGGTCTCCGCGGAGTGACGATGTCGGAGATAGCCGAGAGGACCGGTATCGGCCGGGCCACGCTCTACAAATACTTTCCCGACGTCGAATCCATTCTGGCCGCCTGGCATCAACGTCAGATCCGCCGGCACCTAACCCACCTTGGTGAGGTTGGCGAGGGGGCAGAAGGAGCCGAGGAACGGCTTGAAGCCGTCCTGGCCGCCTTCGCCCAGATCCAGCGTGAACGAGTCGGATATCGCCGCCAACCAGATGCGCCAGAGCTCGCGATCTGGCTCCACACCGACGATCAGGTGGCCCAAGCCCAACGCGAGGTGCATGGTTTGATCGCGGAGTTGATCTCCAAAGCGGCCGCCTCTGGCGGCGTCCGGGACGACATCGCCCCTGACGAGTTAGCCGACTATTGCATCCATGCCCTCGAGGGGGCAGGACACGCACCCTCCGACGAGGCAGGCTCCCGCCTGGTCATGCTGACACTGGCAGGGATGCGACCGGAGCGCTGAACCCGGCCGAGTCCTCAGGCGGATATGGCCAGAAGATGCTGCTGTCCCCAGCTGGTCGATGTCTTCATGAGCCATTCCGCTCCGCGAGCGAGCATGCTCCGAAGCGGAGGTACGACATGCCGCCGTCTTTCACGTCCTGGTCGCCATCTCGTCTCACGGCCTCTCGGGTGGCTGTTGTCTCCTCATGTCCTGGCATCGAAGCTCCATCCCCATGAGAAGCCGTCATACCCTGCGGAGGTATCGGCCAGCGAGCGCTTTGGGGCGGGATGTATCGATAATTCCTAGAACGGATATCTTGAGACCGGATGTCGACCTTCAGCCGCCGCCTGATGTTCTTCCTTGCCGCGGTGTCGGTCGTCGGGGTCCTGTCGATGCACGGGCTCGATCCCGTCGTGGCAACAGTCGACCAGAGCCACTCCGACCATGGTTCAGACAGCGAGACCGGTGTCGACGCTCATGGGGCGATTGGGCTCTGTGTCTTCGTGGCCGCGGTCGCCACTCTCGGTCTGGCGACGAGCCCACGGCGTGTGGAAACACTCGCCAGTATCGCTTATCGGCTCGGGCGGTTCACTCGCTCCCAAACCTCGATGAGGTCCGGGCCTCCACTCCCATACAGGTTGTGTGTACTCAGACTTTGAGCCGCCCCACTCACCGTTAGTACACCGCCAAAACCTTCCGAGAGGAATCCGATGAAGAGACTCTTGACCCGGGCCATCGTCCCAACCTTGATCCTCGCCCTTGCTCTGACCGTCGTCGCATGCGGACAGGAGACAGGCGAAACCATCACCCCGGAGACGACCGAGACTGAGTTCGCGTTCGGCTCCCCCGCCGATGCAGCTGACGCCGACCGCGTCATCGAGATCCGGGCTAGCGATGCGCTGAGATTCGAGCCAGCTGACGTCACCGTCACAGCCGGCGAGACCGTCACGTTCCGGCTCAGCAACGACGGATCGATGGTTCACGACTTCACGCTCGGCGACCAGGCGACGCAGGACGAACACGAAGCTGAAATGTCCGAAATGGAGGGAATGGCGCACGACCAACCGAACGTGGCCACGCTCCCGGCCGGAGAAACGGTCGAACTCACCTGGACATTCGGCGAAGCGGGCACCGTTTTGGTCGGTTGTCACCAGCCCGGCCACTATGCATCGGGGATGACCGGTCGGATCATGGTGGAGGGATGAACAGCCCCGTGAGATGACAGCGGCGTCTCTCGCCGCCGCCATCTTCCGCCGCGCCTCCTCAGGCACACACCTCGACACCCTCGACAGGTCCTGATCGAGATCATTCGTGACAAGTCCGACCTGCCCAATCGGGGTGCGGGCCTGGATCGAAGGGCCATTCGGCCCTACCTACCCCTCCCCGGGTGGGGTTGGCTGGGAGCGAGGTGAATGAAATGTGGTACTGGCACGGAATGGGTCCCTGGGGGTGGCTGATGATGATCGCCTTCTGGGCTGTAGTCATCTTCGGGATCATTTGGGCGGTTGGCGCGACAGCGACGTCCGGGCAACGGGATGAGAACACGGCCCTCCGCATGCTCGACGAGCGACTCGCCCGTGGAGAGATAGACCGCGAGGACTACGAAGAGCGGCGCCTGGTCCTCGAACACAGCAGATGAGAGCTGATACCAGAGGGGCGGCGTTCCGACTCCGCTCGGCTCGTGGTCACCTCGACGGCGTGATCCGCATGGTCGATGAGGACCGGTACTGCATCGACGTCCTTCATCAGCTGTCGGCGGTGCAGGGTGCGCTGAACCGGGTCCGCCGCGACATCCTGGAGGCCCATCTCCGGGGATGCATCCCGGAGGCGGTCGCCGAGGGCCGGATAGATGACGTCGTCGACGAGTTGCTCGCAGCCACCTTCGGTGCCGCTCCCGGCTCCACGGCTGATCACCATTGTGAGCACAGCGAGGAACCCGCTTCGGTAGCAGCGGCCGGTTCCTGAGATGTCAGGGCCAATCGATGTGATGGTCGTCACCAGCCCGGGCTGTCACTATTGCGACGGGGCCCTCCGATTGTTGGACGAGTTGGGCGAGTCCAGGCCCATGCGGATCACGACGGTGCCTCTGTCCTCCGGGACGGGCAGGGCACTTCTTGTCCGCCACCGGGTGCCGTTTCCTCCGATCGTGCTGGTCGACGGTGAGTTCTTTGGCTACGGACGGATCTCCCGTCGGAAGTTGGCGGCACACCTCGAAGGGCTGACGACCGGAGAGGGGGTCAGCTGAGATGGAGGGTCTGTTCCTCGGGGGTTCGCTGCTGGCGGCATTCGTGGCCGGATCGGTGGCCCTGTTCGCCCCTTGCTGCATCGTGGTCATGTTCCCGTCATTCCTGGCGGCGTCGGTGCGGAACCATCGCTGGCGTCTGGTCCCGCTGGCTTTCGTGTTCGCTGCCGGGGTAGCAACGGTGATGCTCCCGGTGACGCTTGGGCTGAGCCTGCTCACCGAGAGCCTCCTCCGCTTCCACACCGTGATCTACGCAACGGGTGCTCTTCTCCTATTCGGTCTGGCCTTCATATCCCTCGGTGGGAGAACCTGGTCGTTGCCGTTTCTGCGAAGCTCGCCGGACATCTCTCGCACCGACTCGGCGGGCGTATACGCATTGGGCGTGTTCTCCGGGGCAGCCAGCGCCTGCTGCGCACCCGTACTGGCCGGGGTGCTCACCCTGTCGGCGGTGTCCCCCGGCCTGGTGTCCGGTGTGGGCATCAGTCTGGCGTATGTGTTCGGGATGGTCTTCCCGCTGGTGGTGATGACCCTGGTCTGGGATCGGTTCCGACCCGAACAAGGCCATTTCGGTGCGAGGCGAGTCTCATTCCGGCTCGGCCCTCTGCAGTTGTCGACCACTACCGCGGGCCTGGCGGCGTCCATCATGTTTCTTGCCATGGGGGTGGTTCTTGCAGTCGTGGCCATCACAGGAGCTTCGCTGGCACCCGAGTTCACCGCATCACTTGGAAGTCGAGTCGAGACTGTCGTGACCCCGATCCTCGACGGTTTGTCGTGGATTCCCGACCCGATCGTCGGCCTGCTCCTCGTCCTCGTCGCAGTAGGCGCCGTGTGGCTGTCGACGAGGACCCACCATCGAGATCAACCAACGAACGAAGACCGAAAACGGAGCTGTCATGAGCACCACCAGGACACGGCCACGACCACGACCCGCTAGGCGCAGCCGTCCTTCTCACAAGACGTCGCTATGGCGTTGGATCGGATTCATCGCCATCCCACTGGCACTGGCCATCCTCGTCGCCGCGTCCACCCTCTCCGAGGCCGGTGACACGGGCCCGCAGGAGGCGATCCAGTTCGAGCTTCCCACCACCGACGGCGACACCGTTGCGCTGGAAGACTCCCTCGCCGATGGAGACACCCTGCTCTACTTCTCTATGGGCGTGGGCTGCGACGGCTGTTTCGCCCAGATCCCCGAGATCGAAACCGGCTTGGCCGAACGTGGGGTGAACCTGCTGTCCGTCATGGTCGACCCGGCCCCCATGGTCGCCGCCGAGGCGACCCGTTTCGGCATCGAGACTCCAATCCTGATCGATACCGGGGGGCAAGTGTCCCGGGACTATGGGATGGTCGGAGTCTATGGCCACGCCGACCGCCCCAGCCACAGCTTCGCTCTGATCCGCCGAGACGGCAGCATCGGATGGGTACGTCACTACGCCGAGATGTTCGTCCCCGCCGACGACCTGCTCGGCGAGTTGGACGCGGCACTCGAGTCTTGACCACAACCGTCGCACCAGGCAAACCACCGATCGGTGTGGTTCGCAACGGTTTGTCTGTGGCGTGGGGAGCTGTGACCGGTGTCGCTCCCCATGTTCTGCACCACGTCGGCCCTTTGGCCGGCGCTGCACTCCTCGCCGGAGCCAGCGGCCGGATCCTCTTCTTCGCTCTGGGTTTGCTGGCAGCCATCCCGATGCTGGTCCGCCTCTACCGGCGGTTCCGATCCTGGGTTGCCCCCGCCATCGCCGTTTCCCTCTTCGCTCTCACCTACACCGTGTCATCGCTGTACATCGGCCCACTGTTCACCGGGTCGGAGTCGACAAGCGAGCCCCCCGCCCGCTCGGTCACGACAACCACCCATTCCCATGACCACTGACACCGAAGCGGCCAGGATCGTCTCGTCTCCGCTTTGGCCTGCGGATAGATGTGATGGGCGAGGACGATTGGTTCAGTGGCGGTGGCCGGCCGGCGCCTCATGCAGATGGCGGCCCGTGTGGTGAGTGGTCAGATCCTCACGGTCGACATGGCTGATCGTCTGGCAACGGTTGGGATCGACACAATCCGCCGGGTCGAGGCTGCGGGCGCGCTCGGTGAGCTCGGCCAGCTTCTTCCGGGTCCGACGCAACGTCTTGATGCGCTTGTCGAGGGCCGTCATGTGACGCTCCAATAGGTCGACCACGTGATGACAAGTGGCCTCTCCCTGACGGCGCAGATCGAGGATGGACGCAATCTCGGTGAGGGTCAGCCCGGTGGCCTGGGCGTCTCGGATGAACTCGAGCCGATCAACAGCGTCCTCGGAATAGTGCCGGTAGTCGTTGATGTCACGATCCGGCTCGGGAAGAAGCCCGATCTCCTCGTAGTAGCGGACCGTCTTGGTGGTGGTCCCGGTCCGTTGGGCCAGCTCTCCGATTCTCATAAACCGCAGTCTACCCCTTGACCTTCCAGCCGACTGGAAGGTGTATCTTGATATGAGAAGTTTCGAAGCTCAACAGACCACTTGACCCCAAGGAGAGTGTCGTGAACACCGGATACGGACTGAAGACCCGAACACGACTGAGTGTGTCTGATGCCGAAGCAAGGGTGCGTGAGCTCTTGACCAGCGAGCGTTTCGGGATCCTCACCGAGATCGATGTGGCCACCACCCTCCAAGAGAAGTTGGGGCTGACCAGGGATCCCTACAGAATCCTGGGGGCGTGTAACCCTCAGCTGGCCGCGCAGGCATTAGAAGCCGAGATCGACATTGGCTTGTGGCTGCCCTGCAACGTGATCGTGTATCGAGACCGTGACGACACGGTGGTTGCTGGATTGGATCCCGTCACCATGGTCGACCTGACTGACAACCCGGCGCTCGTGGCGGTCGCCGATGATGCTCGCGTGCGTCTGGAGCAAGTGATCCTTGCGATGGGAGACGCCGATGCTTGACCCCGTATGTGGAATGACGGTAGGCCCTGATGCAGCCACCGTGGATGGCTATCCCGAGTTCGGTTTCTGCTCCGAGCATTGCCGAACTGCGTTCACGGCTGAACCCGAGAAGTACCTCGAGGACAAGAGTGAACATGAACCGGTTGAGGAGGCGGTGACGACGGCCCTGCCTGCGATAGCGACTGCTGCGAAGATCGACTCGATTCATCTTTCGGTACAGGGGATGACCTGCGCTTCGTGTGTGAGCACTGTCGAGTCGGCGCTCGGCTCGGTACCGGGGGTGGTGGATGCTCGGGTGAACCTCGCCGCCGAGGAAGCCACCGTGGACATGACTGGGTCGGCGACGACCGAGGACCTGTTGGCGGCTGTGTCGGCGGCGGGTTATTCCGCCAGTCCCATCATGGATGACTCAGACAGGGATGCCGAACAGCAGGGACGGGAGCGGTTGTATCGGAGCTTGGTCCGTAAGTTCTGGTTCGCCGCGATCGTGTCGCTGCCCGTCATCTACTTCTCGTATCCCCAGTTCTTTCCCGGCGTACCGGAGATGGGCTCCACCGAACTGAAC
>JBMDXS010000264.1:0-11609 GCA_048595045.1 Acidimicrobiia bacterium
ACTGTTTACCAAAAACACAGCAGCGTGCTAAGTCGCAAGACGACGTATACGCTGTGACGCCTGCCCGGTGCTGGAAGGTTAAGTGGATGGGTTAGCTTCGGCGAAGCCTTGAAATTAAGCCCCAGTAAACGGCGGCCGTAACTATAACGGTTAGACCTACTGGCCGTGGGTAAACCTTGCTGTATGCTGGAACATCCGAGCATCCGACGGTACTCGTTCGTGTCACACCCTCCTCGTAGGGTCGGTGATATGGGCAGTGACAACCCGATCGGTGCGGACGATCAGCAGGAAACCCAAAAGGGGATCCTCAGAGACTGCACGCAAGGCGCCACAACCAAGTGGCGAAGATACAGTCCGATCCTCATGGCGACATGAGGAGTCAGGCAGAAATGACCTGGCCACTCACACGATTGTGTGAGGAGTAACAAGAATGCCTAAGGTAGCGAAATTCCTTGTCGGGTAGCTAGAACTGCCCACCGGGAGAGTAATCGCCCGGTAAACACACCCGCTCATAACGGCGAAACCCAAACAGTTAGAGCTGTGGGCAATGCCGTGGGAAGTCCTCTGCTGACAAGCATGACCCCGTAACGACTGATCCGAGAGGATCGGCGACGTTTCCTGTCCCAATCGGACCTTAGGGTCAACGAGGTGGCAAATATACGAACGTCGCAAGACGCGGGCCCTCGCGCCCTGATCGACGTCAGGTCGTATATCTCGGGCTATTTCGATGGAGAAGGATGCTTCTCGGTTTCGATCAGCCCTCGACCCGGCATCCGGGTCGGTTGGGAGGTGCGACCCAGCGTCTCGGTCAGCCAGAACGCTGACCGAGCTCAGGTGATCGAGCTCGTATCCGAGTACTTCGGATGTGGCTCGATCCGACCCGATAGAAGTGACCACACGATCAAGTGGGAGACACGCCGGCTCGGCGACATCGCCGGACGGGTGCTTCCGCATTTCCTCGAGTTCCCACTCCTATCTGCGAAACAGCACGACGTAGATCTACTCGTTGCGATCAGCCGGCTCATGCAGGCTGGGGCCCATCGAACAAGGTATGGGCTTCTGGAGATCGCTAGGATGAGCAACGCGATGAACCCCAGTGGTTCGCGGCGTTACTCACTGGCGCAGATCGAAGCGAGTGCGAGGTGAAGGCATAGTCTGTCCCACTGGAAACAGTGGAATTAGATGAAGTTCCGACCTGCACGAATGGCGTAACGACTTGGGTACTGTCTCAACCAGAGACTCGGCGAAATTGCAGTGTGAGTAAAGATGCTCACTACCTGCGGCAGGACGGAAAGACCCCGGAACCTTTACTGTAGCTTGACATTGGTGTCTGGCATGTGATGTGCAGGATAGGTGGGAGGCTGAGAAGCGGAGGCGCTAGCTTTCGTGGAGCCAACGTTGAAATACCACCCTTCATATGACGGCCATCTAACTTCGGTCCGTAATCCGGATCAGGGACAGTGTCTGGCAGGCAGTTTCACTGGGGCGGTGGCCTCCTAAAGTGTAACGGAGGCGCCCAAAGGTTCCCTCAGTCTGGTCGGCAATCAGACGACGAGTGTAAATGCACAAGGGAGCTTGACTGCGAGACCCACAAGTCGAGCAGGGACGAAAGTCGGGATTAGTGAACCCATGGTGGCACGTGGGTGTGCCATGGTTCATCGGCTAAAAGGTACTCCGGGGATAACAGGCTTATGCCCCCCAAGAGTCCATATCGACGGGGGTGTTTGGCACCTCGATGTCGGCTCGTCGCATCCTGGGGCTGTAGCAGGTCCCAAGGGTCGGGCTGTTCGCCCGTTAAAGCGGTACGCGAGCTGGGTTCAGAACGTCGTGAGACAGTTCGGTCCCTATCCGCCGCAGGCGCAGGAAGTTTGAGAGGAGCTGCCCCTAGTACGAGAGGACCGGGGTGGACGTACCTCTGGTGTGCGAGTTGTACTGCCAAGTGCACGGCTCGTTGGCTATGTACGGACGGGATAAGCGCTGAAGGCATCTAAGTGCGAAGCCCACCTCGAGATGAGACTTCCCACCGGATCAACCGGGTAAGGCCCCTGGTAGAAGACCAGGTTGATAGGCCGGACGTGTAAGCACAGCAATGTGTTCAGCGGACCGGTACTAATAGGCCGAGGGCTTGGAATGAATCCTCGATATTTGTGCTCGCTATGGAGTCCTCGGGTTGCCGGGACTCGAAGCCAGACTCAAAACCCAGACTCAAAGCTTTGTCCGGTGGCTAAAGCGGCGGGGAACCACCCGTTCCCATTCCGAACACGGAAGTGAAACCCGCCAGCGCCGATGGTACTTGGGGGGCAACCCCCTGGGAGAGTAGGTCACTGCCGGACATAGACGTCGAAGGGCCGCCGACTACCGTTGGCGGCCCTTCTCTTTATACCAGGAGCGACGTGAGCAACCGCCCGGACCGGCATCAGCGCAGGAGTGACGACAAGCGGCGGCGGGATGGCCACGACGGAGGCCAGCGAAAGCAGCACCGCACTGTCACCTCGGTCAGCTCGGGCCAGCTTCCGAAATGGGTGCGGGAGGAGATCCAGCGGTCGACGCCGAAGGACCGCAGGGACCCCGCACTCAACCACCTGGCCAAGGCGCTGAATCAGTTCGCCGATGAGCGCTACGCCGCCGCCCTTCCCGAGCTGCGAAAAGCGAAGAGCCTGGCACCACGGTCGTCGACGGTGCGGGAGATGCTGGGGCTCTCCGCATATCACACCGGCCAGTGGGAGGAGGCCTTGCGCGAGCTGCGAACCTTCAGGCGGATCACCGGGGACCTGATTCACATGCCGGTCGAGATGGACTGTCTGCGGGCCCTGGGTCGGCCATCCGACGTCACCAAGACCTGGAACCTGCTCCAGGACCTCGATTCCCCGGCATCGGTGGGGCACGAGGCCCGTGTCGTCTATGCCTCCTTCCTCCTCGACCAGGGCAAGCCCCGTGAAGCGTGGCAGGTGATCAAGCCGGGTCGGCTGGTCGCCTCCCCCTCTCCGGGAGAGCTGCGTCGCTGGTACGTGGCGGCCAAGGTGGCCCTCGAGGCGGGGGACAAAGATGCCGCCCGGCGGATCCTGGCCGCGCTCGACGAGCAGGACCCCGATTTCGAAGGTGTCGACGAACTGCGCGCCGTCCTCCTCTGACTGTCTCCGTGACAGGATCGAGCACACGTTTCAAGGAACGCTTCGGTGAACTGCTCGGGCGGCCCGTTATCGACACCGAGGTGGATCTCGACGACTTCGTGGCTTTCAAGGGCCTCTACCGCGACGAACGGGACATGATCGACGACGCCAAGATGCTCGAGTACTACATCAGCTACCGCTGGCTCGATCTGGGCCCAGACGACACATATATCGACATCGCCGCCCAGGATTGCCCCTTTGCGTTCTTCGTCGGGGACCACTTCGACTGTCGCGCCTACCGACAGGACCTCTTCTATCTGGACAAGGGAATCCACGACGCCGATATCGGCGGAAACGCGGCCAGGATCCCACTCGAGACCGGGTCGGTGTCGAAGATGTCCCTCCACAACTCTCTGGAGCATTTCGAGGGCCGGAGCGATATCCGCTTCTTCCGGGAGGCGCAACGCCTCCTCCGCCCGGGAGGGCGTTTGCTGGTGGTCCCCCTGTTCATCGGCGATACCTATTCCACCGTCAAGGATGCCGGCTGGGTGGACGAGGACGGGGTGAAGCATCTCTGGGGTGAAGGAGCCCGGTTCGCCCGTTGGTACGACCTCCCCCATTTCAAGAGTCGCATCCTCGACAACAGCCGGCGTCTGACGGTCGAGGTGTTTCACGTCGACAATGCTGCCGACGTCGACCCCAGGTGCTTCCCGTTCTTCGCGATGTTCCAGAGAGTGGTCTGAGCGCGGCAAACGAGACAGCTGAATCTGTCACGGGGCTCGGGCACACTCGACACATCCGCGCTTCCCCGCCATGAAAGGGGGAGTGTCATGGATCTCAATCTGGTCGTGCTGTGCGGCCGTCTCGCAGTGGAGCCGGAGCTCAAGGTGTTCGGGAGCGGGTCCCGTCTGATCCGGCTTCTGGTCACCATCCGGAGTGAATGGCCCAAGCGAAGGGTCGACGTGGTGCCGGTCACCTTGTGGGACCCGCCGGACGAGCTGGTCGATGCGCTGCCCATCAAGGGACAGCGCATCTGGGTCTGCGGGTCGGTTCAGCGACGCTTCTGGGAAGCGCCCGACGGGCGTCGGTCCCGGCTCGAGATCGTCGCCGAGCACGTCAACGTCGATGAGGTCGAAGAGTTGGCACCGATCACGATCTAGCCCGTTTTCATTGACTATTTCCAACCTTGACAGCGGGGTTACAGTGGGCACGTCCCCCGTCCCCTCGACGTGATCTGGAGGTTTGCCGTGCCCTGGTACTGGACCGACGACATCGCCCGAGCCCTGATCGAAGCCGATCGCCTCACCGTCGAATCGGCCGGTCCGCTGCTCTCCACCCCGATCGCATTGAACCGACCTGAGCCCGACATCGACGCCGCGATCCAGGCGATGCTCGACGACGATGAGATCCCGATAGCCGCTTGACCCGGTGAGATGGCTGCTGACGCCGAGATGGGTGGCGGCGCACGTGGTCGTCGTCGCCCTGGCCATCCTCTTCGTCAACCTCGGCTTCTGGCAGCTCAGTCGTCTCGAGGAGAGACGTCTGGAGAACATGGTGGGGGAGTCGAGGTACGCCGAGGAGCCGGATGACCTCGAAGCTCTTCTGGACGCGGCAGACGACGACTACCAGAGCCTCGAGTTCAGACGTGCCACCTTCACCGGTGAGTTCCATCCTTCGGACGAGGTGTTGATCAGAAGTCAGGTCCATCAGGCGGTGGCGGGATTCCACGTGATCACCCCGCTGGTGGGGGAGGGAGGCAAGGCAGTCCTCGTCAACCGGGGATGGGTGCCACTCGACGCGGACAAGGTCCCTGTGGTGGCGGCATCGCCTCCCAGAGGGCGAGTGACCGTGACCGGCTGGGTCCGGCCGACACAGACACGAGCATCCCTGGGCCCTGCCGACCCCGACGACGGCCGGCTGGTCACGATGAGCCGCGTGGACATCGAGCGCATGCAGCAACAGATGCCCTATGAGCTCGAGCCCGTGTACCTGAGCGCGCTCGATGACGCAGAGAATGGGTTGCCGATCCCGGCTCCGGCCCCCACGTTCGACGAGGAAGGGCCTCACCTGGGATATGCCATTCAATGGTTCAGCTTCGCCCTCATCGGCATGGTCGGCTACTTCTTCCTGCTGCGCCGGTCGGCCCGCCGCTCACTGGTCAGGGACACGCCCTAGTCCTTCGACGATCTCGAACCCCCTCGAGCCCTCCAGCTGGCCGGGGTCGAGACGGATCTTGGCGGTGCGTGTGCCGGCCCCTATCACGACCCAGTCGTTGTCGAGCACCCGACTGTCGACCCACACCGGGATCTCCGAGGGCAGGCCGAAGATGGTCACACCTCCAATCTCCATGCCGGTGACATCCCGGGTCGTTTCGGCGTCGGCGAAGCTCGCCTTCTTGACCCCCATCCGCCGTCTCACCAGACCGTTCACATCGAGGCGGGTGTGGGCGAGGACCAGACAGGCCACGATCTGCCCTTGGGGGCGGCGGGAGGCGACGAGAATGGTGTTGGCAGATCTCTCCACAGGCACCCCGTACGCCGCACAGAACGCCGCGGTGTCGGCGAGGTCGGGATCGCAAGGCATCTCCTCGAAGGAGATGCCTCGTGCCGTCATCGACTCCAGGACCGCGCGATCCACCGGCATGGCGACGGCTAGGGCAGGTCGATGAGCCGCTCAGTGGGCGTGCTGGTGCTCGTCCTCGTGCTGATGCTCATGACCGTGGCCATGCCCGTCCTGCTCGGCGTGGTCATGGGTGGCCATCTCGGCTCGCACCTCGTCCATGTCGACCTCACGCACCTTGGCGATCAGATCCTCGAGCATGTGCCCGGGGATGGCGCCGGGCTGGGCGTACAGGATCACCTGGTCGCGGAAGATCATGAGGGTCGGGATGGAGCGAATCCCGAAAGCGCCGGCCAGTTCGGGCTGATCCTCGGTGTCGACCTTGGCGAACACGATGTCGGGGTGACTCTCGGAGGACTGTTCGTAGGTGGGGGCGAACATCCGGCAGGGGCCGCACCATTCCGCCCAAAAGTCGATGAATACCGTGTCGTTGTCCTGGATGGTCTGGTCGAAATTGTCTTTGGTCAGGGCCACAGTGGCCATCTCGAAGCCTTTCCTGGGTGTGCTGTGCCCGGTACAACGGAGAAGGGGAGGGATTTGTTCCGTTGTCGCCGGGTCCGAGCTCTGTTTGCTCGAACGCCCATAATCCACGTTATGTCAAGTTGGATGTCGCAATACAGTCGAGCAGACGTAGCGAGGTAGACAAGCCTTATGTCAAGTTGGAGGTCGAAACAACAGTCGAGCAGACGTGGCGAGGTAGACAAGCCCTACTCCAGCCGGGGATCGACACAGAGACCGCTGCCGATACCGGGTTGCGGGTTGAACACCCGCGGCTCGGCCACGTAACCAGCACCCGTGGCCTCGGTGCTGAGATAGCGCTGGAGGGCATCGGCCAGGGCATCGGACACGGCCTCGACATATTCGGAAGTGGCGAGAAGCTCCGCCTCGGCCGGGTTGGAGAGATAGGCGAGCTCGGCGAGGACGCTGACGGTGGCGGGTCCGTGCAGCATGCCGTAGGCGTCGTTGCCCCGGCTGCTCAGAACGGTGAGCACGCCGGCGTCAGGGGCCGCGGTCCACTCGATGTCGAATTCCGACAAGGCGGCCTTGACCCGGGTGTAGACCAGCCCACCGAGACGGCGGGAGCCCTCCGAGGCGCTTTGGATGAAGATCTCGGTTCCCGGTGTCGGTGATGGTCCTGGGGTCGGGGCGTTGTGATGCACAGAAAGGAGGATCTCTGCGCCGACCTGGTCGGCCAGGTCTCCCCTCACCCCGAGCCTGGTCGCATAGTCGCCGGTACGAGTGAGAAGGACGGGGATGCCACGCCCGATGAGATCGGCCTGCACGGCATGGGCGACATTGAGATTGAGATGTTTCTCCATGAGGCCGTTGGCGCCGACGGCACCGGTGTCGACGTCACCCCCGTGACCTGGGTCGAGGACGACGGCGGTCTTCCCCACCGGAGTGCCCTCAGCCACCAAGGCTTCGTTCCCACATGGCGTGGTCACCCGGTAGCCCGCCGGTGTCTCCTCCAGGACCGCCACCACCACCCCGGTGGGAGTCACCAGGGCCAGCGCCTCGTCGGGGATCGTGGTCGTCGGGGCGATCGTGGTGGTCGTCGTGGTTTCGGTGGTTGTGCTCGTAGTCGAGGACGTGCTGGTGGGGGGAGCCCCTGTGGTCGTGGTGACGAGGGCTCCCGCCCCGTTGGAGCAGGCCGCGACCATGATCGAGAGGGCGATGAGAATAGATCTCATCCCGATCGGAGACAGCCGTCGGCCGGCGGATATCCTGAAGACATGTTTGGCCCGCTCAACGGTGTCCGGGTGGCCTTGGTCTGTTTTGCCGTGGTGGCCGCCATTGCCGGCCTCATCGCCGGGTATCCGATCGTGTCGGCGTTGTTGCTCGCCGGTGTCGCCCTCCACGGTCTGGGATGGCTCTATCTCTACCGGCAGCACCTGCGTCGATACCCCGACTGATCGTCGTCACAACCCCAGCCACTCCCCTACTTCCACGGCCAGCGAGCGTGCCTCCGTGAGCAACCGTTGGTGAGCCTGTTCGTGATCGTCTTCCGGCTCACCGCAGAGATCGACATAGATCTTCAGCTTGGGCTCGGTCCCACTTGGCCTGACCAGGACACGTCCCCGCGAGCCGAGGGTCAGCTCGATCAAATCCTGCCGACCCAGCCAGACAGGACGACCCCCCTCCCCCACCCGATAGTCGGTCACCCCGGTGACCTCGATCTCACCGACGGCATCCGGTGGGCCGGATCCCAATCGATCCACCGCCGACAGCAACTCACTCTGACCTCCGGCGCCTTCCCGCACGATCGATTGCTGGGCGCTGACCCATAGGCCCACCATGTCCCACAGGTCGTGCAGACGATCGATCACTCGGCGACCCGCCCTCTCCTCCTCGGCCGCGAGGTCGGCCATGACGATCGCGGCCCCGATCCCATCCTTGTCCCGGACGGTTCGGCCCACGGAGTATCCGAGTGCCTCCTCGTACCCGAAGGCAAATCGCCCCTCCCCCCTCTGCTCGAGGGCGAGCCCGGCATTGATTATCCACTTGAAGCCGGTCAGGGTCGCCTCGTGCACAGCACCCCGTTCGGCCGCGATGCGGCCCAGCATGGGACTGGACACCACCGAGCTCACCACGATGGGCGGCTCCGAATGGTCCCAATACCTGAGCACGTAGTCTCCGAGCAGGGCACCGAGCTCGTTGCCGGTGAGCAGGCGCCATTCCCGCGTCGGCAGCGGTCGGCCCATCTGCGACTGCACGGGGACGGCGACGGCGAGACGATCGGCGTCCGGATCGTTGGCGAGCAGGAGATCGGCTCGAACGTCTCTGGCCAGATCGAGGGCCATGTCCAGGGCGCCAGGTTCCTCCGGATTGGGGAACGCTACGGTGGGGAAGGCGCCATCGGGACGCCTCTGCTCGTCAACCGTGATCACACCGGTGTGCTCCGCGGTCAGGCACATCCGGAGCAGGGTGTCGCCCCCGACCCCATGAAGCGGCGTGTAGACGATGACCAGATCGGATGTCTGGGGGTTGGGCCGGGCTTCGGTCACTTCTCCGGCATAGGCGTCGAAGATGTCGTCGGGCATCGGAGTCACCAGGGGGGATGAGCCCGAGAACACACCTTCGACGCGGGGTACTTCCGACGCCGGGCCAACACGTGAGATAGCGGCTGCGATCTCTACGTCGGTGGGGGGGATGATCTGCGCGGCGTTGCCGTCGTACACCTTGTACCCGTTGTCAGCGGGAGGGTTGTGGCTGGCCGTGATGACGACGGCGGCGGGTGCGCTCAGATGCTTCGCCGCAAAAGCCACCAAGGGAGTGGGGGTCACCTCGGGGAAGAACCTCACCCGGATCCCCGCCGCAGCGAGGACACCCGCGGTGTCTTCGGCGAAAGCATGGCTGTCTGGCCTGGCATCGAATCCGAGGGCAACGGCCCGCTCCGGCGGCCCGCCGTGTCTTGCGAGGAGATGGTCGGCCAGTCCCCGGGTGACTCGGATGACGGTGGCGCGATTCATCCGCCCCGATCCCGGGCCCACCTCGCCCCGAATGCCGGCGGTGCCGAAGGTGAGGGGCTCGCCCATCGCGCCTTCCAGCTCTCCCACATCGCCGGAGGAGATGATGGCCTGGAGGGCGTCACGGGTCACCGGGTCAGGGTCGCCGTCGACCCAGCGCCGCGCTGCGGCCATCAGATCAGTCACCCGAGTCCCAGCCCGATGGCCCGCGGGTGAGGGTCCGGCTCAGCGGGCGGCCTGCTGCCACCGCCACGAATCGGCACACATGTCCTCGAGGCCCCGCTCTGCCTGCCATCCGAGCTCACGAGCTGCCTTGCTCACATCGGCCCAGTTGGCTGCCACGTCGCCGGCTCGACGACCGACGATCTCGTATGGGATGGGCCGGCCCGACTGCTGTTCATAGGTTGCGATGACTTCCATGACGCTATGGCCCTGGCCAGTCCCCAGGTTGTACGTGAACACTCCTGGCTCAGCGCCGTGGCGCTCCAGGGCTCGCACGTGGCCCTCGGCAAGGTCGACGACGTGCACGAAGTCTCTCACCCCGGTCCCGTCCGGAGTCGGGTAGTCATCGCCGAACACCCTGACCCTGGCCAGCTCCCCCGCGGCGACCTTGGCGACGTAGGGCATCAGGTTGTTGGGCACACCAGACGGGTCCTCTCCGATCAGGCCCGAAGGATGCGCACCCACCGGGTTGAAGTAGCGGAGGATCGAAATCGACCACTCAGCATCGGAGACTTGAGCATCACGAAGGATCTGCTCCATCATGATCTTGGTCCACCCGTAGGGATTGGTCGCCGCCCCGATCGGCGTCGACTCGGTCAAAGGGAGCGATTCAGGGTCGGGGTCGCCGTATACCGTCGCCGACGAGCTGAACACGAAGGTCTTCACGCCGGCCTGAGTCAGGGCCTCGAGCAGGGCAAAGGTGCCTCCAACGTTGTTGTCGTAGTACTGCAGCGGCTTCTCGACAGACTCCCCCACCGCCTTCAGGGCGGCGAAATGGACACAGGCATCGAATCCGGACTGCAGCACCTTCTCCATCGCGTCCAGATCACGGACATCAGCCTCGATGAACTCTGGCTCCTCTGCGGCGATCCGGGCGATCCGCCCCAGGACCGAGCGCTTCGCATTGGCCAGATTGTCGACGATCACGGCCTCGTGACCCGCCTCGATCAACGAGACCACGGTGTGGCTCCCGATGAAGCCGGCACCTCCTGTGACTAGAACGCGCATTCAGCGATGGTAGGAGTGACGCACCGTCAAGCCGACGGCAGGGACAGGACGAACTCCGACCAGCCGTCCTCGTGGCGATAGGTGAGGTCTCCGTCCATGAGACGGGCGAGGCGCCGGGCCACATTGAGACCGAGCCCGACCGAGCCGGAGTGTGGTGTGCCCCGTCCGCGCTCGTATGCCCTGAAGATCCTCTCCACGTCTGCGTTGGGGATTGGCTTCCCCGAATCCTGGACCTTGACCTCGAGCCGGTCGCCGGCCTTGTCCAGGCTCACCTGGATCGCCTCTCCCCCGTAACGCATCGCGTTGGATATGAGGTTGCGGAGGATCTGGCGGGTTCTACGGGGGTCGGCCAGGATCATCGAGGAGCCCTGGAGCACCTTCACCTCAACCGGGTAGTCGACCACCTCGAGGACCCTCTCGATCTCCTTGGTGACGTCCAGCTCCTGGATGGACACCGAGACCTGGCTCATATTGTCCCGGTATGCCACCAGGAGGTCCTCGATGAGCCAGGATGCGTCGTCGGCCTGTCTTGCGATCATGTTCGCCATGTCCCGTCGCTCGACGTCGCTGAAGGAGTCGTAGTGATCGGCCAGCTCCTGACCCAACCCCAACATCGCCGCCAACGGGTTGCGGAGCTCGTGGGAGACAGTGGCGATGAAGTCGTCCTTGGCCCTGCTCGCCTCGAATTTGTCCGTTACGTCGATCAGTGAACCCTCGTAGTACTGGATCTGGCCCTTTTCGTCCCGAATCGCCCGCGCCGAGTCGCGGACCCAGATGGTGGATCCGTCAGGACGGGAAAGCTGCACGTCGAAGTCGAGGATGACCCCTTCGGTGGCGATCCGTTGCAGCCAATCGGCCCTCTGCGCCGGATCCATGTAGATCGTCTCCACCGTGGGCAGCACCGCCATCATCTCGTCGACCGACGTGTAGCCGAGGAGACTGGCCAGTGCGGGATTGGCCGCGATCAACTCGCCCGTCATCGACGTGCGGTAGAAGGCGACCGGCATTCGCCTGAAGAACGAGTTCAGCTCGTCAAAGCCGTTCATCACGACAATCCATCGGCATTTGGCCCCGAAATCTGCACCGACCGCCGGACTAGACAGCGGGGCCCGACCCGCATCCTGGCAGTGGCGCGACCTGATTCTGGTCGATGACCCATGTGCCTGTCGACCCGGGCGGCAGC
>JBMDXS010000265.1:0-3910 GCA_048595045.1 Acidimicrobiia bacterium
ACCGACAGCTACGCCCTCATCACAGGGCCGATCGATTTGGTGGCCGCCCGGCCCACCGCGTGGTTCCCCGCCAGCCAGTTGGCCACGCTTCGCTTCGAGGCGGAACCGACCGACGGGTCCTCGGTGTTCATGGGGATCGGACCGGAAGACGAGGTGGCCTCATATCTCGACGACGTAGGCGTAGCGGAAGTGCTCCGCACCAGCCCATTCTCCGGAGAGGTCACTTATGACACCGTGGATGGTGGCGCGCCCTCGGGGCCACCGGGAGAGCAGGACTTTTGGGTGGCTTCGGCCGAAGGAGAAGGAACCCAGACCGTGACCTGGGATCTGGAGTCAGGCGAGTGGACCGGGGTGATCATGAACGTCGATGGGTCTGCGGACGTTTCGGCAGACTTCAACGCGGGCGCTCAAGTCGGGATTCTCCTGCCTATCGCCATCGGCCTGGTCCTGGGCGGTCTGGCGCTCGGAGTGCTGGCTGTGATCTTGCTGGTATTGGCGATCCGCCGGCCCAGGGCGGCGGTGGCGGTCCCATCGCCGACGGCACCAGAGTCGAGCCAGGAAGGAACCACGGAGACGACCACCCCGATTGACCAGGGCCCGGCTGACCGAGAAGCGTAAGACACAACACTTGGTCGGAGGTCCTTACGTTGCGGCCCCCCAGGTAAACGGGGACGTCGGGGTAATCCTGCCTATGGTCCCGGCATGCTGGTCGGTCTCATCGCCAATCCGACCTCTTCGAAGGACATTCGGCGTCTCACCATGCTGGCCCGGGTCATCGACGTCGAAGAGAAGGCGAATCTGGTGGCACGACTCCTGGTGGGCCTCGGATCCGAGCCGGCGATCGAAGTCCTCGGGATCAGAGACCGGGCCGGGCTGCTCGAGCGGGCCGTGGGCCTGGCCGGGTCGGCAGGATCCCCGGTCGACTTCATTCCGATCGACATCGAAGGAAGCGAGGACGACACACGTCGGGCCGCTTCTTATCTCGCGGCCAACGGGGCAGCAGCGCTGATCACGGTCGGAGGGGACGGGACGGTGCGGGCAGCCGCCGAGGGATGGCCCCAGGCCCCCCTGGTGCCGGTGGCGGCAGGGACCAACAACGCCTTCGCCCTCACCGAAGAGCCGAGCGTCGTCGGGATGGCGACGGCCCGGGCGGTGATCTCGGGCATCGGCTCTTTCCGACCTACCACCGCCCTGCAGGTGAGCACCACCGAAGGATCCGCTATGGCGGTGATCGATGCCGTTGCGGTGCGGACCCATTGGGCCGGCGCCGGCGCGATCTGGGAACCCACCGAGCTGGTCGAAGGTGTGGTCACCACAGCTCGCCGCACGGCGGTCGGCATCGCCTCGGTGAGTGCCGCATTCGGGCCGCTTGCCCCGGGCCACGTCCGCCACCTCCATTTCGGAGGAGACGAAAGGGTCAGGTCGGTATTCGGACCGGGCCTCATCCTCGACGTCCCGGTGCGACGCCACCTCGACCTGCCCATCGGCGGCGAAGTGGAGCTCAGCGCTGATGCCGGGATGGTTGCCCTCGACGGCGAGCGACGGCTCTTGGCAGACGACGCTCGGGTGCGGGCCATCGATGGTCCCCGCGTCCTCGACCTGGAGGAGGCGCTTAGGGCCTTTTGACCCTTGTCGCCCTTCCGGGGAGGAGTAAGTTCCGCGCACATTGGAGGCGGTCACCGGTTCCGGGCGCTGGCCCGGAGAAGGGAGGTTGCACCCGTGGACATTCCCAGGGAACACCTGGTCGACATGTACCAAACGATGGTGAAGATCCGCCGCTTCGAGGAGCGAATCAGGGAGATCTATCTCGACGACAAGCTCCCCGCATTCGACATCGCCGCAGGCTTGATACCGGGGGAGATGCACTTGGCCGCCGGCCAGGAGCCGGTGGCGGTGGGCATGCGGCCCCATCTCAAGGCGGGCGACGCGATCACCGCCACCCATCGTCCTCATCACATCGCCATCGCCCAGGGCGTCGACCTGAAGAAGATGGCGGCAGAGATCTTCGGGCGCGAGACCGGACTGGGACGGGGCAAGGGCGGGCACATGCACCTTTTCTCGGTCGATCCAGCCTTCGGGTGCTCGGGGATCATCGGGGAGGGCATGCCGGTGGCGGTCGGTTCGGCCATGGCGTTCCGCCACAAGGGCACCGACAACGTCGCCCTGGCCTTCTTCGGTGAAGGGGCGGCCAATCAAGGATCATTCCACGAGTCGCTCAACCTGGCGGCTCTGTGGAACCTGCCTGTGGTCTTCATCTGCGAGGACAACGCCTACGCCATCTCGGTGCCGAAGACCGCATCGACGGCGATCGCCGACAACAGCGATCGTGCGGCCGGATACGGCATCCCGGGGGTGCTGGTTGCGGCCAACGACCCGGTGGCCGTCTACGAGGTGATGGGCGAGGCCATCGCCCGTGCTCGCAAGGGAGACGGCCCGAGCCTGGTCGAGGTCAAGACCGACCGGCTCTGGGGTCACTTCGAAGGTGACGCCGATGCCTACCGCAGCGATGAGTTCAAGGCGGACATGGTGGCCCGCGACCCCGTCAACAGCTTCGTCAAGAGACTGACCGACGAGGGAATCCTCAACGAGTCCGACATCGCCGGCATCCAGCAGGCCATGTACGACGAGGTGGAGGAGGCGATCCAGTTCGCCCTCGACAGCCCCTACCCGGAGCCGGAGTCGGCGCTCGAGAACGTCTTCGCGGAGAGGACGGTGACGCTATGACCGACCGCAAGCTGACCACTCAGAAGGCCATCGCCGAGGCGATCGCCCTCGAGATGAGAGGCGACGACTCGGTGTTCGTCATGGGCGAGGACGTGGCCACCTACGGGGGCATCTTCGGTGCCACCGAAGGCCTGTTGGACGAGTTCGGGGCGGAACGGGTCATCGACACGCCGATCTCGGAGACGGGGTTCATCGGCGCCGCCATCGGCGCTGCCATCGGCGGGATGCGCCCCATCGTCGAGTTGATGTTCGTCGACTTCTTCGGCGTGTGCATGGACCAGATCTACAACAACATGGCCAAGATCCACTACTTCAGCGGGGGCAACGTCTCGGTGCCTGTGGTGTTGACCACGGCCGTCGGCGGTGGCTACTCGGATGCCGGCCAGCATTCCCAGACCCTGTGGGGGACATTCGCCCACATGCCGGGGATGAAGGTGGTCATCCCGTCCAATCCCTACGACGCCAAGGGTCTGATGACTGCGGCGATCCGGGACGACAACCCGGTGGTCTACATGTTCCACAAGGGGGTGCTCGGCCTGGGCTGGATGACCCCCAACCCGAGGGCCACCGGAGCGGTGCCCGAAGAGCCCTATGAGGTTCCGATCGGCGAGGCCAACGTGGCCCGGGAAGGCACCGACCTGACGGTTGTGACCGTGGGCCTGTCCGTGCACCGGGCACTCGACGCCGCCGAGATGTTGGAAGAGAAGGGGATCTCCGCCGAGGTGATCGACCTCAGGTCGCTGGTCCCCCTCGACCGGGAAGCCATCGTCACTAGTGTCCAGAAGACCCACCGTCTCCTGGTGGTGGACGAGGACTACCACAGCTTCGGCATGTCGGGCGAGGTGGTCTCGACCGCGATCGAAGGAGCTTTCGACTACCTCGACGCTCCCCCGGTCCGTGTCACCACTCCGGACATACCCATCCCCTACAGCCGCCCGCTGGAGCAGTGGGCGCTCCCGTCGGTCGACCGGATAGTCGAGGCGAGCTCGAACCTGCTGGTGGCCGGCTGAGGCGAACATGGCCGTAGAGGTCAACATGCCTGTCATCACCGCCTCGGGGGAGGAGGCGGTGGTGACGGCATGGTTCGTCGACGAGGGCGGCCCCTGCACCGAGGGTCAGCTGATCGCCGAGGTCCAGGCGGAGAAGATCTCGGCCGAGGTCGTGGCCCCCGCCTCCGGTTTCGTGG
>JBMDXS010000266.1:0-2064 GCA_048595045.1 Acidimicrobiia bacterium
AACGCCCGGTGTTTGCATCCGATGAAGCATTGATCAGGCCGGACGACTGGGTTAAAATAAATGGGACCGAATCGAGTGGATAGATTCAAGAATTCCGCACGACGTGAGTGCAGGTATCAAAGGTGTGTAAATAACTAGATATATTCATGCATTTAGATTTAGCAAGACGGCGGGTTGAAGTACGCTTCTCTGCTCAATGAACACGAGCAAAAGTCGAAGCCGACGAGCGATAACGCCGGGACGACGCCTGATATGGAGGGTCATATCATGTCCCATGTCCACCCCGTTCAAGAGGCCCAGAGGATCGAAGATTACGAACAAGAGATCGAGAGAAATCTCCAGATCCAGACGGCGCTGAACTCGATCCTAAGGATCTCGCTGGAACCGCTCTCGCTGGACGAGCAACTGCAGGGCATCCTGGACCTGATCCTCGACCTGCTCTGGCTGGCCGTCGAGGCCAAGGGTTGCATCTACCTCGTCGAGGGCGTCCCGCCCCGGCTGGTCATGAGGGCCCATGCCGGGATCCCCCAGGTGGTGCAGTCCTCCTGCGCCCAGGTCCCCTTCGGTAAGTGCCTCTGCGGGCGGTCGATCGCCGCGAACCACTTGCTCGTCGCCGATCGGGTCACCGAGTGCCATGAGATCCTCTATCCGGGCATCACCCCCCACGGCCACTGCTGCGTGCCCATCGCCTCCGGCGATCGGCGCATCGGGTTGCTCAACCTGAATGTCAGCGAAGGCCATTGGCCCTCACCCGAGGAGGAACAGTTCCTCAGGGCGGTCGCCGACGTGCTCGCCGGGGTCATCGAGCACAAGCGGGTGGAGGAGTCGCTCCGCCGCAGCGAGGAGCGCTTCGACCTGGCCGTCCGTGGCACCGAAGCCGGGATCTGGGACTGGGACCTCCGCACCGACGAGGTCTACTTCTCTGCCCACTGGAAGAGCATGCTGGGCTACGCCGAGGACGAGGTCGGCGGCCATTTCGCCGAATGGGAGGCCCGCCTGCACCCCGAGGATCGGGAGCGAGCCGCTGCCACCATGCGGGACTACCTGGGGGGAAGGACTCCAGATTATGAGCTGGAGCATCGGTTGCGCCACAAGGACGGCTCCTACCGATGGCTACTGGCACGGGGAGCCATGGTTCGTGATCAGGAAGGGCGACCGTATCGGATGGTCGGCTCGCACCTCGACATAACCGAGCGGAAGAAGGTCGACGTGAAGCTGAGGGAGAGAGAGGCGAGCTTGATCGCCTCTCGGAGAATCCTGGATAGATTGTTGCCCCATGTCCCGCTTCGATCGCAAGGATTCTTGATTCAAGGAACCTGCTTCGCCGCCGATTATGTCCCGGGCGATTATTTTGACTATTTCCTGCGGGAGGACGGCTCGATCTTGGTCGTTGTTGCCGATGTCAGCGGACACGGCATCGAAGCGGCGCTGATGATGGCATCGGCGCACGCCCGGTTGCGCTCCCTCGCCGAGTTGCCCTTGGGGATCGATAAAATCCTCGATCGGATGAATACGTGGCTGTTCGATGAAACAGCCGGCGACAGCTTCGTGACCGTGATGATGCTGCAGATCGATCCCCGGTCGCGCACGCTCGTCTACTCGAACGCCGGCCATCCTCCGGCATTCGTCATCAGCGAATCCGGTGAACTGAAGTCCTCGCTGGAGAGCCTGTGTTTGCCGCTGGCGCTCCAAGCCGAGGTCGAGTTTTCCATAGGAGGCCCCGTCACCCTTGACCGGGGCGACCTCGTCTTGCTGGTGACCGACGGAATCATTGAGACACGGTCCGCCCAGGGGATCCAATTCGGGATCGAGCGGATGCTCCAGGTCGTGCGAGAGCGGGTGGGATCGCCACCCGAGGAGATCCTCGATAGCTTGCAGTTTGCGGTACGCAATTTCGCCGGTACATGCGAGCTTCACGACGACGAGACCATCGTGCTGGTCAAGCCCACCTGATACCTGATCATGGCCCCTTGGCAGGAGAGGAGAGAGGCGGCACCGGTCGGCACACCGGTGAGCCGGCCTCCCGGGGACCACAACCGGAGATCGCGACCAATCCGGCCGCCA
>JBMDXS010000267.1:0-5395 GCA_048595045.1 Acidimicrobiia bacterium
TTCAAGCCCGGGAGGCGTTTCTGAACAGCGCATGCCATACGGACTGCGTTGCATCAGCAAACTGCCTCCAAGATCTCGCGGCAAGAACAGATCCAACAGCATCGGCAATCCTGAGCGACCTGCGTGACTGCAGAAGCCGGATATGGGCATCGCGCCCCTCGAGTTCGGATAGCCACGAAGTCTCTGCCCGCGGTGCCCCGTAAGAGTCTGTCGCAAAGCATCCCCAGGAGATCCCACTTATCCAGCGTTCGCTGAACAGCTCGCCGATCAGCGCGCTTCGGCGAACCCGGTCCTCTTCGAAGCGGCTAGCGCGTTCCCAAGCCCGCGTCCGATACACCTCTATGAGTTCTAGGGCTTTGTCCCAATCGGGATGGGTGATATGGACCGCACCAAGGTTCTCCCGCCACATGAGGTCGACGACCCTCTCCAGGGTTCCGACCGAGACGAGAATCGAGTTGGGCACTTCCATGCGTAGCGGCGCACCTGGAATCTCGCGCATCGGGTCGAGGTCCGTGCCAACCCGAACACGATGATCGCCGGCGAATTGTCGTCTCATCCACTCGAGATGCGGGTCCTGGTCGGATAGCTCCACGAAGATGACGAGGTCCCCGAAGCGTCCGGCCAGGATGGATTCGACCACAGAGACCGTCTGTTCCTTGGTGCCTTCGGTGGCGAGAACCTCGACGGTCATCATGGGCACCGTGTAAGTCCTCCCGATGCGCGATCGCCGGATACTCGGGTCCGGTATCAGATTGGCCAGCTTCGGCCTTTGTTCCTCCTGCGATATGGTTTGTTGGTCGGTGGGTGCTGGTCCCTCCCGTTGGTGCCAGGCCTGCGCGCCCGGCTGTGGCACCACCACTGCACCCAGGTTGTAGGCGCGAAACCCGAATTCATTGTCTTCGCCACCCCATTGTCGAAAGGACTCGTCGTAACCACCCGCGTCCCAGAAAAAGTCTCGCCGAATGCTGAGATTGCCACCGCTTGTGACCCGCCACGGGTCGGCGACGTCGGCCTTCAGCCAGTCAGATCGCTCAAGCTGTTGTGTCACCCACTTGACAGCCTGCACAGGCCGCCCGGCGAACAAATCGGCAAGATGATCAGACTGCACCGCCTCCGCCACCGTTGAGGGTTCGATGCCTTCGAAATCGACGTGTCGGCGGAAGCCGAAGACGAGGGCGTACTCGATCTCGTGGTGCCAGCGGGCATGGGCCTCGATGTGGCGGCGCTCTGGGACCATGTCACAGTCGAGGAACACGAGGATCTCGCCGTCGGCGCTCTTGGCACCCAAATTGCGGGCGCGAGCAAGGCCAAACCCATCACGCTCCTGATGAACGACTCGTACCGTCGGGCCATCCGACCGATTCGGAAGCTCGAGTGGTGGGTCCGAGCCATCGTCGGCGACGACGACCTCAAGGAGATGCGGCGGGTAGCTCTGGTGCTGCAGGGCCGCCAATGTGATTTCGAGCTGATCACGCGCCTGGTAGTACGGGATGACGACCGAGACCGTCGCGGTCGGCTCCCAAGCTCCGATCTCCGGGATTGGTATCGAGTCCCACGCGTTCCCAGTGACGGGCAGCCTGGTTGCCCTCCGCGCGGCAGCTCTCTCGGGAACGGCCATCACGACCAAGGGTACACTCGCCGCCCCCCCGCTCAATGAGAAGCCCCCTGTCGGTCCTCGCTGAAACGCACCGCGCCGCTAACCATGTGGGACAGATCGCGCCTTGGGCAGAAGTGATCGAGGTGGGCACAAGAGGTTGGCGAAGTCGTTGGCTCGAGGCCACCGACCTCAAGGGTGCGTGGGTTGTCATCGACGACGGGGAACGGCTGGCGGACGTGCTTTGGGCAATCGGGGCTCGCCATACATCGACGCTACGAGTGGGGTTCCTGCGACGGTTTGGATCGCCTCCCCCTGGAAAAGACACCGAGCGAGCGGTGTCCCTGCTGGCAAAGAGCTTTGGTTGGAAGCCGGTGAGGCAACGCAAACGAGAGGCCTGGTTCTTCGAGGGTGCCCGGGGGGATGTCGACATGAACGCAATCTCCGTCATGCTTCCTCTCGTTCGCGCCGAGTCCTCGGCGCTTCGCTCGTTCGACGGAGCGAGTGAACTACGGCCTGCGGTCGATGTGGAGACCCACATCGGCGACTGGGGTTCATCGGGAGAAGACTCAGGCACGCGGGACGGGAATGGGGAGGACGCGGCTGCGCATCCGCTCGGCGGTGTCGTCCCGGTAGTGAATCTACGCGTCGTCAATCCCATTGGGTTCTCCCGCGAGTCGAGCACCTCCCTCGCGGCGGTTGCGACCTCACCCAACCTCAGTTCGCTCTCAGTCGGTCAAAGGATCGACGGGCGGAATCCGGTGCGACTATTCGATGCGAGCGCGCTGATCACCGCGCCAATCGGAGATCCCAGAGGAGATCCATCAGAGCTGATTCGCAGCCTTCGGCCATTCCGGGCGGTCATCGATGCGCGCTGGCTCCATTCTGGTGCCGCACCACGAGCCAATGTGCTCTCCTGGCTGGCCTGCGCCGGGGTGCCCATCGTGGCTACAGACATCGATCGCGGATTGCAGCGAGTCATCGGTGAGAAAACGGCTGGACTGATGACCGATGCGTCACTGGAAGCACTTCGGTCGGAGGACTCACGCGAAAGGTACAGCGTCGAACTCCGACGGACAGCCATGCGCGAGGTCTGGGTGAGCGATCCCCTGCGTAAGAGTGGGCTCTGGTCGAGTCGGGTCGGGCCACCACCCACGGTGAGCGTTGTGATGGCCACGAGACGCCCCGATTTCCTGAATCACGCCCTCGGTCAGCTGGAGGGTCAGAGCTACCCCACGATGGAGGTGATCGTCGTGCTTCACGGTGACGACTTCCCCGAGTCGGTGGATTCGAGACTCGCAGAGGTGGAATCGGTCGACCTAGAAGTGATTCGTGTGAGCGGTGACATGGCTTTTGGCCAGGCTCTCAATGTCGGCATATCACGGTCCAATGGCGTCATCGTCACGAAGTGGGATGACGACGACTGGTATGGGCGGGACCACATCTGGGACCTGGTCTTGGCCCTGGAGTACTCAGGTGCCGACCTCGTCGGGAAAGCGGCGGAATTCGTTTATGTCGCCGAGCTCGACGTCACCATCCGACGATTTCCAGAGGGGGCCGACACCGTCTCTCGGACCGTTGCCGGTGGCACCCTCGCGGCGGGCCGTGACACGTTCCAAGCCGTGGGCGGATTTCCTCCGATGCCGCGTTTTGTCGATCAGGGACTGCTCGCCCGTCTCGTGGATCATGGTGGCGTACCGTTTCGGACCCACGGCCACGGCTATCTCCTCAACCGTCACGGCGAACACACCTGGTCAATCGATACCGACTACTTCCTCGATGCGTCGTTCCGGCAATGGCGCGGACCTCGACTGATCGAGGCCGGTTGCGCGCCCATGGTCGAGCCTGCTCCCACCGCTGCGGGCGAAGGGCCGAGTTGACCGTCAACGGGTTGCGGCTGGCGCGTCTCCTGAGAGCAAAGCCCGAAGGGCGGGTCCGAGTGCGTGCACGGATGGGCGATCTCGCGCCCTCGGGGCTCAGGTCCGGTGGCTTTCTTCGAGTGAATCGCCCTTGTCAGGTCCGGGGTAGATGGAGGTGCTGATCAGTTGCCGGGCTTCGGCCCACGACCTGACACGGACCAGACTGCCTAGCGTGTTAGCCAGTTTCATCGCCTTCCGTTTGGACATGTCCGACAGTCTGGCTTCTGCTGCCGCTGTGCGTCGTTTCCAGATGTCGATCTCGGTGGAGGTCAGGAGCATGATCTCTTCCAGCAGGTGGTTCCAATCCAGGGTTCGTCCCCCGAATCGGTTGTAGCTGACGGCCTCGTCGAGTAGCCGGGACTCGACCTGGTGCTGAATCCTGGTGGACCAGACGGTGGAGGTGCCCAGATCTCCGATGATTCGTACTACCCCGGATCGGCCTTCTCCGACGTTGGCACGGAGCCATTTCGCCAATCCATCTGGCCAGGAGTCGCTCCTCCACTGCACAGTGATCGGAGCGAAGCTCATCGTGGCATCGGGTCCACCGAGCAAAACCCGTGGCTCGGATGCAAAGAGGTCCGCGAGCAACCCCTCTTCCGCCCGGTCTGGGACGGTGAGGCTCACCTTGATCGGAACATCGACGGTGTCTGACAAGATTTGACTGATAAGGGTGACGGTCCGTTCGAAGGAGGGGCTACGGTCGACCTCGACTGCGATATCAGGGACACGGAAAGTCACACCCCTGATCCGGGGCAGCGCGTCGGAGGCGACCCTGGAGGCGAGGCGGATTTTGACTCGACACCTTCGTTCATCGATATCGGGCGAGTCGTTGGTGGCCGGTCCCAGGTGCCAGGCCATCGCCTCGTGGACTGGGACGACGAAGGCTCCCGACATGTAGATCCGATATCCGAGATCGTTGTCCTCGCCGCCCCATTCTTTGAAACCCGCCTCGTCGTATCCATCGAGGTCAACGAAGAGGCTACGAGTCACCGAGAAATTGCCCCCGCTCATGCCCCACCAGATGTCGTCCCCGATCCGCCCATTGTCGGTCGTTTTCCATCGGTCAAGGATCCACTGGGGCCGTTGCGGGTCGGAGTCGGCCAGCAGATCCTGGATCGGGGTCCCTGATCTGATCTCATCCAATCCGACCTGGAGACGGGAGACATGGGTGCGGGGCCCGACACCGGCCAGAGGTCGGTGGTGATGATGAGGTCGAGCGTGGGCCTCAAGCCAAATCGTTTCGGGGATCATGTCGGAATCGAGGAACACCACGACATCGCCGGTGGAGCTGAAGGCTCCGAGGTTGCGGGCCCGCGCCAGCCCAAATCCATCTCGCTTCTGGCGAAGGATCTTGACGTCAAGCCCATCGGGAAGATTCGGTGCAAGCGGTGGCTCACTCCCATCGTCGACAACGAGGATCTCGGTGAGTTCTGAGGGGTAGGTCTGTTGGGTCAGCGACTCGAGCAGGACTTCTAGCTGCTCGAGTCGCTCGAACGCTGGGATGACCACCGACATTCGGAGACGCCACTCGTCCGGGTCGACCTCCACCCAGTGTTGCGGCCAGTCGTTGCTCGACCAGGCGTCGGTCAATTACTCGATCCCATGGGGTCCATGATCGTATTCCCATCCACCAGCCGCTCAGCCTTGGCCCAGTGGACCGCCGGTCTCACCACCACGGACACCGGGGTGTATTCGACCAACACTGCGTCCCGGCCGGTGATCTTGACCACTCGGTCCTCCCAGGAGTGCTCCTTCAGGGCTCGGGCTCGGTCCGGTGGATCGGCGGAGAGGGCCGCGGCGACGGCCCGGATCAGGTCGGCGTCGGTGTGCACGCCTTCGAGACCGGCCAGCGCCCGCAGCGGGGGAGCGGCGATGGGGACCC
>JBMDXS010000268.1:0-1603 GCA_048595045.1 Acidimicrobiia bacterium
CATCGATGTCCGGACCTACAGCCCAGGAGCGGGAGGCTTCCCATTCTTGTTCTCGGTCGGGCCGGCCCCTGGCCAGCAGCCTATGGAGATCCTGCTCGGCTTCTTCATAGATGAGAGAGGCGAGCGTTATGTGATGGTGCAGAATGCCCGGCACACGCATTCCCATCGGTTGGGCGATCCGGCCATACCCGGCTCGTCGTCGGTAGGAACAATTCATCTCAACTTCGACTTCTCGGCGGCGCCGGCCTGGCTGCCCCGAGAGCACATCCGTGTCCTTCGCTCCGAAGACGGAGTGCGTGGGGACCTGCCGCTGCAGAACATCGGCGGCAATCTGCGTCGGGCCAACATCGTCCTCCCGGCGGGCGATGCCGTGCTCCTCAAATTCGCCACCGGCCAGGACTTCATGTTCGGCCCGGCCCGCGAGGACATCGGGCTCGTCGACCCCACCAGTGGGGTCTGGCATCTGCGTCGGGGCGGCGTCATGAGCTCGTTCTTCTACGGCAATCCTGGAGACAGCCCGTTCATGGGTGATTGGGACTGTGACGGGATCGACACCCCCGGCCTCTACCGGCGATCGGATGGCTTCGTCTACCTGCGCAACTCGAACACCCAAGGTGTGGCCGACGTTCGCTATTTCTTCGGCAACCCGGGCGACCTGCCGCTGGCGGGCGACTTCGACGGTGATGGGTGCGACACCGTCTCGATCTATCGCCCGTCGGAGGGCCGCGTCTACGTCATCAACGAGCTCGTGTCGGGCGATCAAGGGGTCGGCGCCGCCGACACGTCGTATTTCTTCGGGAACCCCGGCGACAAGCCGTTTGCCGGCGATTTCGATGGCAACGGGATCGACACCGTTGGCCTGCATCGTGAGACCACCGGCCTGGTCTACTTCCGGAACACTCACACCCAGGGCATCGCCGACAGCGAGTACCTGTTCGGCGACCCCGGTGACCGGCTGGTCGCCGGAGACTGGACCGGAGTCGGCTTCTCCACCCCGGCACTGTTCAGGCCGGGCAATGCCACCTTCTTCTTCCGGCACACGAACACCGAGGGCATCGCCGACAACTCGTTTCCGCTCGGTGACCCGGTGATGCTCCCGGTGTCCGGTTCCTTCGGCTGAGACTCTTGGCTCCCCCGCTACTCGGCGCCTAACCGGTTACGGGTGACAAGCAGCAAGACGATCCCCGCCCCCATCAGCATCCCGGTCAGGGCGCCCATGGTCATGTCGCCGGCCAACTGATATTCGAGGTTATTGGTGGCGACCAGACCCGCCTGATCGAGAAACACCCGAAGAGCGGCGCGTTGGCGATCAGACTCGGACGCCCGCCCCCAGGTAGCCGGCGAGATGATCGGTGATGTCCCTGGCGTCGTCCTCGGCGCCGTGGATGAAGCTCGACTTGCGACGCCGCAACATGTTCAGCCCGACCCGAGATAGCCCCGGGGCTCCGGTGACCATCCCGGCGTCGTGTCTCAGCCTTCCCTTTCGGTCCAGAACCCGGGCATGGAGCCAGGAGTAGTCAGGACGGAAACCGGTCGCCCAGATGACCGTTGAGAACCTGCTCAGATCGAGGCTGAGGACCGGCGAATCATCCACCTTGGTGGG
>JBMDXS010000269.1:0-11685 GCA_048595045.1 Acidimicrobiia bacterium
CGACGTGGTGATCGTGGGATGGACCGAGGGTGAGCGAGCCCGGGCCGGGACCATCGGCTCGCTGGTCATGGCGGCCTACGACGACGGTGAGCTGCGCTATGTAGGCAATGTCGGAACCGGCTTCGGCCGGGGTTTGCTCGAAGAGGCGATGGAGCGGCTGGCTGCGCTCGATGGGACCGAGCCTCTCTTCACGGAGCGGGCGGAGCTACGTCGGGCCCATTGGGTCACACCCGCGCTGGTGGCGAAAGTCGAGCATCGAGGAGTTACCTCGGCCGGCCGTCTCCGTGCCCCTTCCTTCCAGGGGTTCCGTGAGGACAAACGTCCCGAGGAGTGCACCTTCGATCAACTGGCAGGGATGTGATCGGACCGGATCGGCTCTTCAGATCGCCGCCCTGAATACGGGCAGGCTCCTCTCGATCATCTCGGCCGTCCCGGTGAGCGAGATCCGGAAATGCGCCGGCGATCCGCAGGTGGTGCCGGGAAGCACCAGCACACCTTCTTTGGCCAACCGCTCCATGAAGGCGACGTCGTCAGGGTCGGGGGCGTTCACCCACAGGTAGAAGGTTCCCTCGGGCGGCCGGAGGTCGTAGCCGGCGCCCCCCAACTCGGTGACGAACCAGTCCCGCTTTCGCTCCAGCTCGAGGAGGTCTATCGAAAGGCGGTCCAGCTCTGCCAGCGTGCGCTGCATGATGGCGCTGGGAAACTGCCAGCCCCCGGCGATCTGGGCCATGAAGACCGCCGAGCGCAACGACTCCCTATCGGCCATCGCCGGCGTCCAGGCGAGCCATCCGATCCGCTGACCCGGGGTGAGCAGGATCTTGCCGTAGCTGTATGAGATGAGCGTGTGCGGGTACCAGCGGGCGGGGCTGGTGAAGGATGCATCGCTGAAGACCAGCTTGGAGTAGGGCTCGTCTGAGAGGAGGTAGATCGGGGCGCCGTATCGATCCGACGCGTCGGTGAGGACCGTGGCGAGACCCTCGAGGGTCGATGGTGGGTAGATGCGACCCGTCGGGTTGTGTGGGGTGTTGACGATCACCAGGCGTGTCTTGTCGGTGATCGCCCCGGCCAGACGATCCAGATCGAGGTCGTAGTCGTCGGGCTGCACCTGGACACCGACCGGTGTCGCTCCGGCCGAAAGGATCATCGATCGGTAGAAGAACCAAGAAGGGTCCGAATACACGACCTCGTCACCGAAATCCACCAGTGCGGTCAGGGCGACCGCGATTGCGCCGAAAGCACCCGGCGTCATGGCAATGTCCTCGGGATCGAACTCCTGGTCTCGCCATGCGCTGAGATGGCCGGCCACCGTTGCCCGGGACTCGACTTCGGAGAACTTGTAGGCGTAGTGGTCCTTGTCCAGTGGTTCGGTGGCCCGGGCCAAAGCCGAGGCGAAGCCGTGAACCACCATCTCCTGGGGGTTTCCAAAGGCGAAGTTGGCGATATCCGGTTCGTGCCGGTGCTCCTCCCACGTCGGGAGGAAGGAGAGCAGCGTCTCATTGGCGGCCGTGATCTGTCGGATCCTGTTGGTGACCATGAAGGCGTCGACGTTAACGGCAGGGCGGGAGACGCCCATGGGGGTTTACCCCGGTGCTACGACAAAGGCGTGATCTCGATCCGGATCACCACGATGTGGGGCAGGATTCGAGTGATCTTCTCCCTGGTGATCTCGTCCTTCTTCAGCCCGTAGGCCTTGGCATCGATCGGTCGCTTCTCCAGGTAGTGGGTCATGAATTCGAGCAGGCCGCTCGAATCGGTCATGGCCTCGGCTTTGCCGGTGTACATCCGTCCCGCGATCCTCACCTCGACGTCGGCCGGCGTCTCGAAATTGCGCCACCAATTGCGTTGCCGCTTGGTGACCACGGTGACGACGTCGTCCTCGCGGTGATAGCTGACCGGGATGGTGTAGCGGTTCCCGGTCCGCCGACCGTTGAACATGAGCAGAGCGACACCCTGACCCACCATGGCCTGGATTCCCGGGGTGTTCAAAGCCCATCTCATCAACGAGTTGGCCCAATCCGGCGGCCGGTCGTCGGGTAGCTCGACCAGGCTGGCCTCAGGAGCGGTCATCAGCAGCCTCCAATCTCCGTCTTCCTGACCTCCCGATCATCACCAGGATCCGACCGGTCGGGTAGAGGCGAAGGTCAGAACTCACCCGGCCAGCAGTTCCCGGGCTGTCACCAGCTCTCCCTCGTCGAAACCCTCGGTGAAGCCGGCATAGAGATTGCCCAGCTCCTCCGAGCCATCCGGTTTCTTCCCCAGCTCCCGGCGCAGGCCGACCAGTCGATTGAGCGCCTGAAGTCGAATCAGGTTCAGCGAGCCCTGCATCGCCCCGGTTGCCGCGGCCAGATACGACGTCTCCACGGCCTCGTCATCCGGGTCAGGGAGAGACCTGAGCAGATCGCCCTTGACGATCTGCAGTTCGGCGCCGGTCACCACATCGCCGGCGATGATGGCCAACGCCTCGTCGATCAGCTCCAGGCCGCGTTCGGGGTGGCCGGCGACCCCGTGAGCCATCGCCCTCAGGGTGAGCAGCTGGGGCCAGAAGACGGGTGGGGCGGTCAGTCCGTGATACAGCTCGATCCCTTTCTCGGTCATGGTCAGGCCGGTGATGGCGTCGCCCAGATAGCAGGTGGCCACGCCGTCGAGAACGGTGGCCAGGGTCGCCCAAACCGGGAAGTCGTTATCTGTGGAGAGCTCTGCCAGCTCGCGGGCTCGCAGCACCGCCTCCTCGAACCGAGCGCGATAGATGGCAAGGAGCGAGTTGTGATGAAGCGCATATGCGATGCTGTACGGATGGTCTATCTCTACGGCCACGTCCAGCGCCTCCTGTAGACGCTCGACTGCCTGCTCTGGGACCCCGCACTGCCACAGGAGCATGCCCACCGCGGTTCTGGCCACCACCCCGGTGTTCGGTCCCAAACGAAAACGACCGTGGTCATGCCGGCTGGGATCGTGAAGCTCGATGGCCCGCTCCAGATGATGAAGACCCTCTTCGAGGTCCCCGGTGAAGGCTCTGCCCACCCCGTAGACATAGTGCCCCTCGACGAGCATCGACTCGTCCTCGGCTTCCTGGCCGAGCTCGAGCAGCTGTCGCCCATGTTCGGCCCCGATGTCGAAGCGCCCCGTGCCCATGTAGTAGGTGGCCATGGCCCGGAGCACAGAGAATTGTCGGGCTCCAGTCGCCTCCGAGAGCTCGAGCGCCTTCTTGTAGGCCTCTTCTGCCTCGACCCCGTAGCCACGCAGCGCCATCGTCGCCCGGGCCAGGCTCATCTGGACCGCTAGTCGCTCGGCCGTCAGCTCGGGCGTGGGCTCGGCGCGGTCCAGGACCGCGACGGCATCGTCCGCCAGTTCGATGGCCCCTCGATACCAGCCCTTCGACTCGTGGAGTGCCCACATTCCCTCGATCATCCTCAGCATCTGTGTCGCATCATCTCGGTCGATCCAGAAGTCCCAAGCCGTCCTGAGGTTGCCCAGTTCTCCCCCCAGCTCTCTCAAAGCATCGGCCCGCTCGGCGCTGTGAAGCCGATCGCCGATGCGGTCGACCACCCCGCAGTAGTAGGTGGCGTGAGCCCTGCGCACCTTCTCCTCTCGATCCGGCGACTCGGCCAATCTCGAGGCGGCGAACTCCTTGATCATCAGCAGCATCGAGAAGCGCTGCGTCGGACCGGTGTCGAGGGTGCGCACCAGGCTCTTGTCGACCAGGGAGCCGAGCACGTCGACAGCGCTGACGGACCCGCTGGCTTCGGCGGCCACTGCTTCCAGGGAGCGGAGGTCGGTGCTCGCGAACACCGAGAGCAGCTCGAGCACGTCACGCTCGGTCGAGTCGAGGAGCTCGTAGCTCCACCCGATCGCACCCCAGAGGGTGCGCTGTCGGTCAGGCAGGTCCCTTCCCCCGCCGCCGAGGACGTCCAGCCTCTCCCGGAGCCGTTCCAGAAGGTCCAGCGGGGTGAACACGTTGAGCCGGGCTGCTGCCAGTTCGATGGCGAGAGGGAGCCCGTCGAGCCGGAGACAGATTTCGGCGATCGTTGCTGCATTCTCGGCGTTCACGGCGAAGTCAGGGCGCACTGCCCGGGCCCGGTCGGTGAACAGACGAACCGACTCCGACTCGGCGATCTCCGTCGGCGTGCCCCGGGGATGAGGTAGCGACAGGGGCGGCACCGGGAAGACCTGTTCCGCTCTGATCCTGAGGGTCTCCCTGCTGGTCACCAGCACTTTGAGCCCCGGGGCGCGCTGGAGCAGTTGGGACAGACCCACTGCGGCGGCGGTGACCTGCTCGAAGTTGTCGAGGACCAGGAGCATCCGGGAGTCGCGCAGTCTCGCCTCCAGGACATGAAGCGCGTCGGTGGTGCCCGACAACGGGATGGTGAGCGCCCCGGCGATGGCATCGAACACGGCACTCGGGTCGCGTTCCGCGGAGAGGTCGACGAAGAACACGCCGTCGGGAAAGCGGTCGAGCTCGTCGGCGGCGACCTGGAGCCCGAGACGTGTCTTGCCTGCCCCACCGGGCCCGGTGATGGTGAGGAGCTTGGTGGCGGGAGAGTCCAGCATCAGGCGGATGGCGGCCAACTCGTCCTCACGCCCCAAGAACTCGGTCGCCTGTTGGGGGAGGTTGTTCGGCCGGCCGTCCAGTGTGTTCAGGGCGGGGAACTCGGAGCCGAGCAGTTCGTGGACGACCTGATAGAGATGCTCCGGCTCGGTCAGGTCCTTGAGCCGGTGCATCCCGAGATCGCGGAGGGCGATGTCGGCTGGAAGTCGAGCGTCGAGGGCGGCGGCCCCCGAGATGAGCACCTGGCCGCCGTGGCCCGCGGCCATGATTCGGGCGGCACGATTCATCGCGGGCCCGAAGAAGTCGCCGTGTCGGGCTTCGGTGTGACCGCGGTGGATCCCCATTCGGACGCGGAGGGGCCCGGTTGCGCCCCAGCGCTCACGGTCGAGCGCCTGCTGGCCGTCGATGGCCGCGGTGAGGCCATCAGCCACGGTGTCGAATACCGCAATCAGCCCGTCGCCAGTCGTCTTCAGGACCGAGCCCCCGGCCTGTGCCACGGCCGTGGCGAGGACGTCATCGTGTCGGGCCAGGGCCGCAGCCATGTCGTCACCGTGCGCCTCCCACAGGCGGGTGCTCCCCTCGATGTCTGTGAAGAGGAAAGTCTGCATCGCAGATGAATATAGGAAAGAGCCTGGTGGACCAGGAGGGTGGCAATTGCCGTCGAGTGTGACAGTCCCATCGGGTATCCGGTTCGTACACTCCCCGTCCCGTAATGCTCATCCGCCCTGTCGAGCCGGCCGACCTGGAGGCGCTGTACGAGGTGGGTCTGCGCACCGGTGATGCCGGTGAGGACGCCACCGGGCTGTTCCAGGACCCCCGACTTCTCGGCGAGGTCTACGTGGGCCCGTACGTGACCCTGGAAGAGGGAATCGGCTTCACGGTGGTAGACGGAGACGGGGAGCCGGCCGGATACATACTGGCCGCGGTCGACACCCGCCGCTTCGAAGCCGAGGCGGAGCAGAGGTGGTGGCCAACGCTTCGGGAGCGTTACCCCAATCCTGTCGACGACCCATCCACGGCCGACCACGAGATGATCGCCCTCATCCACCGTCCCGAGCTTGCCGCCGACGACGTGGTGGCCGAATACCCGGCGCATCTCCACATCGACCTGCTTCCTCACATCCAGGGTCGGGGTGTGGGGCGGATGCTGATCGACCGGCTCTTCGACGAGCTCAGGTCGAGGGGAGTGCCCGGGGCTCATCTCGGGGCCGACCCACGCAACAAAAGGGCGATCGCTTTCTACGAGCACCTCGGGTTCGTGCACGTAGGAGATGACGACGACGTGGTCATGGGCAAGCGGATCTGAAACTTCGTCCGCGTGTTCGACCCGGTCGAACCAATGGATGCGCACAAGCGGTTCGGGCCCACTACTGCAACCGTTTGTGATATATATTGCAGGATCGACGTCAAGTCACCTCGGGCAGGTCCGTGAGCGGGATCGACACGACCCCGCTGCGGGATGTCGCCGGTCCGCCCGAGCCCGAGATCCCGAAACGACGACGTCTGCGCACCCTGGTCCGAGCCGACCGGTCGAGTCTGGTGGGTCATGCCGGGGCCACCCCATATGTCCTCTCCGGTCCGTCGATCGTCATGGTCACAGCGCTCCTCGTCTTCCCGGTCGTCTACGCGTTATGGGTGAGTCTCTTCGATGCGGAGTTCATCGGCGGGCCGCAGGAGTTCGTGGGCCTCGATCAGTACACGGCGCTCCTTCAGGATCCCGACTTCATGTGGTCGGTGGGCAGGACTCTCATCTTCGTCACCGGTGTGCTGGTCATCGGGGTCCCCCTCGGTCTCGTCTTCGCCTTTGCCCTGAGCCGGGCCACGGGCAAGCTCCGTTTCCTTCGCGGGATCACCATCGTGCCCTATCTCATATCGGGCATCGCCACCGCGGTCATCTTCCGTCTCATCCTGAACCGGGACTTCGGGGAGGTGAACCGGGTGCTGGGCTTTCTCGGAATCGAGGACGTCGCCTGGTTCTCCGACCCGACGCTGGCCATGTTGGCCTCGATGCTGGCCCAGGTCTGGTCAGACCTCCCTCTGGTGATCTTGCTGCTGCTTGGCGGTCTCATGACGGTGGACGCCGAGTTACTCGACGCCGCCGACGTGGACGGTGCGACCGGGTGGAAGCGGGCACTGAAGGTGTCGATCCCTCTCATCATCCCCCAATTGGTGCTGGCAACCATCCTGCTCAGCTACCAGGCGCTCACCTCGCTGGGGGTGATCCTGGCCCTGACCGGCGGCGGCCCCGTCGACGCCACCCGTACCCTCCCCGTGGCCCTCTACGAGGCGGCCTTCGTCGATCTCGAGACCAACAAGGCCATGGCGATCGTCATCGTCATCCTCCTCTTCAACGCCCTCCTGACCCTCGGATATTGGCTGCTCTCCCGGCGGTTCGACCTGGAGGAGGCATGACCGCCACCACCGTCGGCGAACGACGTCCCGTATCCCCACCCGAGGCCAGGGTCAAGCGCTGGCTCCGCCGGATATTCATCGGGATACCCCTCCTGGCGCTGGCCATTTGGACCATCTACCCGATGCTGATGACCCTTTCCATCTCGTTCAAGACGAAGGCGGACGTCTCCGCCGACCCCGGCCTCATCCCCGCCAACCCGACCCTCGACGGCTATCGATCCGTCCTGGAGCGGGAAGGGTTCCAGAGCGCATTCGTGAACAGCATGGTCGTGGGTCTCGGTACCGCACTCCTCACGGTGATCCTTGCCGTCCCGGCCGCCTATGCGTTCGCCCGGTTCCGCTTCCGGGGGCGTCATCTCTTGCTGCTCTTCACCCTCTTGCCCCGGCTCATCCCCGGTCTCGGGCTCATGGTCCCCCTGTACCGGATCGCGGTGACCCTGGGTGCGATCGATCATCTCCTCACCCTGATCGTGGCGTTCACCGGCACGGTCCTGCCCCTGGCGGTATGGCTCTTCGTCGGCTTCTTCCAGCAGGTGCCCCGTGAACTGGAGGAGGCTGCGAACGTCGACGGGGCGAGTCTCTACAGCCGTATCCGCTACATCGTCATGCCTTTGGCCTTCCCCGCAATCATCACGATCGGGGTTCTCGCCTTCAGGGAAGCCTGGAACGAGTTCAACCTGGTCCTCGGGCTCACCTCCAGCCCGGGGAGCCGGACTCTTCCCTACGAGCTGTTCCTGATGACCCAGACCACCGGATTCCAGGACAACCCGGGTCAGGCCGCCTTCGCCATCATGACCATCATCCCCTTCATCTTCGTGTACCTCCGTCTGGAGAGGTACGTGGTCAGTGGTCTCACCAGCGGAGCCCTGAAATGACATGAACCCGTTGCGGCCGAGCGGGGCCGCATGAGTGAGAACGGAACCGACAGACAAGGAGGACAATGTGGAAGCGAGACGCAAACGGATGATCGCCTTCGTGGCGGCGGCTCTCTTGGTGGTGGCGGCCTGTGACGGGGGCGAGGCGGGAGATACCACGACCTCGGCTGCAGCCGGGGGTGAAGGGGACGGAGCCGAGATCGTGGCCTGGTTCAACGGTGAGACGGTGCCCGCCGATGAGTTCGGCGCCCTGGAGGCGGAGGGCGTCACCGTCGCCTTCGACATTCGTGGCGACGCGGTGCTGACCGACATGCTGCGGATGGCCGACGCCGGCGAGCAACTGCCCGATCTGGTCGAGATCGACTCGCATCTGACCCCGGCGTTCATGGAGGCGGGGCTGTTGGCCCCGATGACCGAGCAGATCGCCACCTGGGAGGAGGAGGACCCCGAGCTGTACGCCACTGTGCCGGCGTCGGTGTGGGAGGACGGGACCTATGACGGGGAGATCTACCACTTCCCCAACAAGAGCCTGGTCGATGCCCTGTTCTACAACGTCGCGATGCTGGAGGAGGCAGGGGCGACGCCGCCTCCTTACGACACCTACTGGGACATGCTCGACGCGGCACGTGCCGTTCAGGCTGCCAATCCCGACCTTCCTGCCTACTTCGCCACCGGTGGGGCAAGTCACGACCGGATGTTCCGCTGGCTCTACTCGTTCGGCGTTCCCTTCGAGGAGAACAGACCCCAGGTCGACACGGAGCAGGGGATCGAGATGATCGACTGGCTCCAGACCATGTACGAAGAGGGAATCACCGACCCCGAGTTCATGATCAACCAGGCAGACGAGGGAAAGGGCGCGTTCGTCGCCGGTGAGCTCCCCTTCATCGAGGAGGGTCTCAATGGCGGGGGCGGGTTCATGCTCGATGACTTCGCCTACGGCGAAGACTGGCTCACAGCCCCTTATCCGATTCACGTCGACAGTGGCGGGACTCACATTGGTGTGCCCCGGGGGTGGTCGATGGCCGCCGATGCCGCCAATCCCTATGAGGCGAGCCTGGTGCTTCGCTATCTGTCCGAACCTGAGATCGCCGCGGAGCGATACTTCGATCTGGAATCGGGGGTGGTGCAGTCGATCCCGGTGCTCGAGGGCGAGCAGATGGCCGAAGAGCAGCCTTTCTTCACCGAGGAGCTCTTGGGCATCTTCACCAGTCTCGAGGATCAGATCCCTCCGGCTACCAACACCAATGCCGTAGGGGAGGTCCTGGTCAACATGGTCGAAGAGCTGACCGTCACCGGCACCGACGAGACCCCCGAGGAGGTGGCCGCCCGTTACCAGCCCCTGTTCGACGAGACCGGCTCCTGACCCATCGCAGTCTGATGCGGGGCGTCACGGAAACGTGACGCCCCGCATCGACGATGGTCTCGGGGCTCACATGTCCCGAATCCACTCCAGGACACGTCGGTAACCGGCGGCAGCACCATCGGCGAAAAGACGCTTCTGCTCGTCTTCGGGGAGCGCTGATTCGATTCTGGCCCGGGCCTCGCTCACCGATTCCCTCGAGATGCCGACCGGTCTCTGCTCGACGTGGCCGAGGAATCGGGCCGCGCTCGGCAGGTCCTCATTCGCCAACTCCAGACGAAGGGCGAGGGCAGGGAGCCCGGCGTGCACCTCGCTGTCGAAGAGGAGCAAACGGTCGACGACAGTCCTCAGCTGATCCGCAGCCTCATCGATGCGGCCGGCGTCGAGGAGGCTCCGGATCGATCGGGCACCCGACCGGGTAGAGCAGGGAAGGTCGCCAACTTCGGCCAGGATTCGTGACGCGTCGGCCAGGTCATCTATCGATGTCTCCAAGCTCAGGTCCTGGCGGGCTCCCCAGTGGTAGTACAGGGCGTGGCCCAAGCCGTGACGGGCACCCAGGTCTCCGAGGATCTCGATGCTCTTCGCCAGATTCGCCAGGACCCATTCGTCCTGTCCAGTCCCTATGAGGGAGGTGGCGGTCATCATCCCGGATGCGGCGAGGTATCCGTCTCCCAGGCCGAGGGCCTTGTCGATCGCCACAGCCACATGCTCCCTGCGCTCACCCGGGTCCCCGGCCTGACCGAAGGCGAGCATGAACTCGACCAGCGCCTCGTCCCAGGCCGGGTCCCACATCGGACGCTCTCTGTTCTCGGCGACCAAGACACGGCCTTGCTCCATCCAGGAGCCTGCCTCATCGAGACCGACCAGGTTGGAATAGGCCATGCCACGCGCCAGCGTGAGCCAGCCGACCAGTGCGTCGTCCCCGGATTCGCGGGCTCGTTCCAAACCACGGTCTGCGTAGTCGGTGGCCGTCGGGTCGGTGAGGAATGTGGCGAGCAGGGCTGCTTCGAACCACGCCTTTGCCGCCGAGGATGATGTTGCCCGGTCCTCGTCCTCGCCCAATGCCGCCACCAGCGTGTCCCTGCCCTCGACATGCATGCTGGACTGCGCCCAGAACCACGTCAGGTCGAAACAAGTCTGGAGGAACCGGTCCACCTCGCCACGCTCGAGAAGAGTCGCCAGCGCTGCTCTGGTGTTGTCGGCTTCCACCAGTAGCTCCCGGTTGGCCAGTGCCTGTTCCGGTCCGCGCAGACGCGGAGCGACGGCGGCGACCCAGGATGCGAAGTATCGAGCATGAGCGGTGAGCACCTCTTCGGCCTCACCCCGGTGTACCAGACGTGTCTGGCCGTACTGCCGGATGGGCTCGAGAAGACGGAAGCGGGAGGTTCGGCCTTGGGGGGATGCCCCAACCAGAGACTTGTCGACTAGTTGGTCGAGTAGATCGATCACGTCCGACCCCTCAGCCATGACTTGCGCCGCGTCGAGGTCGAACCCTCCGGCGAAGACCGAGAGGCGTCGGAACCGCGCGGCCTCCTCGTCTGAAAGGAGGTCGTACGACCACCCGATGGCGTTCTCCAGAGTCCGCTGTCTCCTCACGGTGGTCTTGGAAGCGGCGGTGAGGACACGGAACGACTCGTCGAGGTGTGTGGCCAGATCTCCGATGGTGAGGGTGCGGACGCGGGCGGCAGCCAGTTCGATGCCGAGCGGGATCCCGTCGAGGCGACGACAGATCCGAGCGATCGATTCCAGTTCGTCCGGTGTGGGATCGAATTCGGGTTGGATCAGCGCGGCCCGATCGACGAAGAGACGCACCGACTCCGAGGAAGCGAGGTCTGAGCCAGCGGAGGGCAGGCCCATCGACGGCACCCGGTACACAGTTTCGCCGGGCACACCGAGCGTTTCCCGTGAGGTGGCCAGGATGGAGAGGCCGGGGCTGGCTGCGAGCAGGTCACCGGCGAGCCCGGCGGCAGCCTCGAGGACGTGCTCGCAGTTGTCCAGGATCACGAGCAGCTTCCTGCCGGCGAGGAAGGCCTTGATCACCTGGATCAGACCCATCCCGTCGCCGGGCCGCAAGCCCCAGACCTCGGCGATCTCGTTGACCACCAGAGCCGGGTCCGAGATGTCGGCCAGGCCCGCCATCCATATCCCGTCGGGGAACATATCTCCCAGATCGGCGGCGACTTCCATGGCGAGACGGGTCTTGCCCGCGCCGCCCACCCCGGTCAAGGTGACCAGACGTGACGAGCCGACCAGGCCGTTCACCGCGTCGAGCTCGGCCCGCCTGCCCACGAACGAGGTGAGCCGGGCCGGCAGGTGAACCCGTTCGAACAGCGCTGTTCGCAGCGGATCGGAGACCTGGGGAAGGTCGGGGTGGAGCAGCTCGAATAGGTGCTCGGGGCGCTCGAGGTCCCTGAGGGAGTGGACTCCCCGGTCGATCATGGTCATCGGGGCAGCGATCGCGGCACCGACGAGCTGGGCGGTGGCTCCCGAGA
>JBMDXS010000027.1:0-13230 GCA_048595045.1 Acidimicrobiia bacterium
GCCGGCTACCTGTTCTGGGTGTTCGAGCCTGCGGCCGGGTTCCAGTACGTCGATCGGGTCACCTGGTACGAGCCGTGGGGCATCGACTGGCACCTCGGTGTCGACGGGATATCACTCCCCATGGTGGTCCTCACCACGCTCCTGGTGCCTATTGCGTTGGCCGCCTCAACCTCGATCACCAATCGGATCAAGGAGTTCGTGGTCTACATCCTCCTGCTCGAGGCCGCCCTGATAGGGGCCTTCCTCTCGCTCGACCTGTTCCTCTTCTTCGTCTTCTTCGAGGCGATGTTGGTCCCGATGTACTTCATCATCGGGATCTGGGGGGCGGAGCGCCGGATCTACGCCGCGGTGAAGTTCTTCATCTACACAGCGTTCGGGTCGGCGCTGATGCTGGCGGCGATCATCGGTCTCGCCCTGACCCATGTTTCCCAGACTGGCTCGGCTTCCTTCTCGCTCACCGATCTCGCCGGCCTCGAGCTGACCGTCGGCGCGGAGCGGCTCTTCTTCGCCGCATTCGCCATCGCGTTCGCCATCAAGGTCCCGCTCTTCCCATTCCACACATGGCTGCCCGACGCCCATGTCGAGGCGCCCACCGCCGGATCGGTGTTGCTGGCCGCAGTCCTCCTGAAGCTGGGCACCTACGGGCTGCTCCGCTTCAACCTCGCCCTCTTCCCCGAGGCCTCGGTCGACGCCATCCCGATCATGGCCATCCTGGCGGTGATCGGGATCATCTATGGGGCGGTCGTGGCCATCGTCCAGCCCGATCTCAAGAAACTGGTGGCCTATTCGTCGGTGAGCCACCTCGGCTTCATCGTGCTCGGCACGTTCGCTCTCACCTCCGGTGGTCTGCAGGGCGCCGTGATCCAGAACGTCAACCACGGCCTGACCACCGGCGCTCTCTTCCTACTGGTCGGGATGATCTACGACCGCAGGCACACCAAGCAGATCGCCGACTTCGGCGGTCTGCAGAAAACGGTGCCACTCCTCGCCGGGTTCTTCCTGTTCATGTCCTTCGCCTCGATCGGCCTGCCCGGCTTGAACGGGTTCGTTGGTGAGTTCCTGGTCCTCATGGGGAGTTTCCCTGCCCTGCCCAGCTTGACGATCATCGCCGCCTCCGGGGTCGTCCTGGCCGCCATCTATCTGCTCTGGGCGTACGAGCGGGTCTTCACCGGTGTGCCGGACAAGGATGAAAACCGGGCCCTGTCCGACCTCTCGGCTCGCGAGATCGCACTCCTCGCACCGCTGGCGGCACTCATCGTGGTCATCGGGGTGTATCCCGGCCTGCTGCTGGACAAGATCACCCCTTCCACCGAGGCGGTCATCGATCATGTCGTCGAGCAAACCGATTTCGTCGTGCCGGAACCGGGGCGGGTCGAAGACGTCTACGTGGCAGGTGACGAAGGATGATCACCCCACCCGAGATCTCGTGGCTCGCCATCGCCCCCGACCTGGCCCTGGCCCTCGGCGCCGCACTGGTGCTTCTGGTCGACGTGCAATGGAAGCCTGCGGCGCGACTGCTTGCCTGGGTGACCGGTGTCATCGTCGCGGTGGCCACCGGCCTCACCGTCGTCCAGTGGACACAGTCCGAGCCTGCGGACGCACTCGCCTTCTCGGGTCTGATCACGATGGACGGGTTCGCCGTCTTCGCCCGTCTCGTTCTGGTGGCGGCGACCGCGCTCGGGCTGGCAGCCGGATGGCGCTTCGTGGCCGGGCTGGGTCGGCGCGGGGCCGAGGCGATCGCCCTGGTCTTGTTGGCGACGAGTGGCTTCTCCCTGATGGTGGCCTCGAACAACCTGGTGATGATGTTCCTCGGGCTGGAAGTCGGCTCCATCGCCCTCTATGTGCTGGCCGGACTGGCCCGGGAGAGGAGACAGTCGGAGGAGGCGGCGATCAAGTACTTCCTGCTCGGGTCGTTCGCCTCGGCGATCTTCATCTATGGCGTCGCCCTGATCTACGCCGGCACCGGCCAATTCGAGATAGTCGGGATTCGCGATCTCCTCGACGGATTCGTCGTGTCCAGCCCGGCGGTCATCTACATCGGCTTGGGGCTGGTGGTGGCGGGGCTCGCCTTCAAGATATCGGCGGCGCCCTTCCACGCCTGGGCACCGGACGTCTATCAGGGGGCACCGGCCGGGCTCGTCGGGTACATGGCTGCCGTGGCCAAGGTGGCCGGTTTCGCCGCCATCGCACGCATCCTGCTCACCGGTGTGCTCGATCTCTCCGGTGCCTGGCTCCCGGTGGTGGCCGGGATCTCGGTGGTCTCCATGTTGGTCGGGTCGGTCCTTGCTCTGGTCCAGGGAGACGTCCGGCGGTTGCTGGCCTACTCGGGGGTGGCCCATGCCGGCTTCATCATGACGGGTGTGGTGGGCGGGGCGACGGATGCCGTCCTGTTCTATCTCGCCATCTATGCCATCCAGCTGATCGGCGCCTTCGCCGTCGTCGCCGTGGTCGCCGGGCCCGATGCGGCGGGCTCCAGCATCGATCAATACCGGGGCCTCGGCCGGCGCAGCCCGCTGCTCGCCGGGGCCTTCACGGTGCTCCTCCTCGGGATGGGTGGTCTCCCCGTCACCTCCGGGTTCGTCGCCAAGTTCGGGGTGTTTGCCGGTGCATGGGCAGAGGGCTATCAGTGGCTGGTGGTAGTGGCGGTGGTGGCCTCGGTAGTGGCCCTTGCCTTCTACATCCGGGTGATTGTCGTCATGTACATGGACGAGTCCGAGGACGAGGGAGCTCTGCGAATCGGGCCCGAGCGTTGGGTCCTGGTGTTGGCTGTCGCCGCGACGATCCTCTGGGGCATCTTCCCCTCGTCGCTTCTCGATCTGGCAGCTGATGCACTACCCATCTAGATACGCCATCGTCGGCATTGTCGCCGCATGCTTCGTGCTCGGTTCTGCAGATATCGCATCGGCCGCGGAGACCGCAGCATCGGAGCTGGTGATCATCCCCGGGTCCGACACCGTCGAAGGCGATCTCTATGCCGCTGCGTCACGAATCGTCATCGAAGGCGTGGTGGATGGGGACCTGATCGCATTCGCGGCCGAAGAGATCGTGATCCCTGGTGAGGTGACCGGGAGCGTGACCGCGGTGGCGCCGACCGTGCTGGTGTCAGGTGCGGTGGAAGGCTCGGTCCGGGTCACGGCGAATCGGGTCGAGGTGTCAGGATCGGTGGACGGCGACCTGGTCGGGGGAGCGGTGACCGTCGAGCTCACGCCGGAATCGTCTGTGGAAGGAGACGTCCTGATCTGGGCGTATCGGCTGACGGCGACGGGGGTCATCGGGGCCGATGTCGGGGGCTCCCAGAGGGTGCTCGAGCTGGAGGGATCCGTCGAAGGCGACGTGGATGTCAGTGTCGGTCGTCTCGTCGTCACCGGCCCCCTCGAGGTCGGCGGCGACTTCGGCTATCGATCTGGCCGCGACGCGGAAGGGCTGGACCAGGCCGATGTCTCCGGAGTCATCGCCCACAAGACGCCGCTGCCACCCAATATCAGGGTGCGAGCCCTCGGGATCCTCACCCGGTTTCTGGTGGTGCTCGGCCTCACCTCGGCCGCCCTTCTCGTTGGGTGGGGCTGGCCCGACCGGACGGCTCTGGCCGGCGATCGGGCGAGGCTCCGGCCCTGGCGCTCATGGTGGTCCGGCGCCCTGATCATCATCTCCCCGCTCATCGTCGCCGCCGTGGCCGCCTTGATCGCAGCCATCGCGCCAGCCTCGGCCTTCGTCCCCCTGCTCGCCATCTTCGTCCCGCTGATCGTCGCCTTGTCGGGCGTTGTCCTGGTGTTGTTGCTGGTGGCGGGGGTGCCCGCAGTCCTCGCCATCGGGAGAACCCTGCGCGGCGATCGGGGCATGTTCGGTGCGATCGTCATCGGGTCGGCGCTGGCCGGAGTCGTCTGGCTCTTGCCCTACGTCGGATGGGTCGTGCCGCTGGTGGTGCTCCCGCTGGGCCTCGGAGCCTGGATCCTGGCCTTTGGTGAAGAGCCCGGCGAACCGGAGCCGGTGCGGGATCAACCAGAGGCTGCGACGACCTGAGCCACCTCGACGGTGCCGTCGAACCGCTTCTCGACAGGAGCAGATCCCGCTATGACCGTGAACGACCCGGCCTCATGGAAGGCGGTCGCCGAAGTCCCGACATGGACCTGGATGGTGCCGGGCTCGACCACATAGGCCAGGTCCGAGTCATAGAACCCGAGCTGGCCGACCGGGATCCGGAAGACCACCTGTCTGGTCGCTCCCGCCGGCACATGGGCCCGGGCAAACGCCTTCAGCTCGAGAACGGGTCGGGTCAGGCTGGCTACCGGGTCGCGCACGTAGATCTGGACCACCTCGTCCCCATCCATCGACCCGGTGTTGGTGACCGAGGCGGTGACGGTCACCTCACCATCCCATGAGACCTCGCCAGGGGTGACTGCGAGATCGGCGATCTCGAAGGTCGTGTAGCTGAGGCCGTGCCCGAACGGATAGAGAGGGGCAACGGCCCCATCCACGTAGTCCCCTTTCCACTGGGAGCGACCCCCGGAGACCTTGTGCGAGTAGTAGACCGGGATCTGGCCGGCCGATCGGGGATGGGAGATGGGGAGCTTGCCCCCCGGGTTGACCCGTCCAGCCAGGACGTCGGCGACCGCCCCGGCGCCCTCTTCCCCAGGGAGCCATGCCTGGACCACCGCGGCGCTGTGCTGATGAGCCCACTCGCTGCCCATCGGCCTGCCCCCGACCAGCACCAACACCACCGGCGTACCCGTCTCGATCAATGCGCGCGCCAGGTCCTCCTGGGCCCCGGGGAGGTCGAGGGAGAGTCGGTCCCTGCCCTCGCCCGAGGTGGAATCCGTCGTGAGACCGGCTTTGTCCCCCATCACCATCACGACGACCGAAGCGTGGCGGGCGACCGCGACGGCCTCTTCGAACCCCTCTCTCGATGAGTCGTTGACATCGCAACCACGGGCGTATGCGACCCGGTCGCCGAATCGAGTCTTCATCGCGTCGAGCACGGTCGGGACCGGACGCATGTTCCCTTCCAGGCTCAGCTCCCCCGAGAAGGGGACGGAGAAGATGTTGTCGTGGCGCATCTCGAGGAGGGACTCGACGTGGGCCGGATAGGTGTAATCGCCGTAGAGGTTGCGCCAGTCATGGGCGTTGGGCCCGATGACCGCGATCGTGCCGTCACCTGGCTCGATGGGCAGCACACCATCGTTGGCGAGGAGGACGATGCTCTTCTCCGCGATGAGCCTGGCCAGGGCGCGCTCCTCCCGTGTGTCGATGAGACTCGCGACGAGGTCCACGTCGACATATGGGGTTTCGAACAGCCCGAGCTCGAACTTGGACGTGAGGACGCGTCGCACCGCCGTGTCTATCAGCGCCACGTCGATCCGACCGCTCCGAACCCCGTCGAGCAGGGGCTCGCCGTAGCAGTCGGTGCCGGGTAGCTCGACGTCGATCCCGGCGATCAGGGCGGTACGTGCCGCGTCGGAGCCGTCGACCGCCACCTGGTGATAACTCTCCAGCTGTCGCACCGAGAAGTAGTCAGCAACGACTGTGCCGTCGAACCCCCAGTCCTCACGCAGCAGGCCGGTCAGGAGTGCGCGATCGGCTCCGCAGGGAATGCCATCGAGCTCGGAGTAGGCGTTCATGACCGACGCCACCCCCGCCCGCACCACCGCTTCGAACGGATGCAGATACACCTCGCTGAGCTCGCGGGCCCCCATGTGGGGGGGAGCCCAGTTGAGCCCGCCCTCCGAGGCGCTGTATCCGACGAAGTGCTTGGCAGTTGCTGCGACACCCTTGGTCAGATCCGTTCCCTGCAGACCCTCGACGAAGGCGGTGCCCATGCGGGCGACGAGATATGGGTCCTCGCCAAAGGTCTCCTCGGTTCGTCCCCATCTCGGGTCGCGGGCCACATCCAGAACGGGGGAGAGGCCGTGGTGGGCCCCCATGGCGCGCATCTGGCGGCCGATGGCGGCTGCCATCGCCTCGACCAGGACGGGCTCCCAGGTGGAGGCGACGCCGATCGCCTGTGGATACACGATCGATTCTCTCGCCATGAGGCCCGAGCAGATCTCCTCGTGCACGATGGCGGGGATGCCCAAGCGGGTCTTCTCGACGAGGAACCGCTGGATCTCGTTGGCGAGGCGAGCGGCGTCGGTTGCTCCCAGGTTGCTGGCCCCCGAGATCCGGGTCACATGACCGAGGCCATGACCGAGCAGCTCATGCGCCTTCGGATCGGAGAGTCGGCCGTCCTCGATCAGCTGGAACACCCAAGCGCTGCCCAGTTGGGCGATCTTCTCCTCGATGGTCATCTGATCGAGCAGGCGCTCGACCCGTTCCGCGATGGGTAGGGTCGGATCCCGGTGATCGGGCAGCCTGCCATCGGCGGTGGCCGCAGTCATCCCTTGACACCTCCCGAGACGAGACCGCTGACGATCTGTCGCTGTGCGATGAAGTAGAAGACGAGGGCAGGGACCATGGCCACGGTGGTGTAGGCCAGGATCGCCGCGGTGTCGGTCACGTACTGGGCGGAGATGTTGTTGATGCCGAGCGGCAGGGACCATTGCTCGGGGGTGGTCAGGACCAGGAGTGGGAGCAGGAAGGCATTCCAACTTCCGACGATGGTGAGCACCGCGATCGTGCTCAAGACCGGGCGCGACAACGGGAGCATCACCGACCAATAGAAGCGGAGAGGCCCGCAGCCGTCGATGGCAGCCGCATCTTCCAGGTCCCGTGGGATGCTCCGGAAGAAAGGCCGCAGGATCACGATGGAGAGGGGAAGCCCGAATGCCGCCTGGGGCAATGCGATCCCAAGAGGATTGTTGAGGAGACCGGTCTGGCGAAGGGTGATGAAGAGGGGGAGTATCGCCACTGCCACCGGGAATAGGAGCCCGAGCGTGAACAACACGTACACCGCCTCCCGACCCCGAAAGCGGAAGCGGGCAATGACGAAGGCCGCCAGCGATGCCGCGGGAAGCACGAGGATGGTCGTGCCCAAGGCGATGATCACGCTGTTCCGAACCCACTGGTAGAAGGCGGGATCGCTGAGAGTGGTCTGGTAGTTGGTCCACACCCAAGGATCGGGGAGGCCCACCGGGTCCGCTGCAAGCTGGGCGTTGCTCCGGAAACCTCCGAGCACCGAGAAGCTGAGTGGAACCACGATCACCAGCAGGACCACGATCGCGATCGAGTAGAGGAGCACCCGGCCCGGATCGACCCTTCGAATGCGATGCGGTGTGCTGGCGGTGACGGTGGCCATCAGGCGGTCAACGCTCCTTCCAGGTCGCGTCGAAGGACGAAGCGCTGATAGAGCAGTGCGACGACGAGGGATAGGGCGAAGATGATGACGGACACTGCGCTGGCATAGCCGAACTGACCCCGTCTGAACCCCCAGTCCACGAGATAGGTGGCCATGGTCGCCGTTGCGTTGACCGGACCACCCTTCGTGGTCACCCATACCAGGTCGAACAGCTGCAGGGCTCCGATGATCGAGAGGAACATCGAGACCCGGATGGTTGGGCCGAGCAGGGGGAGGGTGACGTATCGGAATCCCTGCCACCAGGTCGCCCCATCGATGGAAGCTGCCTCTGCGAGCTCGTCAGGGATGGTCTGCAAGCCGGCCATGATCAAGACCATGTGGAAGCCGAAGTACTTCCATGAGATGACGAAGAACAAGCTGTAGAGGGCGATGCTGGGGTCGGCCAGCCATTCCCTGCTCAGCGAGTCCGCACCGACTGAGCCGAGCATCACGTCGAAGAGGCCAGCGGGGCGGAAGATCTGCCGCCACACGACGCCTGTGACCACCTCGGAGAGGATGAACGGGGCGAAGTACATGGTGCGGAACAGCCCTCGGCCCGTGAGCTTCCGGCTCAACAAGACGGCCAGGGAGATGGCGAACGGGATCTGGAGTGCCAGGGAAAGCCCGATGATTATGAAGTTGTGTTGGATCGCCTCGACGAAATCGGGGTCGGCGAATGCGTCCCTGAAATTCTGCAGCCCCACCCAATCGGTGAGTTGAGCGAGTCCATTCCAGTCGTATCCGCTGTAACGGATGCTCTGAGTGATGGGGTAGAGGACGAAGACGCCGTAGAGGATGAGGGCGGGCAGGAGGAAGCCAATCACAACCGGCCAGGGCGCGACGCCGGGCCGGCGGTGCCAACGCCGGCCAGGATGAGAAGCGTCGGCGATTCGGGCTGTGCTCGTCATCGGCTCGGTCGTCAGCGGAGGGCCGCCCGGTCGGCGGCCCTCCACGACTTTGCTCACGTTACGGCCGGTGCTCAGGCCGCGGCGTCGGTGATCGCCTGGGTCAGCTCTTCGGGTGTGGCCTCGCCTGCGAACAGAGTGGCCACCGCGTCGTTCACCGCCGCTCCAAGCTCCGGTGTGAAGTACTGGTCCAGGTAGAGCTGGACGAAGCTCGCCTGGCCCAGCCCCGCCAGCACCTGCTGCTGGTAGGGATCGGTGATCGAGTCTTCGGCACCCTTGGTCACAGGGAGCGTCGTCCCGGTAGCACCGACGATCCTGGCGTTGTCGACGCTGGTGATGAACTCCAAGAACTCGACTGCCTCAGGCTCGGCATCCTTTCCGACGGCGAAGCCGTCGCCACCGCCGAATGCATCGGTGGGCTGACCGGCGCCGCCCTCCACGGTCGGGAAGGGGAACCAACCAAACTCACCGGGCAGCCGCTCCGCGATCGGGTCCTCGGGCGTCCCGATTCCGGACTGGTTGGCGTAGGCCCCCGGGCCCCACTGGCCCATCAGGCTCATCGCCGCCTGACCCGTGCCGATGGTGCCCGACTCGCCATCCGGTGCATCCCACGGTGCAGCCAGGAACCCCGGCTGGAACGGCTCCAGGTCGATGAGTCGCTGCAGTTGGTTGCCTGCTTCGACGAACTCCGGCTTGTTGAAGTCGAGATCCTCGGTGACCTGAGCCATGGCTGCCTCGCCGCCCTCGCGGATCATCAGGTAGGAGTAGTAGAAGTGGGCCGGCCACTTGTCACCTGCCCCTACCGCGATCGGGGTGATCCCGGCGTCCTTGAGCGTCTGCACGTCCTCGAGGAGCTCGTCCCAGGTGGCGGGAGGGCCATCGATCCCGGCCTGGGCGAACAGGTCCTGGTTGTACCAGAACCCCACCATCCCCAGGTTGAAGGGGATGCCGTACTGGACGCCATCGACCTGATAGAGGCCCACGGCGCCCTCGTTGAGGTCGCCGATGAACCCGGACGAGGCATCGGTGATGTCCTGAACCAATCCGGCCTCAGCCTGCTCGCGCAAACCACCGCCACCCCAGGACTGGAAGAGGTCTGGTACGTCCCCTGCCTGCAGGTTGGTCTGGAGGGCAGCCTTGAAGGCCTCGTTCTCCATGACGGTGATCTCGATGGTCACGTTCGGGTGCTCGGCCATGAACGCATTCGCCATGTCCTGCCACACGGTCATCATCGGGTCGGTGTTTTGAATGTGCCACCAGGTGATGGTCACCGGCTCCGCAGACGATGCAGCCGTGGTGGCGGCTCCGCCTGCCGCCGTCGTCGACGCGGCCTCACCTGCCGTGGTCTCGGTCGCCCCCTCGGCGGTCGTGGTGACGTCCTCGGCCGTCCCATCCCCACCACAGGCCGACAAGACCAGGGCCAGTACCGCGATCAGGGCCAGATGTCTTCTCAGTGTCCTCACATAGTCCTCCTTCCGTGCCTCTGTCGTAAACGTTTTCAATCGCACATGTCTTGTCTGTGTCCTCCTCCTCGGTGTCTGTCAGATGACGCTTGACCCAGAAGACGGGGCCCGGCACGACTGCCGAACCACGAGCTCGGTGGGAAGTGTCTTGCGGATCGGTTCCAGGAACGGGTCGGCGATGTGGTCGACGAGCAGCCTGGTCGCCACATATCCCATCTCCTGGATGGACTGGTCGATGGTGGTCAGCGGGGGATCGGACAAGGCCGATTCCGGGATGTTGTCGAATCCGATCACCGATAGGTCGTCGGGTACGGCCATGCCCAGGGTCCGGGCCACGTCGATCGTGGCCAGCGCCGAGACGTCATTGGCGGCGAAGATGGCGGTGGGACGCTCGGTCGACTCGAGAAGCTCACGGGCCGGTCCTTCGGTGGCCTCCCGGGTGTAGCCACCCACCTTGATCAGATCCGGGTCGAACCCTATTCCTGAATTGTCGAGAGCCTGCCGATAGCCCTGCTCACGCAGACGAGCCGATTCCAGGTCGGGCCGGCCCGCAACGAACCCGATGCGGCGATGTCCGAGCCGAATCAGGTACTCGGTCGCCGTGACCGCGCCCTCCAGGTTCTGCGATTCGACGGTCGCCAGCGAGGAGACTCCGGCGTGGGGATCGACCGCGACCACCGGGGCGGTGCGGGGGACGTCGACGACGGTCGGGGTGACGAGGAGGGTGCCGTCGGTGAGGGTGCCGTTGACACGGGATAGATAGCGGCGCTCCCATCCGATCTGATCCCCGACATGGCCGCCTCCGGAGTACACCACCAGTTCGTAGCCGGTGGAGCGGATGGCACGGGCCGCCCCCTTGAGGAGCTCGGCGCTGAACGGCTCGATGTCGGCCACGATTATCCCGATGACATTGGTGCGACGGCTGCGCAAGCTCCGCGCCACGAGGCTCGATTCGTACCCGAGGTCCTCGATGACGGCCTGAACCCGCGAGTAGGTGCTCTGGGCGACCCCGTACCGACCGTTCACCACCCGGGACACGGTGGCGATGGACACCCCGGCCCTCGCGGCGACGTCGCCGATGGTGATCCGACCGTTGGCCTCTTTCATGCTCTGCCACCCGTCGACTCGGTAACGATGTCGATAACGTTTTCAGAAACTAGCCACCTTCATTTCGGGGAGGAGCCGATTCGAGGGAATTTCTTCTCCGAACTTGCCCGGTGGTCAGTCTGTGGCCATTCGGAGCATCGACCACGACATGGGGGGGATGAGCAGGGTCAACTCATCTCTGTCGTGATCCCACCGGGCCTGGTGGGGCTCGCCCTCCCGATCCTCCGTCCGAGTCGTCGGTGTCGTTCCTTCCAGGACCAGATGCTCGAAGATCTTGACGCCGGTGAGGGCCGTAAGGTCGACGGTCACCTGGGCAGGGTTGGTCGTCGACCGGTTCACAGAGAACATCGTGATGGATCCGGCAAGATCATCGTGGGCAACCACCGTGTCGAAGGCAGCAACCTCTCCATGGCTTTTCGTCTCGAGCGTGGGCCCGGTTGGGGTGGTTTGGAGGATGTTCCCCGACGCGAACCGCGAGGTGAGGGCGAAGGGGTGGTAGATGGTCTTTGCCCGGGCCGGCGCGTCCGGCTCGGCGTGAATCGGAGCGATCGTGTTGACGAGTTGTGCCTGGCACGCCACCCCGACCCGGTCGGCATGACGGAGCAGTGTGATCAGGAGCGATCCGATCACCACGGCGTCGGTGAGGGTGTATTCGTCTTCGCACAGCCTGGGGGCATGCCTCCATCCAGAGTCTCCGCTCCGCGACTCATGGCGACCCATGTACCAGACGTTCCACTCGTCGAAGGAGACCCCGATTCGCTTGCCTGATCCTCTCCTCCTGCCGACCAGGTCCGCGATGGTCACGATCTGACGAATCTGTTCGTCCATGGCTGCCCCGGATGCGAGGAAGCTGGACAGATCGGAGGCCTCGGGGTCGTAGTAGGAATGGGCCGATATCAGGTCGACTTGGTCGTAGCAGTGCTCCAAGACGGTCTCGTCCCATGTGCCAAAGGTCGGCATTGCCCGAGCGGAGCTGCCACAGGCGACCAACTCGATGGTTGGGTCGACAGCTCGCATCGCGGTAGCGGCTTCGGCAGCTAGACGCCCGTAGGCGTCCGCCGACTTGTGACCGATCTGCCAGGGGCCGTCCATCTCATTCCCGAGACACCAGGTCCTCACTGCATAGGGCCACTCTCTGCCATGGCTGCGCCGTAGATCCGACAGCATGGTTCCGCCGGTGACGTTGGCGTACTCGACCAGGTCGGCCGCCTCTAGTGCTCCACGGGTCCCGAGGTTGACCGCGAGCATGATCTCGGTCCCGGCCTTGGCCGACCAGCGGGCGAACTCGTCCAACCCGAAGGTGTTGGGCTCGATGCTCCGCCAGGCCCGGTCGCGTCGCGGCTTTCTCTGACTTACCGGCCCCACTCCGTCTTCCCAGCGGTACCCGGAGACGAAGTTCCCGCCGGGATAGCGGACGATGCTGATCCCGAGCTGCCTCACGAGGTCCAAGACATCGGTGCGAAAACCGCTCTCGTCAGATGAGGGATGTCCCGGTTCGAAGAGCCCGCCGTACACCCCGCGGCCCATGTGCTCGACGAGGGAGCCGAAGATCCTGCGATTGACCGGAGCCAAGACCGCGTCGGGGTCGATGGCCATCGACACCCGCAGCCACGCGCTGGACATGGTGGGGACGCTACCGGCCCCCCGCGACGACCTGCCCGGTGCCTTTGTCACGTTCGGTCAATATCGTTGGGGCTGAGATGAGCCTTCTCGACCGGTTCCAACGCCCGGTGCACGATCTCCGCATATCGGTCACCGACCGGTGCAACTTCCGATGCACCTATTGCATGCCCAAGGAGCTGTTCGGAAAGGACCATGTCTTCCTGCCCCGGGACGAGTTGCTCAGCTTCGAGGAGATCGATCTTCTGGTCGGGTTGTTCGTCGAGCGCGGCGTCAGGAAGGTCAGGATCACCGGGGGGGAGCCGCTTCTCCGTAAGGACCTGGAGAAGCTGATCGGGATGCTGGACGCCATCGATGGTGTTGAGGACCTGACCCTCACGACCAACGCGTCGCTCCTCACCCGGAAGGCGCGCTCGCTGGCCGCGGCCGGGCTGGATCGGGTGACTGTCAGCCTGGACGCGCTCGACGACCCCACCTTCCAGAAGATGAACGATGTCGGGTTCCCCGTGGCCGCCGTTCTGGAGGGCATCGAGGCGGCGGCCGAGGCCGGGCTGGGCCCGATAAAGGTGAATGCGGTCGTGAAGCGCGGGGTGAACGAGCACGCCGTCGTCGACATGGCGCGCCATTTCAAGGGCACCGGCCACATCGTCAGGTTCATCGAGTACATGGACGTCGGCACCACCAACGGATGGCGGCTCGACGACGTGGTGCCGGCCGAGGAGATGATCTCTGCCATCAACCAGGTGTTCCCCCTGGAGCCGATCCCGCCCAATTACCCGGGGGAGGTGGCGAACCGGTTCCGCTACCTCGACGGGGAGGGTGAGGTCGGGGTGATCGCGTCCGTCACGAGGCCATTCTGCGGGTCGTG
>JBMDXS010000270.1:0-1587 GCA_048595045.1 Acidimicrobiia bacterium
AGGGCTCCCGGATGCGACCGGTCATCTCTTCGTTTGCGAGGCCGCCGAAACCGACGCTCTTATCCGCCTGGCCGGAGTGTCGTCGGACGTGAGTGACCGCTGGGTGGTCGATGACGGGGCGGTCGTGGTCAAGAATAGCAGCGCCCTCAGCGCCGAAGACCCCGTACGAGACTTCTACAACGCCTTCGTGGAATGGCTGGGCGTCGCCCATCCAGAGGCGGCCGGGGAGCTCGTCCCTCAGTTGGAAAACGATTGGTTCGAGTTCGCCGAGTCGCGGTCCCAGATCCTGGACTTCGCCGAAGAGTTCGTTGCGCAGTCAGAGGTCTATCCGCTGGAGAGCCCCGACTCGTAGAGCAACAGGCTCGGGCTCATCGGACCACTCGCCGGAGAGAGAACCCATGTCGCCTAAAAAGAGCGACATGGGTTCTCGGTGACCGTCCCAGGGAGATCCGGGGTGCCCGTGGGAATCCAACCCACGACCAAGGGTCAAGAGCCGGCCGAGCTGCCGTGTCCGCTGGTGTCCTGGAATTGCGTCCTGCTCGGCAGGATCGGGATTCTTGGACCGGCTACGGCCGCGTGCCACGTCCTCGCCTGCATTCCAGTCCGCCCGGCGTCTGCAGGTGGGTTCTCCCGCTGGACGAGGCTCCTTGCGTTCTGCCGATCGCGGCATCCTCGTGGTGACCGTGCCACCATTGAGGACATGGAGGCCCGTGTATTCCCGGGCCAGGGATGGTCGTGAGCGGTTTCGGTGAACATCCGCAGAGTCTGGACGGGATTGTCGAAGCCACCGCCGACGTGATGCGGGAGGCTAAGAACTCGGGGAGTCGTGTCGGGTTCTTCGCAGCCATGTACAGCGGCGTGACGGCGCAGGTCCAAGCGGGTGTGGAGTCCCATCTGTTCGAGGACGGCCCGCGGATGGAGAGGTTGGCCACCAGGTTCGCCACCCGGTACCTGGACGCCCTGAGTCAGTTCCGTCGTGGGAATCAGCCAAGCAGGTGTTGGGACTTCGCTTTCCGGTCGGCGGAAATGTGGCGGCCCCTCATTCTCCAGCACCTCCTGTTGGGGATAAACGCGCACATCAACCTCGACCTCGGTATCGCAGCCGCCCAGACCTCGCCTGGCGAGGAGCTTCGAGACCTTCGAAACGACTTCGTCGAGATCAACCGTGTGTTGTCTCGCCAGGTAGACGGAATCCGCGAAACGATCGGAGAGCTCTCTCCCTGGATTGGGCTTCTCGATCGGGTCGATCCAAGTGCCGGGCGAGCCATAGTCAATTTCAGTATCGAGCGAGCACGCGATCAGGCCTGGACCGTGGCCGAGCTGCTCGCAGGCCTCCCGGAGGAGCGATGGCCCGGGCACATCGATGTCCTCGACCGGAATGCCCTGTCACTTGCCCGGTTGGTCCGCGACCCTCCCGGCGTGTTCCTCAAGGCCGGTCTGCGCCTGATCCGGGTTCGAGAAGTGAGCGACGTCCGGCGGACGATCGAGAGGCTGGACAGGAAGGCGTAGTCGGTGCGAGCCCCTGTAGCCAACGTGCGACGCTCGACCTTCGGAAGTGGGTCCCGTGGGACTCGAACCCACAACCAA
>JBMDXS010000271.1:0-5288 GCA_048595045.1 Acidimicrobiia bacterium
CGACTCGCCACGTCTTACGTCGCTTGTGCCACAGCCGCGCCACAAGCCCCAGAACTCGGCCTAAACCCCTGGTAGCGGCGTTTTGACCGCATCTTTCGCAACGAGGAAGTCGGGGGTTCAAATCCCCCCAGCTCCACTAAACGCCCTGGTCAGGGCGCTGTGGGCGTGTCCGAATGTTCCTTGTTGGTCCACGATCTGACATGCGCCGCGCCACAGGGGTGCCACAAGATCGAGCCTCAGAGCACCTCGCAGGTTGCGAGGTGCTTGCCCTTCTCCCGGTAATCGATCCGAGGCTGACTTGGCTCCAGTTTGCGGCGTCATCGCTCGGGATCGGGTCGATACTCGCCGGCCATAGGTTTTCTTTGAGTTCAGGGAACCAAACTGTCTTCTCACGCGTGTATGGGCCAGATTGTGCGAGGGAAGCTGGAGTGGTTGACACGAATAGGGACTCGGTGACGGCTGAGGACGACTTTGATGTCTTCTATCAGAGGTGGCGTTCACCGATCCGCCGCAGCCTGGCTCTCGCCCTGGGAGATGTTGGTTTAGCCGACGAGGCCGTGGACGAAGCGATGACCAGGGCTGTCGCCCGGTGGGATACGGTGAGGGGCTATGAGCGTCCCGAGGGGTGGCTGTATCGAGTTGGTCTCAATTGGGCTCGTGGCGTCTTCCGGAAGAGACGCTACGAGTTGCTATCGGATCTGGAGGCGAGCTCTCGGGTCTGGGACGATCCGCTGCCTGATCCTGATCTGATCGAAGCGGTGGGACGTCTCTCTTTGAAATTGAGGGCTGTTGTGGTGGCCCGCTATCACCTGGACTTCTCCACTTCGGAGGTCGCCGAAGCGTTGGGGATCCCTGAGGGAACTGTCAAGAGCCGCCTTTCCAGAGCTTTGCACCAACTGAGCGGAGAACTAGGAGAGCTGTTGTGACCCGGCTAGAGGAGAGAATCCGCACCGGTCTGCAGGAGACTGCTGAACGGATACCCGACACGCTTCCAACCCGCGCCGCCGACCGCGTCAGATCTCCCCGCCCGACAGGAGTCTGGGTTGCCGTCGCAGCAGTCGTCGGGGTGTTGGTGCTATTCACCCCCATCCTGTTGCTTCGTGGAACTGACCCCGACACCACGCCTGCAGACGACGCCACTAACGCGTTCGTCGGCACATGGGAGACCACCGATTTTTCCTCAATGATGGTGATCGAGGCTTTGGAGGGCGAGAGCGTAGAGGTGATCGTGCGGGACTTCGTCCCGGTCTGCGGTGCGGGCGGTTCGACCTTGACTGGAACCGGACGGCTTCAAGCTGAGAATCAGTTGGTATTCCCAGCGCCGTTGTTGACCTGCGACGACGGAAGCCAGCCCGAAACACTGGGCGGATCACCTATAGAAGAGGGGCTCCAGAACCTGACTCTCACTCACGATCCCGCGACCACGGCCGAAATGGTGAGTGGGCAGCAGGAGACCGACATCCTCACCGACAACTTCGGGTCGGTCTGGACACGGGAAAGTGCGGACCCGACGCGGGTGACGCCGCCCTCCGAGGCGGAGGTAAGCGAGCTCCTGAACGGATTTCTCGCGGCCCGAATTGCCGGTGAAGGTGCGCACGAATACCTAGGCGCGGAAGAAGTCCCGCTTCTCTACGCGACCACATCGGGAGCCTCCTACGAGCGGGCCGAGTTCGAGCCAGTGCCTGACATCGAGTGGCCCTACGGTTTCAGGGCGTTCAGGGTTCGGTTGTTCGCCGGGGACACGGTGGTCGAACAGCTCTTCTTCACGCCCTACGACGAACCCATACAGCTTCCGGCGGACGGTCGTCTGGGACTCGAGTATGACCGGGACGGATTTGGAACGAACATCGCGCCAACCACCGAGGATGGCCAGCCCGTTGCCCTGCCCTACAACGTCTTCGACGGCGAGGTGACCCTCCATATCGCCCATCCGTGGATCTTCACCGATTACGGAGACCTCGGCGGCTGGACATTTGGCCGGCTGATCCCGGAGGGCATCGTGGCGCCCACAACCGACGGCGGCGAGCGCTCCGAGTGGGATGAGCTATTCCTGATGGCCGACCCGGTGTTGGTCGGGACGGATTGTCAGCGGGGCGCCGGGCAAGCGGATCTTGGGGTACTCGTCGAGAGCATTCAGTCCTACCCCGGTGTCGAGACGACCGCCCCGATAGCCGCCAGCGTCGGAGGGGTAGAAGCCCTGGTGATGGACGTGAAGATCCCCGCCGGAGCGGCCACGCCAGTGGTGCTCGACGAGGGAGGCGACCTGTGCGCCAACGGGCTTCTGAACCCCGTTGGAGGGTGGATGGGGTACTCATTGGACAGCAGCGGTGTCGCAACGGGTACCGCATCGGGGGAGTGGGTGCGACTTTTCCTGTTCGACATGCCCGCAAGCTCCTCGGTGCGGACCATGGCTATTGCGATCGTTGCGCCTGAATCGAGCTTCGAGAGGGCGGTGAAGGCAGCAGCGCCGGTCGTCGACTCGATCGAATTCCATGCCCCGTGACAGCGAAAGGATTTCTTGGAGCAGGGTTAAGGACTTGTGTCCCCACATGTTCGCTGTGGTACGGGCGAGCCGCGTTCGCGATTAACCCACAGATGGAGGGGATGTGATCCCGCAGAGCAGGGTGGTCGAGGACTTCAGCGAATTCGCTCGCACGGCTGAGCCCCGGCTGCGTCAGGCTCTGTGCTCCCGATTCGGCGTCGAAGAAGGACGGGAGGCCACCGCCGAGGCGATGGCCGTTGCCTGGGAGCACTGGAGCCGCATTCGCACCTACGCGAACCCGGTCGGGTACCTGTTCGGGATAGGACGCAACAAGGCACATGGCTCGTTTCGTCGCAGACGGGTCGTCCTCTGGTCGACACCTGAAGATGCCATCCCCTGGGTGGAGCCTGGACTTCCCAGGGCATTGGCTCGCCTTTCCCCCAATCAGAGGACCGTTGTGCTGTTACTTCATTGTTTCGAGTGGACCCATGCCGAGGTCGCGGAACTCCTTGGCATCTCCCGGACGACGATCCAGAACCATGCCGAGCGGGGAATGACCCGTCTGCGGCGAGAGCTAGGTGTGGACAGATGAGCGTCGACCTCGAGACTCAGCTTCGCTCCTACCGACGCAACTTCGACAGCGAAGCCCCGGCAGTGGAAATGCCCGATCGGATGGATCAACCAGTGGCCGTGCTTGACAAGAGACCGGCCGCCCGCCGTACGTGGAGCACCCGACGAGGGCTGGCGGTGGCATTGGCCGCAGCCGCCTTGATCCTCATCGTGATCGGGGGCATCGGGCTCATCCCCAGGCCGGTCGCCAACGAGCCAGACCCGACGGTGATGCCCACAAACGGGTTCATTGCGTTTACCGCGGAAGATGAGGCTGGGGACACGGATATTTGGCTGGTCGCCCTCGATAAGGAGCTGCGTCGGGTTATCGGCACCGACACCGACAAGGTGGACGAGATGTGTCCGGCCTTCTCGCCGGATGGACGCAGATTGGCCTACGGGCGACTAGAGGGCGGGCGTGCCGCCCTGGCGGTGTCGGATGTGGACGTCGATGGGCGCGTCGCTGACCCGGTCATCGTCGAGTTGGGCGACGGCCTGCCGCCGCCGTGTCCGGTTTGGTCCCCAGACGGCAGTCAAATCGCGTTCGGGGCCGCTCGCACCTCTCCAATCAATCCCACCACGTCGGCTGCCGGCAGCGAAGTCTGGATCGTCAATTTGTCCGACAACGAGACCACTGTTCTCCCGGACCTGTTGGCCACGGACCTGGAGTGGTCGCCGGACGGCAGCCTGCTGGCAATCGCCAGCGGTGTCGAAGGGGTGACCGGAGGAATGCTCCACGACGGCCGGATCTACTTGTACACGCCGGCTTCCGGGACGATCCAGTCCATCGACGCCACCCTTGGGGCCACGAATCTGACCTGGTCGCCCGATGGAGGGCGTATCTCCTACGAACGTCTTGCCCTACAGACTGAAGACGTGAGAGTCGTGCTCCAAGTAATCGACGTTGAAACCGAGGAGCAGGAAGAGCTTGCAGCATACGGTCGCATTCACGGGATTGGACCGGTGTGGTCACCCGATGGCGAGTCCATCCTCTACCAACGATGCGCACCAGCGAGTTGGTGCAACGGGGAGCGGCACGAAGTGATCCTGGTTTCGGCGAGTGGTCCACAGGATGGTGCTGAGAGGGCTGAGGAGATCGTCAGCCACGCCGTCCTGGAAACGGCTGACGGTGCCAGTGAGGCCTTGTTCCCGTGGTGGGTCACCTGGTCGCCCGACGGCCGGTATCTCTTGTACCGGGCATGGGGACGATCGGTGCCCGGGGTGAACCTCCAGGACTTTAACGGCCTCGCGGCTGTTCCCATCGACCTGGACCAAGAGGTGGTGGTGCTGGCTGAGATCCCCGGTATATGCGGTCGCTGCGGACCGCACGGGGATGGATCGACGTTTGTTCCCATCCAGACCTGGGGAATCCGAGCCTCGGACTGAGGGGCGCGCACCGGGAACTAGGTGTCGTGGGAGGCGCGATCTCCTTCAAGTGCTGAAGTCTCGGAGGTTGATATCTCACTACATCTCACGTGGCTCGTGCCACAGCCGCGCCACAGATCCAGATTCGATCCTAAAACCCCTGGTCAGAGCTTTTTGACCGCATCTTTCGCAACGAGGGGGTCACGGGTTCAAATCCCGTCAGCTCCACCGATTTCGCCATGTACTAGTTGAGAAAATGGCCAAGCCTGATTTCGGCCTGGAGAGTGGTTTCAGCGGTTCGCGCCACACGACGCGCCACAGGTGTGCCACAGGATCGGGGTCGTGAGCACCTCATTTTCTGCGAGGTGCTCTCTCACTGCACCTCACATCAGGTCACATGGGTAGGAACAAGAGCTCGGATCCGCGGAGGTTGGTGGTCGACTGATCTGAGTTTGGGGGGTGGCGACCCGAGGCCACGAAGCTCTTCTCCACGCCGCGACGGGAAACCACTTGGGGAGTAGCATTGAAAGGTGTCCTCGGTGAAGTCCCGAGTCGGACTGACGGATTACGGTGCGGCCGCGGAGCGTGGGCTTGCTGCTTTTGAGAGGGGGGAGTGGAGTGAGGCATTTGGTCTTCTCACCACGGCGGATAAAACGAATGGTTTGGGCTCGTCGGAGCTTCAAGTCTTGGCGGAGGCCGCCTACCTTCTCGGCCGGGACGACGAGACGATCCACGCCTTGGAGAGGGCTCACCGTGCGCTAGTCGAAGAGGGTCACTCAGGGGCGGCGGCAACCTGTGCCTTCTGGTTGGGACTGACCCTCATGATCGAAGG
>JBMDXS010000272.1:0-1783 GCA_048595045.1 Acidimicrobiia bacterium
CATCGCCGGCACCTTGATCCTGCTGGCGCTCGCCTTCCCCTATCTCGACCAGCGCCTCGCCTTCTCCGACGAGGGCAACTACCCGGAAGACACCACCACCCGTCGCGCCTACGACCTGCTGGCGGCCGGATTCGGGCCGGGGTTCAACGGGCCCCTCTTGCTGGCCGCCGAGCTCCCCGAGGGAGCCGACCCGGCGCAGCTCGAGGCGGTCAGTCAAGCCCTGGCCGCCGACACCGGTGTTGCTTTCGTCACCCCGGCCATCCCCAACGACCCGACAGCCCCGACTGCGGTGTTGTGGCGCCTGTTCCCGACCACGGCACCACAGGACGAGGAGACCACCGAGCTCGTGCTGCGTCTGCGTGACGATGTGCTCCCGGAAGCCACCGAAGGAACCGATTTGGATGTCGCCGTCTCCGGCGGTGTGGCCGCTGCGGTCGACTTCTCCGAGTACCTGACCGATCGGCTGCCCATGTTCATCGGGGTGGTGCTGGCGCTGTCCTTCGTCCTGCTGATGCTGGTGTTCCGATCGCTGCTGGTGCCGCTCAAGGCGGTGATCATGAATCTGCTCTCGCTTGCCGCGGCATTCGGGATCGTGACCGCCATCTTCCAGTGGGGGTGGGGAGGGGACTTGCTCGGCATCGAGCCGGCGCCGATCGAGCCCTTCGTCCCGATGATGATGTTCGCCATCGTCTTCGGTCTCTCGATGGACTACGAGGTGTTCCTTCTGTCGAGGATCCGGGAGGAGTTCGTCCGGACCGGGGACAGCAGGGGCTCGGTGGCGGACGGGCTGGCCCTGACCGCAAGAGTCATCTCCGCGGCGGCGGCGATCATGGTGGTCGTGTTCGGCAGCTTCATCGGGGAGGCCGATCGGCTGGTCAAGCTGTTCGGGGTGGGCTTGGCCAGCGCGGTGCTCGTCGACGCCACCATCGTCCGCATGTTGCTGGTCCCGGCGACGATGGAGCTGCTCGGCGATGCCAACTGGTGGCTGCCCAAGTGGCTTGACCGGTTGTTACCGAAGATCTCCGTCGAAGGCCACGCCCTGGAAAGGGCTGCCGAAGTCGAGACGGTCTGACCCATCGGCGGGGCGCCCTTCCACTGGAGGGCCCGGTGGCCGATCCTTCTGAGTCCGCAATCTGGGGAAATCGGGCCACATACAGTGACGAGGTTGAGTCAGGCATTATCGGATCTTGCCTCTGCCCTCGGTCGCCGGGTTGAGACTGCACCCGACCCGGATCGCGCCGCCCGGGCCGAGCAGCTCCGTCGTCATGTTGCTGAGTATCTGGCTCCTCGGGCCGCCGACCTCTCAGCTCCGCTCGTGGTGGTCTTGTTGGGATCGACGGGGGTGGGCAAATCGAGCTTGTTCAACGCGATCGCCGGCGCTCCGCTGTCTGAATCGGGTCTGATCCGTCCCACCACCCGGCGCCCGGTGGCGCTGGTCCACCCCACCAATAGCCCCGGCCTGAGCGAGAACGGTCCCCTCGCCGGCATCTCCGGGCGTGACCAACTCGATGTCCGCATCGACCCTGCCATTGCCCCGGGGCTGATGATCGTGGACGCCCCCGACTTCGACAGCGTGGAACGCTCCAACCGGGAGCTGGCCCTGGAGCTCTTGGAGGCGTCCGATCTGGTGATCTTCGTCACCACGGTCACCCGCTACGCCGACCAGGTCCCATGGGACATCCTGGCCCGTGCTCGACAGCGCGGCGTGCCGTTGCTCGCGGTGATCAATCGCATGCCCACCGACACAACCGATGAGGCCGCGGTGATGGCCGACTATCGCGCC
>JBMDXS010000273.1:0-5968 GCA_048595045.1 Acidimicrobiia bacterium
ACCACTCCGCCCGCTATGAGATCCAGGTCAGCAATCCCAATGGCGTCACCAGGGGCGTGACCAGCCTGACCCTCGACGGCACCAACTTGGACCCCGGCTCGGAGTTGAAACTGGTCGACGACGGACAGACCCACCAGGTCCAAATCGTCCTGGGCTGAGGGTCACACCTGCGCACGAATAGACCCGATGTTGAAACGGGACATGGTTGGGCCTCTTTACCGCCAGACGACCGCGACCTTTGAAACTTGATGGCTTGACATCAAACCGTGCGACCTGGGTCCGGTAGTCCACAACGGGTCAAGCGACAATCCGCGCATCGCGTGACACTATTGACGGGTTCCGGCCGCCGCCCCATTTTGCCCACCGACCCCGGTGCGGCGGTCTCGACGGTTGCATCAAGACCTCAACATTGCGATCCGCTTGTTCCTCGCCTCGATGAATTCCATCGATCGCTGTCGAAACTCCTGATACGTGTCAACGTCCTTCGGCACCGCTGACGTGCGGAAATCGTCGAACGGCATGAAGAACCTGATTCCGAGGTCGGCGTCGACCAGATCGCCCAGGAGAAAGAAGTCGACGTAGCCCTGGAAGTCACCGAAGAGGCCGAAGAAGTAGCGATAGCGGCCGAGAGTCTCGGACATAGGGCTCGTCTCGCCGGCGTAGTGTCGACGGATGCATTCCACGGTCAGGTCGAACCTGTCAGAGATCGATCGCAGGAACCCGCGCGCCTGGTTGACGGTCCACTTTCGATCGATCTGATTGCCAGGAAAGACCCTCATCCCACCGATCGTGTAGCCGAGGTCAAAGAACGCTTGGAGCTCTGCAGGGGGTAGTTGCTGAGTGATCGGATACAACGCTGGCCACCGAATAAACGTCTGCATAACCGAGTCGCTCGACAGGAAGAACTCACCAAGCTTCGAGCGATGGTGGAGGTAGACACCACGGGTGGAGTCAGCTAAGTCGAAGAGCTCACCGCTCGGCAGCGGCTTGCTCCACAAGATCTGGTGGTACCGACGCAGCGTGGGGCTGTGCGAGTCCGGGTCCTTGCCTCCGGCATCTGCCCTGAAGTCGAAGGTGGTGTCAATCATCCCCATTCACTTACGTCGTAGATCCGAAAGCTAGGGAAACGGGACTTGTTCATCCTTGTAATACGAATGGTGATACACTCTCCTGGTGACTCAGGCGGTCTCTGTGCGACTCGACGATGAAGCGATGCGAGCTCTCGCTCGGCTGGAGGCGACCGGAAAGACACGCTCGGAGGCAATACGTTCAGCCCTGGTCGAGGCCGCCTCGAGGCTCAGCAACAGGGATGCTCTCGCCGCTGAAGTAGCTGCCTTGGAGGCGGACGAAGAAGACCGTGCCGAGATGCTTGCTGTCGCCGGGCTCATGGAGAGCCTCCGTGCGGCGGGGTGACGTCTTCGGTCTTCGACTTCCCAGAGGCGTCGGTCACGAACAACACGGGAAACGACTTGGCGTGGTCGTTCAGTCCGACGCCCTTCTCCCCCGCTCCGTCGTGCTGGTCGCGCCCACCTCGACGAAGGCAAGATCAGCATCGTTCCGCCCTGAGATCGAGGTCGACGGAACCACCACCCGGGTCCTTGTCGAGCAGATGGGTGCGGTCGACATCAATCGGCTCGGGGAGCTCAGGGGACACCTCAGCTCCGAAGAGCAATGGGGAGTGGATGCCGCCATCCTGACTGTCCTCGGCCTGACCTGATCGCCGATCCGAGGCCCTGCGACGAAGCGGGACGTGTTTGGGGTGAGGGTCTTTAGCTGGGGATGCGGGCGCACTCACCTAGGCCATCCACCGGAGGCTGTGGGGCGTTACCGGCTCGAACCGATGAATCAGCTGGGCACGTATTGTGAGAAAAGCCACGGATTCCATGCCTGAGCCCATCTCACGTTGGAGGCTGATCGGAGCCACAGCCGGTCTGTCGGCGGTGGCGGCTTACGCATTGCTCGTCGCGGTACCGCTTCCGACCAAGCCGGCCGCCATCGTGGCGAGCATGTTCGGCCCGCTCATCGCCTGCGCCAGCGTCGCCCTGTACCAGGTGCTTGCCTGGCAACGGGAGACCATCGCCGGCCTCCTGGCCGCGATCGCAAACGTCGCGGCTGGGGCCCTCGTGGTAGCGATGTTGCTGGTCCAGATCGCGCTCAATCTCGCCGAGGAGCAGGCCCCGGGTCTGGACGCCTCGGTCGAGCGGATCTTTGACCATATCCACTTCGGGCTCGACCTTTCGTGGGACACGTTCATCTGCCTGGGGACCTTCCTCTTCGGTCTCGTGATGCTGCGGCGTCGGGGTTTCGGTCCTGTTGTGGGCGGCGCGGGAATGGTCATAGCCGTCGCGTTGTACGCGGTGAACTTCTCCACGTTTCCCGAGCCCCCCAGCGAAACCGCGTTCGACCTGGGGCCCCTTCTCGGTCTCTGGTACGCGGTCGTTTCCGCGCTGCTGCTTCGACCATCCGCCATTACTCCTCCTGGGGACAAAGACTGATCCCACACTCGTGAACGTAGGGAAACGGGACACGGAGCTTGGGTGGGACCTAAGAAAAGGGACTCATTGGCACCTCAGCACGACGCGAGGGCGCCCCGTCGTGGTTGACAACGCATGCCGACACAATCACTTCCTCGAATGTGGGGCAGGGTCTGGAGTCGGCCTCAGGGTCCTCGAAAGCGGAGCTGAGTCAGCGATCGCCGATCTCTTTGTTCTGATGGGCGCCATCGCCACCTCGATCCCAATTATTGCCCACGTGTGGGAACGTGACGCCGACTGGGGTCGAGTTGGCAAGACCCTCTGGTTTGCGGACAACCAGTGAGCGCTCAGAGCTACCCCATCGACTACCGCGACCAGAAGCTTCCCCGCGATGCGACACTGCTCACAGATCGATGATCACACTGCTACCGATGACACGAGACGAGGCCCAATCATGGTTGGCTGAGTCAGTCGTGGATTTCGCAGCGGATCTTGTCGAATCCGGAGGGCTCTCCCCCGACGAGGCATTAGCGAAGGCGAGGAAGATGCTCGACGAGATCCTTCCCGACCTGGAAGACACGGCAGGACATGAGTTCGTCTGGGTTGTCTCTGGCGACGCTCACGTCGGCCGAGTCTGGTTCGCACCCAGCGTGGATGACCCAACGGTCCTCTACATCTGGGACATGGCCGTGGACGAGGAACAGCGGGGCCAGGGCGTGGGAGGAGCGGTGCTCGATGCCATTATCGGTCGAGCCCGTGACCGGGGCATGTCGGGTGTGGGTCTCAGCGTGTTCGAGGCGAATGACGCAGCACACAAACTCTATGAACGCACGGGCTTTATCGCCATTGAAGAAAAGGGTGGACAGATATCGATGGAGCTCCGTTGGTAGGGAAACGGGACCTGGCGCGGTCAGAGCAGGCTGCATGAAATGCCACGTGTTTACTCTGCGCCGCGGGTGGACACGATCGACATCAGCTCTGTGTGCGACAACTGCGGACTCGCCAACCCGGTGTGGGCGCGTTTCGGCAATCAGTGTGGCAACCCCCTCGTAGCCCAGCCGCAATGGGATGAACAGGAGGTTCGATCTCCCAAAGACATCGGCGAGGGCATCCGGATGGGCCGTTCAAGCCAGCTTCGGAACGCCGGCCCATAACCGAAGTCCGGCGCAATCTCATCCGAGCGCACCGCCAGTACCTCACCGTCACCCACTACCCGCGGAAGAGTGAGATCACTTCCACGCCGAGCGCGGCGAGGAAGTCAGCTCTCGGTCGCTGTACACATGAAGTAGTAACCCTCGAGAATCGCCGACATGATGGTGGGGCGGGTGCGCGACCTGCTCATCACCGCGGACGAGTCACTGACCAGATCCTTCTGCGGCGATGATGAGGGCGCCGGGATACGAAGGACCGTTTGCCAGCGAGGAACGGGACGGGTTGGGGTGTCGCCCCCTGATACCCGACCGGCCGAGCGATACCATCGGTCGCTCATGTCCTCCCCTTCCTTTCGGAATGTCGCGCTCGTCGCGCACGTCGACCATGGCAAGACCACGTTGGTGGACTCGATGCTGGGCGCAGCCGGAGTGTTCTCGTCCCATGAGGAGAGGGTGGAGCGGGTGATGGACTCCACCGATCAGGAGCGGGAGCGCGGCATCACCATCCTCGCCAAGGCGGCTTCGATCGAGTGGAAAGGCTCTCGAATCAACCTGGTCGACACTCCGGGCCACGCCGACTTCGGAGGAGAGGTGGAACGGGCCCTGGCGATGGTGGACGGGATCCTGCTCCTGGTCGACGCCGCCGATGGGCCGATGCCACAGACGCGTTATGTGCTCTCGAAGGCTCTGGCTCTGCATCTCCCCGCGGTGGTGGTGATCAACAAGGTCGACCGGGCGGACGCCCGGTCTGAAGAGGTGGCCGACGAGATCTATCAGCTGTTCTTCGACCTCGACGCCCAGGATCATCACATCGACTTTCCGATCGTCTCCACTGTCGCCCGCGACGGGCGAGCCATGGCCGGGATCGGGGTGCCGTCCGAGATCGACGACCTGGCTCCGTTGCTCGACGCGATCCTGGCGACCATTCCCGCACCTGGTGGCGACCCTTCGGCGCCGCTCCAGGCCCTCGTGACCACCCTCGACGCCTCTGACTACCTCGGCCGCCTGGCCATCGGACGGGTCGTGGAGGGGACTCTCACCAGGGGAGCCCAGGTGGCTCTTTGCCATGCCAACGAGGAGGAGCTACCGATCAGGAGGAGGCTGACCACCCTCTTGCGGTTCTCGGGCCTCGGGCGTTCGGAAGTGGAGGAGTGCCAGGCCGGCGACCTCTTTGTCGTCGCCGGGTTTCCTGAGGTGGAGATAGGTGACACGCTGGCCAGCCCCGAGAACCCGGTGCCCCTTCCCCGGCTCACGGTCGACGAGCCGGTTCTCAGGATGACATTCGGCGTCAACACCTCTCCCCTTTCCGGCAAGGAAGGGACCCTTCTCACCTCCCGACAGATTCAGGACAGGCTGAAGAGAGAGGTGCTCGGCAACGTTTCGATCCGTCTCGGCCCCACATCCTCACCCGAAGTCGTGGAGGTAGCGGGCCGTGGCGAGCTACAGCTGGCCGTGCTGATCGAGTCGATGCGACGCGAAGGATTCGAGCTTCAAGTAAGCCGACCAGAGGTCGTGGTTCGCATGATCGAAGGCAGTCCCCACGAGCCTGTGGAGAGGGCGGTTGTGGATGTCCCCGACGAACATGTCGGCACCGTCACCCAGGCGGCGGCTCCTCGTAAGGGCACGATCCTCGAGGTGCAGCCTGGCGATCCGGGACGCTCGGTCATCACCTTCACCGCCCCGGCGCGAGGGCTGCTCGGCTTTCGTTCTCTCCTGATGACCACCACCCGCGGCACCGCTCTCATTCACCAGCATCACGAGGGGTGGATGCCCTGGGTGGGCGAGCTCCCCCATCGCATCGGTGGGGCGATGGTCTCCGACCGAAAGGGAATCAGCACCGGATTCGCACTCGACAACCTGCAGAAGCGAGGCGAGTTGTTCATCGGCGCCGGCCAGGAGACCTACGAAGGCATGATTATCGGCGAGGCGTCCCGACCCGAGGAAATGGTGGTAAACCCAGCGCGGCCCAAACAGCTAACCAACATCCGCACCCACGCCTCCGACGAGGCCATCAACCTCAGACCAGCCCGAGAGATGACGTTGGAGACAGCGATCGAGTGGATCGCCGACGACGAACTGGTAGAGGTGACCCCTTCGTCGATCCGGGTCCGCAAGCGATACCTCAGCGAGCCCGAGCGTCGAAGACTCGGGAAAAAGAAGTCAGTCGTAACCTGACCAGGCTGACGGGCCAACACGAGCTATGCGCCCTACGTCCTTCTCATCCTGATCGACGCAGCAATTCGCCCAAGTAGGGAAACGGGACGAGTAGGGGCCGGGCGAGCTTTCACATGTCGGCCTAAAGAGAGATCGGCGCATAACGTCAAACATTGATCAAGCCTGAGA
>JBMDXS010000274.1:0-9051 GCA_048595045.1 Acidimicrobiia bacterium
TGGAGGCGCCCTTGTTCCCGACGGAGAAGGAACAGCTGGAACATCCCACCGGAGACGTTGTCACGAGCGGGGGTGGGCGAACGTTGGCGCATCGCCTCATCGATCAACCGGCTGGCTTTGCCGAAGTCGCCGTCGGACAGCGCATGCAAGCTGGTGAGAGCTCCTTCGAGCCAACGTTGGGCGGCGATCGGAAGTGACCCCCCCGCCCGGCTGAGGAGTCGAAGCTCCGTGCGCGCGGCAGCGAAGTCGCCCAACTCGGCGTGGGCGGCGTGAGTCGCCATATGACCATCGACCTCGCCCTCCACCCCTCCGGCGGAGACCCCCACCTGCACCAGCTCGAGACCCAACTGGAGTCGCTCTTCCGCATTCTCTGGCCACCAGATCGCGCCGAGAAGACCCGTGAGCGCGTAAGCAAGTGTTGGAGGATCATCCAGCTGGCGGGCCAGCTCCACCCCCTGCCAGGCCAGGGCAGCACTGTGTTCGCGATCCGGTGAGCTGCGGGTGGCGCAGGCCAGCCGGCTGAGCAGCCTCGCCCTGAGTCTGTCGTCCTCTCCTCCCAGCATGACCAGGGCATCTTGGAGGAGCGGGACCATCGCCGTGTCATTACCGGCGCGCGACCAGATGAAACGGCCCCCATAACCGATCGCTGCCTGGGCCAGGAGACGGACATCACCGACGCGCCGCCCCGCTTCGGCAGCGCGGCGGAAAGCCTTGCCCGCACCCTGCAGGTCACCAGCCCCGACCCGGGCATCACCAAGCGCCAGCAGGAGGTATCCGAGAGAACTCCGGTCGGGCCTGTCGGAGCTTTCCAGCATCTGCACCGCGACCTCGAAGAGTCGAGCCGCCTCCTCGAATGCGAGCCCACGGAGCGCCCGCTCTCCTGCTCGTCGGCCGTATTCGACCGCCTTTTCGTGACTGCCACCGGCGGCAGCCTCGAAATGGTGAAGCGCGACCTCGGTGAGGTGCTCGTCCTCGTCCGCGGCATAGGCTTCCTCCAGCACCCCGGCCGCTTGGCGATGCAAGCGGACCCGGATCGCCGGGGAGAGACTCGCATAGAGAGTCTGACGGATCAGGTCGTGGGCGAACCCGAAGGTGCCTGGCCCTCCCCGGGAGTCGATGACCAGCCCGGCCGCCACCGCCTCCCCCAGACGATCGAGAAGGACCTCGACGTCCAAATCCGCCATCTTCGCCGCCACTTCCACGTCGAATTCGTTTCCGAGAACCGAAAGAGTCTCCAAGAGGCCCGTGGTCTCCGGGGAAAGCCCCTCGAGCCGGCGTTCGATCACAGCCCGAATCTCGGCAGGGATCGTGATTCGGGCGAGAGCAGAGGAGGCACCCTCCGCCGTGCTCGCCGCGATGAGACGCACCGCCTCGCCCAGGAAGAGCGGGTTCCCCCCGGTCTGGTGATGAAGAGTGGTGGACAAGGTCGAGGCCGACTCGCGTCCCGCCATTGCTTCGAGGAATCGTGACACCTCATCCGCATCGAGCCCACCAAGCACCAGATGGGTCGTGACGGGGGAGCGATGCAACTCCGCAAGTGTCGCAGTGAGCGGATGCTCCGGCGTCAACTCCACGTCTCTGAAGGTGGCCAGTATCAGGAGAGGCGCCTCCGCCATCTGGCTGGTGACGAACTCGAGCAGGAGGAGAGTCGGGACGTCGGCCGCCTGGAGATCCTCCAGCACGATGACCAGAGGCTCCGTGTCAGCCACGTTGCGCAGGAACGTGGACATCGAGTCGAAGAGTCGGAAGCGCTCCGTCGTCGGATCAGCGCCGGCGGCCGGCACAGTGCCCAAGGACGCCAGGTCGCCGAGCTCCGGTAACAGGGCGATCATCTCGGCCGCTCCCCCTCCGATCTGAGACTTGACGAGCGAGGGATCCGCGGTGCGGAGGTATCCCCTGATCGCCTGAACCCAGGGCCAGTAGGCGGGAGCGCCACCGGCCTCCCAGCTTCGTCCCAGAAGGACTCTGACGCCCGATCCCGTGGAGTCTTCGATGAACTCGGAGGCCAATCGGCTCTTCCCGATTCCCGGCGGACCGGAGAGCAAGACGAGGCCCCCTTTACCGGAACGTGCGGACTCCAGCGATGCCCTGAGCTGGACGATCTCTTCCACGCGCCCGATGAAGACCGGACGTGACCCAACTTGCGTTGACATCCCCGCCCCCGAGCCGGTGTTGCGGCCCGGCCTGCATCGAAAAATACCACGCTCCGAGTCTCGAGCGGGGAGGCCACCGCCTCGGTTCCAAGGCGGTGCCAGTCGGCTCGTGGGCCTTGGATGGCGAGGCCTACCGGCCTACCGAGAGGATCGACACTTCGCGGAGGCGGGGGGTGACAGTCACATCGACACCAGCGTCGGTTGGCGACGATCGACGGGATCGAATTTGAACCTCGCGCTGCCGACGATGCGGGCCGATTCAGCACCAACTTCAACGCACCAGTAGGTCGCCCTCTCCTACCTGCATGTTCATCGGACCATCCTTCACGAACAACGCCATGACACCGTCAGCGTCCCCGGCGCCATGCCGCACTGCCATCTGACACATGACCGAGCGGACCTCGGCCACCGGCTACCCGCCATTCACGGTCGCTCCATCCCAACAACCGCCGACTCATCATGCCAATGACCGGCACTTCGAGTCCGCTCCGGAACCGGTCTACCGATTGCCCCGGGTACGCATATGTCGGCGCATTTTGAGCGACCGCCGCGCTGAGGATCGCTGGAGGTCGATTGGGTGGAACTTTTCGATCAGGACAACTCTCGAATGACCGTGGCCCGAATCGGTGTAGCCAGCATGTCAATCACGGGTTGGTATACGCCTGTCGACACGCTCTCCTGCATATGTGCCGTCCGGGATTCTGCTGACTCCCAGTCTGCGATCTCGATCAACACGTCGGGATCATCGAGCGACTCGTATCGGGCACTGCCCAGGAATCCGTCTTGGCTAGACCCCTGCTCCGCCACGATTCGTTCCATGAGAACCTTGAGTTCTGCTCGTCGGCCAGGTTTGGCCTGGAGTTCAACTATCACCTTGATTGCCACCAAGTACCTCCTTCGGACCGGGCGGGTAGATCGGGTCGATCACGCGGACAGGACGTCTGAGTGCGGTCGTTCCGCCACAACTGAGCCCTCATGAATGGAGTCCCGACCTAGATAGGCGAGGCTCGGTCGTAGGTCAGGATTTCGAGGATGTGGCCGTTGGGATCCTTGAAGTAGACCGAATCGGTAGACCCGTGCACCCCTGAGGACGGACCAGGACCCTTCATATTCTCGGTGTGGCTCGGACTGTCACCGTACGCGATGCCGACGTCGCGGACACGCTCGAAGGTGGCTTCGAAGGTGGGCCGGTCCATCGCGAATGCGAGATGACGTGGTCCCGCTACGGGCCACCCGTCATAAAGCTCGAGGGCAAGGTCCGGTGTGATTAGCAACCCTTCGAACGGTCCATCCTTACCCTTGTACTCGAGCCCGACTACGACGCGATACAACCTGAGCGACTCGGTGAGATCGTGAACTTCGAGGATGGTGTGGTCGAGACCGATCGACATAGGATCGAGACTACGCGCGAAGGCTCTTACTCATGGGTGGTGACCTGCTGACCCCGCGAAGAGAGCCGACTCAGCCCTGGTCGGCCAGAGGTGTCGTGTGTTGCACTAGATCGACTTCTCAAGCGGTGACGCATACATCTAGAAGACGCCCGATAACGGCACGAGTCGGGTAGGTACCCGAAGACCCAACTGCCATAAGGCGTCTCGGGCGGTCACGCAGCTAGACGAATGGTGGTCAGGGACGGCGTCGATCCGTCGACCTCCGGTTTTTCAGACCGGCAGTTTCAGCTGTCTCACCTGGGGTTGCGTGTCGAGGAGTCCGCGATGAGTCCGTCGGTGACCAGGTGGGAGGAGGACCGCGTTAGGTCACGCGGCATCCGCGAATGGGTCGCGATCGTCCTTCGGGTCTCGTGATTCGACTATCGCTTGCCACACGGCGCCGAGTCGTGGGCTGCGCGTGTAGTACCGCCCTCGCTTCTCGCCGTGGGACAGGAGAAGCTCTGCCTCGACCAGCTTTCCGAGGTCCCGAGAAGCGGTGGCATCACTGATCTCTTCTTGGTCTGCGATGGCGGCTCGGTAGGTGTTGTTTCGTACTCGCAATCCGATCGCGGCGTCGAACAAGACTGCAACAGCGCGGTCCGCGAATCCTTCCCGGTTAGCGATCTTCTCGAGTTCGGTCCAGAGTCTCTCACTCTCTCGAACCCTTCGGAGCATCGTCCGTGCCTGTCGGAGATGAGCAGTGAGACTGAACCGGATCCACGGCCTTGCGTCGTTGTGCGGATTCCACGAGCCCTGGCCAACCTCTGCGAGGATGTCGTAGTAGGCCTGTGTGTTCCGCCCGAGGTACTCCTCGATGCTCACAAACACTGGGGATAGGAATCCCTCGCGGGCGAGGACAAGGCTCTGGAGGGCTCTCGCCATTCGTCCGTTGCCGTCTCTGAACGGATGAATCATGACAAGGTTGAGGTGGCTCATGGCCCCACGGATCATCCCCGGGGAGTCGTTGTCAGTGTTCAGCTCCTCAACCAGTTCGCCAACGAGGGCCGGCACGGAGTCGACAGGAGCTCCCTCATACACGACCTCGCCAGAGTCGTCGCTGTAGACAAACACTGCTCCAGGTCGATACAGGCCCGGGCTCTTGGTCAGGTCGTAGCTGATCATGATGAAATGGAGGCTCTTGATGAGTTGTTCGCTGTACTCGAAGTCGGGGTCATTGGAGAGTTGAAGGACATAGGTCATGGCATCTCGGTATCCCTTGAGGGCCAACCTCGTCTCGGCGTCGGTGTCCACGGGTTCTTCCCCAGCTGCGACGGCGACAGCGTCGTCGAGTTCGGCGGTGTACCCCTCGATTGTGTTGGAGCCTTGGATGGCGCGTGCCAGTGAGAGCCGGCGCAGTGACCCAACCCATCTGCGAGGCTCGTGAAGCTGGAAGCGCAGCTTCTCTCGAAGATCATTGATCTCACCAAGCACGAGCAGCTCAGCCTCAACTGGTTCGGGAGTCTGAAATATCATGCGTGTAACTCGCTAAGCATTCCCTATCATGCAGAATAGTATCCAACACAATGAGTAACTGTAACATACAAAGCCTCACGCTTCCAGGGTATTCTCAAAGGGTTAGAGCGAGTGACCCAGGCCCCTGTCGTGGTTCCTTCTTGGGCCATCCCGATCGATGAGTTCGTCGAGCCTGGCAGCAAGTTCATCGAGCCGGTCCGGGAATAGGTGCCCGTAGATGTCATAGGTGATCGAAATCGAGGAGTGGCCGAGCTGGGACTGGATGAGCTTCGGATCAGCGCCTTGGTTGATCATTAGTGAGGCTGCGGTGTGTCGCAACTCGTGGATCTCCAGACCCGCGAGCCCGGCCCTCTGGACGGCGGGCGTCCAAAGCCGCTGGCGGAAGTTCGAATAGCGAAGCGGCTGTCCGCGCTGCGACTTGAAGACCAGGTCGTTCGAGGGCGGGTTGGTCGTGTCCAGGTGATCACGGAGCTGGTCTCGGATCGTGGCGGGTAGAGCAACCACTCTTTGACGATGAGTCTTGGTCGTTCCGAAGTGGAGCTGGCCGGCCACCTCGGCCAGTGACTCGGCGATGTGGAGCCGTGAGCCCTCAAGGTCGCAGTGCGATCGTCTGAGAGCGGCAGCCTCACCGAACCGGATTCCCGAGTAGGCGAGAACGAGCACCAGGAGGTCGTACGGCGACTCAATTGCGTCAGCAAGTCTCCCGACCTGTTCCGCCGTCAAGAAGCGGCGTGGTGGGGTGACGACTGGCGGCGTCTTGACTCCCACAACAGGGTTCCGGCTGATCATCGAGCCGTCCACGGCCATGTTGAAGATCGCGTGGAGGACGTTGCGGGCCTGTCGTATCCGAGAAGCCGACAGTCCATCTGCTTGGAGATCGACAACCCAATCCCGGACGACCACTGGGTCGATCTGCCGCAGTTGGAGATCACCGAGATAGGGGACGATCCGCGAATCGAGGAGCGACCGGTATCCGCTACGAGTCTTGGGCTTGAGGGGCGCCGTGGTCGAATACCAACGTTCAGTGACCTCGGACAGTCTGATCCGACCAGCCTCCGGATCGATCCACTGCCCTCGCAGCTTGTCCGACTCGACCCCGATAAGGAATCGTTCGGCGTCGATCCTGCGCGTGAAGTTCCGCGCTCGTTCGCGGCCGTTCGGATCCCGGTAGCGAGCTTGCCACCGTCCATTCTCCGTTCGACGGATGTGCCCCATGTGGTCAAGCCTGGACTGGCACCCTGTCATCCGAGTGCCAAACGCCGGGTGACAGGGTCTCTGACACTCTGTTGACAGGGTTGACGACTACTGCGGCGGCCATGACGGCCAGCAGACAACGACGATCTGCGGGATCCACCCCCCGGCGGCGTCGCCGGCGTCCTCGACACTCGCCCATGCGGTCAAGTGGACATGGTGGTCAGGTCGACAACACAGGACCCCCTTCCAGAATCAGGCGTGACCACTCGAGAAGGCAAGTCCCTGAGGTCCGAGTGAGCCCCATGTCACGGACCCGGCACAGCCTCCTACTTAGTCGCGCCCACACCCTGTCAACACCCACGCACCTGCAACAAGTTGGGGCGGTCTACTGGTCTACCGAGGGGTGTGAGTGATGGGGCTCGATCGTGGCACGCTGGCGAGGATCGATCGGCGGGTGCTCACCGAGTTGGACCACTCGGACGGGATCCAGGTCGTGAAGGTGCCATTGTCGGACGCCGCCTGGTCGACATGGCGCCGCTACTGCGATGTGTTAGATGTCACCATGGGTCAGGCCGTCGCAATCCTCATCAGCCACGAGCTCGCCGCCGTCGTTGACGAACCGCCCGAAAATGCGTTCGATGTCCAGCGGGCATCCCAGCAACGAGCAAATCGACTCGAAGCCTGGGAGCGCGAGCTTGACGACCGAGCGTCGCAGCTACGGAGAATCGAGCATCTGCTGAGAGACCGCGAGGCACGGCTCCAGCGAAAGTCGGCTGTGACACCGGGGAACGCACCGTTCTGAAGGTGGGGAGGAACGAGCCGTGTCCCTGCGGATCAGGCCTCAATACAAGCGATGCCACGGCCTCCCGGTGCCCGGTAGTCCTTGAGACCACTGTCCGTGGCTTACACGAGTGTCCGGGAATGGCCGGTTATGTGCGCTGGTTCGGAGCCGATCCAACAGGTCCGGTCACGGCGATATGTGCGGGATTTTCGAGGATCTCGAGGGTTCAGGGCACGACGACCGTTGCCAAACGGTCAAGGCTGGTAGAAGCCATGGGGTTCCAACATAGATTCGTCAGCCACGGCTGGCATTCGCCTCCGATGATTCGATCTCAGCCCGGCACCGACGGCGAGGCCGAGGAGAAACAATCCCATTGCCAGTTGGAGGCGATCCCGTCCATCGCCTACGGAGTCTCCCGAGATCAACGCACCGATCGGCGCGACGATGTTGGCGGATTCGACGCCGGGCCGCCCTCCTCCGAACACCCCCGGCATATCCCACAAGGGTGTATCAGGGGCGATCGGCCAGAGCAGAAGCACCACGGCCCCGATCAGGCTGGCCCACGCAATCCAACGGGAGCGAAGAGGCGAGAGCGCCATGAATCAAGAATAGTGAGCATTCCAAGAGGCGCGCGAGAACGGCACTTCCGGTGCGCCTCGTGTTCACCCACTCACCACTGACAGTGACCACTCAGAGCCGCTGGGTGCTGCTCGCAAAGCTCCGCCCCATAGGGGAGTCCGCGGATAGTCCGCGAGAGTCCGCAAAACGACGTGAAAGATCGCGAAATGTCGCGAAATGAGGGGAGTCGCGGAGCCTGCCAGAAACCCAACTGGCACAAGGCATTTCGTACAACGTCGCAGCTAGTTGGATGGTGGTCAGGGACGGCGTCGATCCGTCGACCTCCGGTTTTTCAGACCGGCGCTCTACCGACTGAGCTACCTGACCAATGACCTGAAACCCTAAGGCATCGGGTCGGCGGGAGCGACGGGATTTGAACCCGCGACCTCCGGCTTGACAGGCCGGCGAACACTCCAGGCTGTTCTACGCCCCCGGGACGTCGCCGATTCCGAGAAGGTTCGGGGCGACCCGGGGAATTATAGGTCCCGCCGGTGCCTCCTCAACCCGGTCCACACCTACAGGTCGCAACTCCGCCAGTGACTAGTCCCCATGCGCCTACTTCGGATCCTCCCGACCGAAATTGGGCCACGGCGATAACATCTCACCAGAGACAGGGGGACGACTCCGTATGTCTCGTGGGCATTGGGGGAGGCGTTGAGAACGGGCCTGAGTAGCGGTCACCTGTTGGGCCTGGTGGAGCCAGTGGTGAGACCGACCCCTACGCGAACAGTAAGGGGTTGAAAACATGGAGACGAACCGCCGGCGGTTCTCATTCGCCTGGTTGACGATCTTTGTCATCGTCTTGTCGCTCGGAATCATTGCCTGGGGCCCACCGGCCCAGGGTTCGCATATCCCGGACACGGGACCGATCCCATCGAACTGCGTGGAATTCCAGGTGAACGAGCTGGGAACAAAGAGCCCCTCGGCTTTCCCCGACGTCGACATCACGGTCACCAGTTGGGACAACGGGCTCGACTCTCACAGCTTCAACTTCACGATCGCGGGTCTGGCCGACGGCCAGTACGTCGACGCGTCGGTCAAGTCCGGAACGAACGTCCAGGAGCCTGGTCCCTACGGCAACGGGCCACACACGTTCGCCAACGGGCTTCAGAACGCGATCTCACATGTTCGGTTCTGTGTCTTCGTCACGACGACTACGACCACCACTCAGCCGACTACGACCACGACTCAGCCGACTACGACCACGACTCAGCCGACTACGACCACGACTCAGCCGACTACGACCACGACTCAGCCGACTACGACCACGACCGAGGGGACGACGACCACGACCGATCCGGGGTCGAGCACCACTACGACCGATCCGGGCTCGACCACCACCACGATCGGCGACGAGGTCCTGGGCACCACGATCACGTCGACGACTACCACCATCGCCGAT
>JBMDXS010000275.1:0-7358 GCA_048595045.1 Acidimicrobiia bacterium
CGTCTCTGTCACGACTAGGGCAACCTGCCGCCAATCGGGCGCGCCAACGCCCGAGTGACCTACCAGAGTCTCCTCCGCACTTCCCCGAACGGACGGTTCTCCGGTCTGCCTCTCGGGCGTTCGCTGCGGCGAATGTACGGCTTTGCGGGCGGTGAATCAACGACCCTGCCTCGGACGTCGCGCAACACAGACCAACGCCAACTACCGTCCGAGGGTGAAGATTCGAAGCCGGTGGGCCGGTTACCAACAGGATTCGGGGCTTTCCACAGGGTTTGTGCACATGGGCGTGTTCACAAGTTTCTAACCGGATTTTTCGCGACCTGAGCTCAGCGAGCGTGCCAGCGGCCGAAAGCTGACCTCGATGGTGTCGTACAACTCGCCGAGCGCCAGATCGAGCTCCTGGTCGGTCACGCACTGCTCGGCGAGACGGCCACGAAGGACGAGGCCGCCCTCGCCGTCGAGGGCGAAGTGAGCACGCCATCCCTTCATGTTCCGACGCAGGGCCTGGGCGAGTAGATCGCGGCTTGCCTCCGCCACCGGCAACACATAGGCCTCGTACCACACGCTTCGCTCCCCGACGTCGAACCACACGGTGGTGGCGTCGCGCGCCTCCTGTCGCATCCTCACCGCCCAACGGCCCTCGACCTCCTCGGCGTACTCCACACTGGATCCGGCATCGTCGAGCCATGTCTCGATCCTCCCCTCGAGAACTTGCCTCATGCCCACTGCAGCGAGACCCTCGGCTCCAGCTCTCCGACGACCCGGCCCCCACCAAACACACTCGGTCGGGCCAGTTGCTTCAGCCGGGCGGCCGCGATCGGCGGCAACTCGCCCAGGGCGGCCAGTGTGGCGACGGCCGCACAATCGGCCACCTCTTGGATCCCGTCCCAAGACTTGACGGCGACACCGAGTCTCCCCTCGATGGCGACACCGATGCAGCCGGCCGCTCCTCGCTTGGCGGCCGCATTGAGATTGGTGGCGATCGCCGTGTCGCCGTTGCCAACGCCCGAGACGAGGGCCGGGTAACGGTGCATCGCGGTGAAGACCTCCTTCAGCCGGGGCCGGGCGGCGAGACGGGCGTAGAGGAGCGCCATCGCCCGGGTAGTGGTCCGATGGACCGGTGCCCCGCAACCGTCCACCCCGACCGGCGAGACCGGGAACTCTCCGAGATCCTCGAGCAAATCGCTGATCAGCGTTTGAATCGGGTGGTCGGGGGCCAGATAATCGTCGAGCGGCCAGCCTCGCCGGCGACAGGCCCGGAGCCAGGCCGCGTGCTTGCCCGAGCAGTTGTTCCACAAGGGATGAGCCTCATCCCTGCCTTCCTCCCGATTGCGGGCCACCGCCAACCGGGACATCGGCGGGCTCGGAGGGCAGCGGAGGTCTGCGTCGGTGAGACCGGCACCGGTGAGCATCGCCTCCACCAGGGCCACATGGACCGGATCGCCTTCGTGGGACCCGGCGGCCACCGCCAGCTCCAACGGCCCCAAGCCGGCCCCGCTCTCCTGGGACACCAGCGCCTGGAAAGGCTTGGAGGCGGATCTCAGGAAAAAGGCCTGATCGATGTCCCCACTCGACGCGATCAAGGTGCCATCGGCCGACATCACGGCCACCGCCCCATCGTGCATCGTCTCATCGAGGCCCGAGCGGGTCCGCGCCGCCAGCACGCCCTCAGCCCGCCGACTGTGTTTCGCCCTGCTGGCTTCGGTAGCGGGCGATGATCTCGTCCTGGAGGGCGTCGATCACCGTGTGCAGCTGTCGACGCTGTGCCGAGAGCTCCTTCTCGACCTCCTCCAGCCGGTCGACCGCCTCGGCGAGCTCCTCATCGGTCAGCTCGGGCAGCTGGGTGAGGATGCCATCGTCCATGATCTTGTCGATCAGCCGCCGGCCCGTGGTCGTCGGAATGGGGGGCATGGTCTCGATGTGACGAAGGTTGGGCTCGGCCCCATAGGTCATACCGGTGGCGAGGATCTCGGGCAGTGCCTCGATGAGGGTGCGCTCCTCCTGGCCGTTGCGACGCCTCAGCTCGAAATTGAGCAGGTCGAGACGACCATGGAGAAGTCGGCGGTAGTAAGAGATCTGCGTCTCGACGTCCTCGGCCAGCTCCCGACGCCGGCGCAGATCGTCGAGCCCTGCCTCCGACAGGTCGGCCAGGTACCCGGGCTCGAGCACGGTGTCGATGCGGCGTCGATGCTCGGTCACAGCGGGCAGGCTACCTGCATGCCCCTGCCAGCGTCGCGTAGGGGTTGACCGCGGCGGAGCCCCTCCCGCCAGGGTGGATCTCGAAATGGAGGTGCGGTGCACCACCGTCGGCGTTTCCGGAGTTGCCGTTGTAGCCGATCGTCTGGCCCTGGCTCACAGTCTGACCCGAGGACACGTTGAAGCCGGAGAGGTGCGCGTAATAGAAGGCGATCCCGTTGTCACCGAGCAGCCAGATGGTCTTGCCACCGAGACCGCCGTTGCCGGTGGAGACCCGACCCGACCGGACCGCATAGATCGGCTCGTCCATCGCTGCGAAAAGGTCCGTGCCCTTGTGGGCCCGGCCACCCGATCTCGGCGCTCCCCAACTGTCGATGAAAGAAGTCCGCCCGGGGGTGAACGGGCAGATGAAGGAGCCGACCTGGACCGATCCCGCCGCCCGCTGCCGGGCCCGGGCGGCGAGCTCCGCCTGCTGACGGTCGTATTCGGTCGCCAGGTCCTTGCAACGACCTTCCAGCTTGGCGTAGGCCGCCTGCTCCGCTTCCATGGCGGACTCCTGGTTGGTGCGCGCAGTGAGCTTCTGTGCTTCAACCGCCTGGAGCTCGTCCCGGGTGTCGGCGAGGACGGCCTGAAACCTGTTCAACTCGCTCCGGGCGGCGATCAGCTCGGCCAATGACTCCTGGCCCCCGGTGGCGGCGGTCGTGAGGAACTCCGAGGTCGTCATGAACTGGTCCACCGATGAGGCGGAGAAGATGATCCCCGGGCTCGCCAGACCGCCCCTCATGTAGAGCTCGACCGCCTGCTGCTCGATCATTGCCTGGACCTGATCGAGCTCCTGAGTGTGGCTGGTCACCGAGCCGGATACCGACGCCTGCTTTCTCTCGACCCTATCCACCTCGAGCACCGCCGTCTCATAGGCCCGTGCCGCGTCTTCGAAGGCGGCCTGGGCGGCCCGGTATTCCTCGAGCTGGGCCCTCGAGTTGGCGCATGCCTCCTCGACCTGCGCCTTCGTGATCGCCAAACCGGGGGCAGGGAACAACAGAGTGGCCAGCGCCGCGAGGGTGAGGAGGCTGACGTGGCGAACGTGCTTCGTTCGGGCACGCATCGCGGATCAGGCTAACCCAATCGATTGGGGCCCCGCTAGTGAGAGATCAGAGGACCAGCAGCAACAACGGGTAATAGACAGCGGCGGCGAGAGCCACACCGTCCAGACTCACCAGCGTGCCCGGGGCTCGTTCGGTGAGCGAGACCCGACCGGTGCGGAGCATAGAGGACAGGCCACGACCGGCCAGGAGGGCGACGGCGATACCCAGGCCAACCAGGAGATAGGAGACAATGGAGAGATCCCAGATCCACGCAGCGACCACCGCGGCGATCACTGCACCGAGGGCTGTGACCGAGAAGGGGTCGAGCAGGGGTATCGGTGGGACCCGCTCGACGACGGCGCCGAGGGCCACGGCGGCGATGACCGAGACGAGGAAGACGTCGACCGCGCTGGGCTCGGGAGAATGGGCAGAACGGGCCAGCACGAGGGATGCCGTGCCCAGCCCCGCGAGCAACGCGACCAGGACCGTGGGGCTGAACACGTCCGGCTTTCGATAGCGATCGAATGCGACGGCCCATCCCAGGCCCACCACCACTGCGAGGACAACGGCGAGGGCATAGCCGTCGCCTCCGGCGACATGTGCAGCCATGGCCGAACCGGCCGCGGTGACCACCACGGCCAGCGTGGCGAAGTCCTTGCCCCTCGCCTCGAAGGCAGACCCCACGTCAACGGCCCATATCGCGGCGATCAGCACCAGGACGGCCGCCCAGATCTCCTGTCCCTGGGTGTTGGCCAGGACTGCCAGCACCGCTACCGCGGCAGGGAGGAACGCCTTGAGGTCCACCGCCGACAACGAGACTGCCGGCTGGTCCCCACCGGATACGGGAGGCAAGAGGACTACCTCGTCGCTCTCGGTGACCCTGTCCTCCATGGCCGCTGATTCCCCGTTGAGCCAGACCCGTGCCGTCTCCACGCCCCGCTGGAAGTCGGGGCCGAATTTCTCCGACGCCAGCGCGATGACCCCGCCGACGGTGTCAGACGGCACATCGAGCCGCGATGTGCCGGCAAGTTCCCTGAGGTTGGCAAAGAGGCGGAGCTGGGCCATTGGGCGAGGCTAGAGCCTACCGGCACGACGTCGCAGATCCCGACCGTCATCGCCTACGCTCGCAATATGGGCCACTCGATGACGGTGCCGGTGGAGGTCCCACTGTTGGGAGACGAGCGGCACAAGAACTGGGCCAAGGTCGTCGATTCGGTCGACGAGGCGAGGGCCTCGGGATGGGCTTACGGAGGGTCGTTCGTCGCCACCGGCGGGATCCAGGACCTCCCCATGGGCGCCACACTCCTCGTCTACGGCGAGCGTGGCTCCCGCGCCAACCCCCAGATAACAGCCCGCGTCTACACGGTCAACCCGGACTCGACTCTCAGCTTCGAAGGCGAGGCCAAGGGAAAGGCCTGGGCGCGAACCCTTCGTGACACGGTGGAGAGGTGCCTGGGTTCGGAGACGGGCCCACCCGACCTCTCGTTCCTGCCCGACGACGTTCTCGCCGACGAGCTGCGCAGTCGGGGCTGGACCGTGGAGCACCGATGAGAGCGATAATCGTCGAAGAGCTGGGGGGAGCCGAGAAGCTGATCCCGAAGGAGCTGCCCGACCCTGACTCACCCGGCCCGGGGGAGCTGCTCGTCGAAGTGGCCGCCGCCGGGGTGAACTTCGTCGACGTCTACCACCGAACGGGTTTGTACGACATGGCTCTGCCCTTCACCCCGGGGCTGGAGGGAGCAGGGACCGTTGTGGCGGTGGGCGAGGGTGTCGACGGCATCGCACCCGGGGATCGTGTCGGATGGGTCAATGTGCTCGGCTCCTACGCGGAGCGTCATCTCGTCCAGGCGGACCGGGCGGTGCCGTTGCCCGACGCCGTCGAGCTGCGTCTGGCCGCCGCCGCGCTGCTCCAAGGGTTGACCGCTCACTATCTGGCCACCGACACCTGGCCCCTGCAGCCGGGTGACCGCTGCTTGATCCACGCCGGGGCGGGGGGAGTGGGGCTGCTGCTCACCCAGATCGCCAAACGGCTCGGAGCTGAGGTCTTCACCACCGTCGGCACCGCCGAGAAAGCCCGGCTCAGTCGCGAAGCCGGGGCCGACCATGTCATCGTCTACACCGAAGTCGATTTCCAGACCGCGATCGAGGAGATCGCCGGGCCCAATGCTCTCGATGTGATCTACGACGGGGTCGGCGCCGACACCTTCATGAAAGGCATGGACTTGCTTCGGCCCAGGGGGTTGATGGCCACCTTCGGCAACGCCTCGGGACCTGTTCCGGCGATATCGCCGCTCCTTCTCTCGCAGAAGGGATCACTGTTCCTGACCCGCCCCACCATGGCCCACTACATCCTGACTCGCCAGGAGCTGCTCGGCCGGTGCGCCGACCTCTTCTCCTGGATTGAGACGGGCGATCTCGATGTCCGGGTGGGACAGGAGCTGCCCCTGGATCGTGCTGCTGACGCCCATCGCGCCCTCGAAGGACGGCAGACGACGGGCAAGGTCCTGCTCATCCCTTGAACCGGTCGGCACCGGCCAAGCGCTCCCTGAAGAGCCGACTCTTCTGGCCGGTCGTGATCCCGTCCATCAAGCTCGGGGCCCGTCTGCTGTGGAGGCTCACTGTCGACCGCGGCCCGGGCTTCCCCGAGCCGCCGTTCGTGCTGGCCGCCAACCACTACTCATTTCTCGACCCACCGCTGGTGGGGGCGGCGGCGTACGGTAAGCGGGCTCGATTCATCGCCCTGGTCGACCTATACGGCAATCACTGGCCGCTCGACTGGGCGCTCGACGCGCTGGACGTGATAACCGTGCGTCGGGGGACGGTCCCCCTGGGCACGGTCCGGGCATGTCTCGCCCATCTCGACGAGGGTGGCGTGGTGGGTGTCTTCCCCGAGGGGATCAGGGTGGAGAGATTCGGCGAGGCCGGTTTCAAGAGGGGTGCGGCCTGGCTGGCGGTGAGGAGACAGGTGCCGCTGGTGGCGGTGGCCGTCATGGGCACTGACGGGGTCCTCGGGATCGACAATCACTTCCGTCGGGGTCGGATCCGGCTTGTGGTCGGCCCCACGCTTCATCCCACCGGAACCGACCGTGCAGCCATCGACGAGCTCACCGAGCGTTGGGCCAGTTGGGTGGCCAAGACGCTGTCTCGATCAGGTGCCATCCTCTAACCGATGCCCGACCTCGACTACCTGACCGAAGACCCGCCCAACGCAGCCGTTCCGTTGTCCGTGCTGGACGGCCGCCTGCTCTCCCAGGAGCGGGCCTACCTCCGAAACAGCTTCCCCACCCCGGCACCCGAGGCCCTGACCGGGGTGGTCGAGATGGTCATGCCAGGAAGGCCTTCTCGCCACATCACCGTCGAAGACCTCGCCGGGCTACCCACGGTGGAGATCGACTTCGTGCTCGAGTGTGCCGGGAACGGGCGATCGCTGATCCGCCCGGTCGTTGACGGCCTGGCCTGGGGTCTCGGTGGGGCATCTCCTCTCAGGGTCCGGGGAGTGAGGCTGAGCGATTTGCTGGGCGAGCTCCCCGACGGGGTGATCGAGCTGGTCGTGACCGGAGCCGACACGGGCGAGGTGCAGCCCGAGGGCGAGATCAACTACCAGTTCTCCGTCCCGACGGGACGAGTGGCAGATGGCTCGGCGCTGCTCGTCACCGAATGGGGCGGAGCGCGTCTCGGCCTCGAGCACGGCGGGCCGATCAGATTCATGCTCCCCGGGGACTACGCCATGAGGTCGGTCAAGTGGGTGATTCGGATCGAGGGAGTCACCCGGCCGTTCTCCGGGCACTTCGTCGACAGATACCGCTATCTCGCCGACGACAGACACCCCGAGGGCGCACCGGTCGGTGCCATCCAGGTCAGATCACTCATCGCGAGGCCTGGGGACGGGGAGACGGTGAGGGCGGGCAGGATGGTCTTCACCGGATCGGCCTGGTCCGGCACCGCCCAGGTCACCGAGGTCGCGGTATCGATCGACCACGACGAGAACTGGGTGCGGGCAGTGCTGGAGCCGGGCTCGGGGCCGTTGTCGGCGATCCGATGGCACTGCGAGCTCGATATCGGGCCGGGCCGGCACAT
>JBMDXS010000276.1:0-13799 GCA_048595045.1 Acidimicrobiia bacterium
AGGCCGCCAATGGGTGTTCCATCGAGTAGGACCTGGCCCTGGCGAGGCCGGAGAAGACCCGCCACCGTCTTGAGCACGGTGGACTTGCCGGCTCCGTTGGGTCCGATGATGCAGTACGCCCTGCCCTCGTCCACTGTCAGGGAGACGCTTTGCAGGATGTCGGGCCCAAATGCGTAGCCGCTGGTGACTTCCTGAAGCTCGAGCAGCGCCATCACACCTTCCCCAGATATGCGTCGAGCACGCGGTCGTCGCTCTGGACGATTGCCGGGGGCCCGGTGAGGATGACTTCTCCGTGGGCCATGACCACGATCGACCGACAGAGATTCATCACCACATCCATGTTGTGCTCGACGATGAGGAAAGTGAGCCCTTGCTCGTTGAGTGTCCGGATTCTTTCCATCATCCGCTCCAGAAGCGCCGGGTTGACTCCCCCTGCCGGCTCGTCGAGCAGGAGCAGGGTGGGATCGACCATGAGAGCGGAAGCGAACTCGAGCAGCTTGCGCTGTCCGAATGAGAGATTCCTCGCTTTCTCGTGGGCGAGTCGGGAGATGCCGACAAAGTCGAGTAGCTCCATCGCCCGCTCTTCCTCGTGACGGAGCATCCGTGCCCCGAACAAGCCGCTCAAGCGGCCTCGGGCCGTGGGGACCACCATGTTCTCCAGCACGGTCAGGTCCCCGAGCTCCCTGGTGATCTGGAAGGTGCGACCGACACCGCGTCTGGCCACTTTGTGCGGCAGCATCCCGGTGATATCCACCCCGTCCACCAGCACCATTCCCGCGTCCGGGCGAAGTACGCCCGAGATCATGTTGAATGCCGTCGTCTTTCCAGCCCCGTTCGGGCCGATGAGGCCGGCGATCACTCCCCGCTCGACCGTGAACGAACAATCATTGACGGCCTGCAGCCCGCCGAACCCTTTCGATAGCCCAGCTACGTCCAGAAGGGTGGTCATCTTCCTCGCCCGGATCGTGCGGCGCGGTGCGTCAAGGCTGACGACCGTTGACGCAGGCCGTCGCCTTGTTGTCCTCTACCACTCCGGTTTTGGATAGATGAGATCGCTCGTTCCTTCGAATTCCCCGACGGGATAGACGAAGTTGAGGGAGCCATCCTCCCACTGGGTCATGATGACCGATCGGTCGATTGGCACACCTCTCTCGTCCCAGTAGAAGTCACCGAGGATGGTCCGTACCGGCTCTTCGGCTGTCCGGCCGGCCAGCCAGTCCCGCATCGCCGTCTGATCGGTCCCACCGGTCGCCTCGATGGCCTGGGTCATGCCTTGACACACCGCGAAGGGGATGGCCTCGTCTTCGTCGGGATCACGTCCGTATTCGGCGTTCCAGGCCTCGATGAAGTCGGCGTTGGAGTATGGCTCACCTAGCAATGTCCCTTCCCAGTTGGCCTGGAGGTGATACGCGCTGTGGATCACGGTGCCGTTGGACGCCTCTTGCAGGTTGTCGTAGAACTCGATCTGTGTCCCTTGTGAGAAATAGGCGAGCTTTGGCTGATAATCGACTGTCTGCAGCGCCCTGACCAGGGCGATCGCCTCGTCCGGGGAAGCTGTCGTTGTGACGAGCATGTCCGCTTCGGCGCCCCGCACCGAGTTGGCGAGCGTGACCCAATCGGTGAAGTCGACCGGCCATTGCTCCTCGAACACTCCCTCGTAGCCGTAATCGGCTATGAACCCGGGCGCCAGACTGATCGTCTCGTCACTGTCGGGGAAACTGATCTCCCCACCGGTGAGCCCATTGATGATCGCCGCGGCGAAGAAGTCGTCGGCATAGACCATGGCGATGCTGCCGATGTCGCCTTCGGGGATGATCCCCTGCTCGGTGTAGTGATCGATCATCTGTAGGACGTTCTCACCGATTCCCTCCGCGGTCTGCTGCTGGAAGTAGAAGGAGTAGGTGTAGCCCCGCTCCCAGATCCGCTGGGCACCACCCGATGCCACCGGGTACACATAGCCGGCCTGCTCGGCGACCGACGTGGTCGGATAGCTGATCAGGCTGGAGAACGTGCCGAGGAGGGCGTCGACCTGGTCGACATTTATGAAGCGCTCGTACTGGGTGACTGCGACCTCGGGGTCGGAGCGGTTGTCCTCCACCAACAGACGCACCGGCCGATCGAGCAGGCCCCCGCTCTCGTTGATGATGTCGACACACAGTTGGTAGCCGTCCCGATGCTTGGTCCCCGGCACCTGGAAGTCACCAGTCAACGGCACCGAGGCGGCGAGCACTATCTCATCGCCTTCGGCGCCCCCTCCCTCTGTGGTTGCCGTCGGCGCCTCGGTGGCGTCCGTAGGCGCCGCAGTGGTGTCGGCGCCGTCTCCACCAGTGGTGTCGGTCGTCGTGTCGCCTCCGCAGGCGAAGATGACGAGTGCGAGGGTGGTCAACAGTGTTGCCCACCGAGTCGAAACCCTCATGACGTCCTCCTCAAGGGTCACGGGTCGTGCTCACTCCCTTTGTGGCCCCGGCCACCGCCGAGAACCCTACCAATCGTTTGTGGCGTCAGTCCCCGGAAAGAAGGATCCTTGCTCGCGATCAGATGGTCGGGCCGGTGGAGGCTCGCACCGCCAGGGTCGGGGTCAGCTTGATCGATACCGGTCTCGATCCCTCATCCCCGTCGAGTAGCTCGAGCATCAGGTCGGCGGCTCTCACTCCGATCTGATAATGGGGGATCTGCACGGTGGTGAGAGGCGGGGACAACTTGTCGGCGAACGGCATGTCGTTGTAGCCGACAACCGACACCTCACCTCCGATCGAGCGGCCCGTGTCGCTCAGCACGTCGTAGCAACCGATCGCAATCAGGTCGTTGGCCGCTATGACGGCTGTGAAGTCGGCTCGCCGGTCGAGTATCGACCAGAAGGCCTTTGCCCCCGGGTCCTCGTGGTACCAGTCGGCGAAGCTGACCAGTTGGGGATCGACATCCAGCCCCATGATCTTCATCCAGGCGACGAACCCCTGATAGCGATCGAGCCCGGTGGAGAGATGCTGGGGGCCTCCGACATGGGCGATCCGGGTGTGACCGAGCTCGACCAGATGACGAACCGCCAGGCCGATCCCGGCGTGGTCGTCGCTCGTGACCGAGGGGACGCTCTTGTCGTCCACGGTCCTGTTGACCAGCACCAGGGGCAGCCCGGACTCGACGAGGTCGTCGATGGCGGGAGTGCTCCGGTGGGCGGTGGCCAGGATCAGCCCGTCGACTCGTCGGTTCAACATCGAGGTCACCAGATGGGACTCGCGCTCGGCGTCGTTGTCGGTGTTGCCCAGGATCAGGGTGTAATCGGCAGTCCCCAGCACGTCTTCGACCCCGCGCACTATGGGTGGGAACAAAGGGTTGGTCAGGTCAGGAAGCAGCATGCCGATCGAGAACGTCTTGTTGGTCTTGAGCCCACGAGCCAGGGAGTTGGGCCGGTAGCCGAGATCCTTGGCTGCCTGCATCACACGCTCCGTAGTGCCCTCGTTGACCAGGTCCCGAGTGGATGGGTTCAGGGCGCGTGACGCGGTAGAAGGGTGGACGCCGGCCTGGTCGGCCACTTCGCGCAGGGTTACCGCCCGCTGCATGGGTCGAGTCTACAAACGACTGTCGCCGCGTCCGAGGTCGACGTACTCCCGGTCGAGCTCCTTGACCGTCTGACAACCGATCAAGGCCATGGTCCGTCGCATGTCGGAGGCGAGGATATCGAGGACGTGATCCACGCCGGTCTCCCCGGCTGCGCCCAGCCCGTAGAGATAGGCGCGGCCGGCCATGCAGGCGGTCGCCCCCAGCGCCAGAGCCTTGACGATGTCACTCCCCCTCCTCACCCCACCATCACAGATGATCTCGGTTCTACCTCCCACGGCATCGGCCACTCGAGGGAGAAGGCCCAGCGGCGTCGGGGCCGAGTCGAGCTGTCGGCCTCCGTGATTGGAGAGGGCGATGGCGTCGACTCCTCGGTCGGCAGCGATGATGGCGTCGGCCACGGTCTGGATGCCCTTGAGCACCAGAGGCCCGGCCCAGCGATCACGCAGCCATTCGATGTCCTCCCAGTCGAGCCCCGAGTCCAGTCCGGTGGAGAAGTACTCGCCCAGTGAGATGGCCTCGGTCCCATCCCCGACGGCCCGGCCGGTGAGATTGGCGAAGACGATCGGATCGGAGGTGACGAACTTCCAGGTCCACGCCGGATGGACGATGCCATCGAAGATCGTCGACAGACCGAGCTTGGGGGGCAGGGTGAAGCCCCGTCGCACGTCGCGTTCCCTCTTGCCCAGCATCGCCGTGTCGACGGTGACGCACAGGGCTTCGTAACCGGATGCGGAGGCGCGGTCGATCAGGTCCGTGACGAGGCCACGGTCTTTGAACACGTAGAGCTGGAACCAGAGAGCAGCCGAGCCGGCGGCAGCCACCTCTTCGATGGAGCGGGTGCCCAGAGTGGACAGCGAATAAGGGATGCCTGCCCGCCCGGCGGCTCGGGCCACCGCCAGCTCACCAGCTGGGTCGGCGATGCGGGTGAACCCCGTTGGGGCCAGGACGAGGGGAAACGGGATTGGCTTGCCCAGCAGGCTCGATGACGTGTCGACCTCACTCATGTCCCTCAGGACCCTGGGCTTGAAGGTGACCTCGCGGAAGGCCTCGATGTTGGATCGCATCGTGATCTCGTCCTCGGCGCCACCGTCGATGTAGTCGAAGACCCCGCGGGGGAGCCGGCGGCGGGCGATCTTGCGGAGATCGGCGACGGAGACGCCCCGGCGCAGGCGCCGTCTGGTCGGGCTCAGCTCGAGACGCCGAAAGCGGAGGATTCTCAGTGATCCAAACCAGCTGTTGCCCGGATCTGGCGACGGCATGAGGGCCAACGGTAGGAGATGACAACGATTCATCGGCGGAGGCGGGCCGGCGTCCGTGGGGCGTGACCAGCCGGGGCCGGGCCCAGGCCCAAACCGTGATCACCAGTTTGAGACTCGTTGGATTTCGGGAAGACGGTCGAGGAGAACAGGCTGGCCGCAGGCGAGGAGAGGATTCCCATGACGAGGGTTGCGATAAACGGGTTCGGGCGTATTGGCCGCTGCAGCTTCAAGCAGTTCATCGATGACGACCGTTTCGAGGTGGTCGGGGTCAACGACCTCGCCGAGCTCGACGAGCTCGCCTATCTGCTCAAGTACGACTCGGTTCATGGCTGGTACTCGCACAAGGTGTCGACCTCAGGCAGCGATTTCGTGGTCGACGAGAGCAAGGTCTCGTTCAGCCAGGAGCGGGATCCCACCAAGCTGCCCTGGGGCGATCTCGGTGTCGACGTGGTGATCGAGTCGACCGGGGCGATGCGCTCCCGGGAGGACGCCGCCGGGCATCTCGTGGCCGGGGCGGCGAGGGTGGTCATCTCGGCTCCATCGGACGACGCCGATGCCACCTTCGTGTACGGCGTCAACGACGAGACCTACGATCCCGAGAGCCATTTCGTGGTGAGCAACGCCTCCTGCACCACCAACTGCCTGGCCCCGGTGGCGAAAGTGCTCTCCGACTCCTTCGGGGTGGATCACTTGATGATGTCGACGATTCACGCCTACACCAGCAGCCAGTCGTTGATGGACCTCCCCACCCGCAAGCGACGCCGGGGTCGGGCGGCAGCGCTGTCGATCATCCCGACCACGACCGGCGCCACCAAGGCAACGGCGTTGGTGATCCCCGAGCTGGAGGGTCGGATGGACGGCATGTCTTTCCGGGTGCCGGTCGAAGACGGGTCCGTCACCGACATCACCGCTCTCCTCGGCCGGGACGTGACCATCGAGGACGTCCACAACGCGCTGAACGACGCGGCTGAGGGAAGGATGAAGGGAGTTCTCCGCATCACGGACGAGGCACTGGTCTCGCGGGACATCATCGGCGACCCCCACTCGTCGATAGTGGACGCCGAGTCCACGATGCTCCTTCGGGGGAACGTCATCAAGATCGTCGCCTGGTACGACAACGAATGGGGCTATTCCGCCCGCATGGTCGATATCGCAGCCGTCGTCGCCGGCTGAGCTCAACCGATCTGCTCGGGTCGAGAAGGCGTTTGAGGCGGTCGTAGTCCGCATCCACCGATCGTTGCGCCATCCGTCGCAGCAAGGGCCCGGCGCCCCGGAACACCGAACCTGGCTCGCCTCTGATCTCGGCCGTCACCCGGCTGCTGGTCGGCCCCAGCCCCTCTACGGTTCGACGGACGGTGATCGGGAAGGTCCCGGCAATCGAGCGGATGGTTATCGAGTGGCCCGGATCGAATTCGACGACTTCGAAAGTGTTGCGCACGGTTCGTCCCAGAAACCGGGCCTCCTGGTCGTAGGTCGAGCCCACCCCGATGGGTGGCGGAGAGGTCCAGATGCAGGATCTGGCCCCTCTGCCGTACACCGATCGCCTGGTCACGACGGTCGAAGGCAGGGACCCCGGACCCGACGTCCTACCCGGTTGATATGAACCCGGCGAGCGCCTCCAACACCCGCTCCGGTTGGTCGAGATGAGGGGAGTGGCCGCAATCCTCGAGGATCAGACGCCGCACCGGCGCCGAGATCCCGGCTTCGATGACATCGATTTGGGCCAGCGTCCCGTATTCGTCGTCCCTGCCCTGGATGAGGAGGGTGGGACAGTCGATGGCGGGGAGGCAGTCCTCGATGTTCCACTCGCGGAAGTCGGGGTCGAGCCAGATGTCGTTCCAACCGTAGAAAGTCGCCGCCGGGTCGCGGTGGTGTCTCGCCATCCTCTCCCGCAGGTCTGTGGTCTCGAATCTGACCCGGGCAGCTTCGATCCCCGCGATGGACTCGGCTTCGACGAACACATGCGGGGCGAGCAGCACCAGACCCGCCACCGCGTGTGACGCGGCGTGGATCAGTGCGATCGAGGCGCCGTCGGAGTGACCGACGAGGACGGGCGGTTTCCGTGGCCTCATCTCCTCGAGCAGGGCCGGCAACGCCGCCAGCGCCTCGTTGTGCATGAAGTCGGGGGAACGGGGGAGGGCGGCCGGGTCCGACCAGCCGTGGCCGGCGCGGCTGTATGCGAGGGTCGCTCGGCCCGTGGCCTCCCCGACCCGTTCGTCGAATCCGCGCCAAAGACCGGCGCTGCCCAACCCTTCATGCAAGAACACCAGCCGGGGCTCGTCTCCACCGACTGTGTGGATCTCGAGGCGGTACCCCATCACGAGGAGGTCCATGGGGTGACGGGCCGATGCCATGACCGATAGTCTGCCTCTCTCCAGCCATCGTCGCGGAAGGGGGATCCATGCAGATTGGGCCCAATGCCGGGACGCTCGTCGACGGCTGGATGGAGAGGCGGGGAGAGGATTCTGTCGTCCTGATCACCGCTGAGGACGAGCCGTGGCCGGTCGGCCGGCTCCATGGTGCGGTCAATGCGATGGCGGCCAGGTTCCGCGACCTCGGGATGGATCGTGAGGATCGCATCCTCATGGTCGTCGACGACACCCCGGTCTTCCCGGCTGTCTTCCTGGGGGCGATGCGGATCGGGGCCGTCCCGGTCCCGGTCAATTTCCTCGCCCGATCCGACGACTTCGGCTATTTCCTCGATGACTCCCGTGCCCGCTTCGCCGTCGTCGACCATGCATTCCTCGACGTTTTGGGTCCCCAAGTGTCGGCAAGACCCGGGGTCACCTTGCTGGTGGCCAATGGGCCCGCTCCCGACGACGCTCACCAGGTGGACCGCTGGATGACCCAGCCCGAGGACGAACTATCTCCGGTCGACACCAGTCCCGACGACATGGCGTTCTGGCTCTACAGCTCGGGGTCGACCGGCAAGCCCAAAGGCGTGGTTCACAGTCATGCCGACATCGCCGCGACCTGTGAGCTCTACGCGGTACCGGTGCTCGGCATTGGGCCCGAGGACGTGGTGTTCTCCAGCACCAAGATGTTCCACGCCTATGGCTTGGGCAACAACCTCACCTTCCCCATGTGGTCGGGGGCCACGTCGGTTTACTTGACCGGGCGTCCCACCCCCGACCGCCTCCTCGAGCGAGTCGGCTCCCATCGGCCTTCTCTCTACTTCTCGGTTCCCGCCCTCTACAACGCGGTGCTGGCCCATCCCGGGTTCGATCAAACCGACTGGTCGTCGGTGCGCCTGGGGATCTCGGCGGCCGAGCCGTTGCCACCGGAGATCTGGCGTCGGTTCCACGACCGAACGGGGATCGAGATCCTCGACGGTGTCGGCTCGACCGAGATGCTGCACATCTACTGCTCCAACCGGGCCGGCCAGGTCCGGCCGGGGACGTCCGGGACACCGGTCGATGGCTATGAGGTGGAGATCAGGGACCCGGAGGGCGCTCTGTGCCCCGCCGGGGAGGCAGGTGAGATGTATGTGAAGGGCCCGAGTGCCCTGACCACGTACTGGCAGCAGCCCGAGCGCAGCCGGGACAAGATCCGGGGTGAATGGTTCCTCACCGGTGACAGGTACCGCCAGGACGAGGATGGCTACTACTGGTACGAGGGTCGGGTCGACGACATGATGAAGGTCGGCGGTCTCTGGGTGAGCCCTATCGAGATCGAGAACCGTTTGATGGAGCATCCGGCGATCAGAGAGGCTGCGGTGGTCGCTGTCGACGTGGAGCACATGTCCCGGATCAAGGCGGTGGTGATACTCGCCGAAGGGCGATCAGACGATGGAACGTTGGTGTCGGAGCTCCAGGCGTGGTGCAAGAACGGTTTGCAGCGGTACCAGTACCCCCACATCGTGGAGTACGTCGAAGACTTCCCCCGCACCGCCACCGGGAAGATCCAGCGCTTCATGCTGCGTCAGCAACTGGGGAGAACCGTCTAGCCGATCGCCACATCGGGCATCCCCTCCTCCACGAAACGCTGCAGGTTGGCGACGGTGGCGGTGGTCATGATGGGCGGGACGCCGAGATCGATGAGCAGATCCCGGGCGGCCTCCATTTCGTCGACGCGTCTCTTGGCATGCGGGGCAGTGTCGAGGAGGAGTCGTCGCAGCATCGGCTCGTCCATGGCGGTGAGCTGTTCGGCGACGTGACCCCAAAACCACTCGTCCTTGTCGGCACGTCCCGCCGCCTCCATGGCCTCGATGAGGATCGCAGCGAGGCCCTTCATGATCACGCTACGGAGCAGCTTGCGTGTTGCCGCCTCACCGGCATCGGGCCCCACCACCACGACGCTGCCCCCACGTCTGTTGATCTCTGTGGCATACCACTCGGACCCATCGCCCGAGACCAGGGCGGGAGTGGCCAGGCCTCTGCCCGGAACCGGCGACATCAGGGCGACGTCGGCGAAGAGGGCGCCTCTGGCGGCCACGCTCGTCGCCAGATCCGCTTTCAGGGAGGGAGCACCGGTCGACAGATCGGCATAGACGGTCTGCTCCCCGAGTGTGTCGAGCACCCCGGCGAGTGCATCACGCGCCTCGGACCCAGGCGTGAGCGCCAGGACGAGGTCACAGCCGGCTACGGCGGCCGAGGGTTCTCGATGCGGGACCACACCGTCGGGGGTGGCCACCTCCGCCGGGTCGTAGCCCTGGACCTCGTCTCCTGCCCGGACCAGGTCAGACGCGATCAGAGAGCCTGCCTCACCCAGGCCGAGGACAGCGACTCTCATCGGCGTCACTGCTCGGGGGCGTCCACCCAGCGCACCCCCATCTCCTCGAGTCTCTCTCTGAACCCGTAGAGGTCGATACCGAGCTCGCCCGAGGCAAGACGAGCCCTCGTCTCGTCCTCACGTGCCATACGAGACCGGACCGCCTCGAGCACGTCGGCGGCACGGGCCCGTTCCACCACGACCGCCCCGTCGTCGTCGGCCACCACAACATCCCCTGCTGCGATGATGACCCCACCGCACCGGATCGGGATGTTGACCGAGCCAGGGCTCGACTTCACGGTCCCCGCGGCGTGGATCACCCTGGCCCAGACAGGCAAGCCCATGCGGCGAAGATCGGACACGTCACGCACGCCACCGTCCACGACCACCCCGGCACAGCCCCGTTGCATCACCGATGTGGCGAGCAGCTCGCCGAACATTCCATTGTCGGCGGGCGAGGTCGTGGCGATGACGAGGACGTCCCCAGGCTCGATGAGCTCGACTGCGGCGTGGACCATGATGTTGTCACCGGGGGCACAGGAGACGGTCACCGCAGGGCCGCCGATGCGGGCGCCGCCCTGGATGGGCCTTATCCCGGGGTCGAGCAGACCGCCGGCTCCAGCTTCATGGACCGTTGCCACCCCGGCCGAGCCCAGCTCACCGACGATTGCTCCGTCGACCCGGGGAACCTGCCGCACCACCACGTCCCCGGTCATGTCAGGCGAGCTCCCGCGTGACCTGAGGAAAAACTCGCTGATAGGCCTCGGCCTTTGCCTCCGTCACAAACCCCAGGTTCGGCCCCGAATTGCGCATGGCCTGGACCCCTCTCCGGGTCGCCACGTCGGTGTAGTAGTCCCAGAGGTGCTCCTGGCCCTCGAGGCACCGCATCGCCTCGAGCTTTCGTTCCCACACTTCACTGATGTCGAGCAACACGTCGGGCATGAACCCCGAGTACTCGGTCTGGTGGGGCTCGAAGAGGAAGACAGGAGGCGCCCCGATCACCTCGGTGCCCGGGTCGACGCCGGCGGCCTGGGCCATGATGCGAGCCTGGGTCGCGATCGAGTGTGCCGTCTCGTGATCGCGATTCCATGGGTCTCGCTCGGTGTGGGTGATGACGACTGCGGGGCGCACATCCCGGTACACGACGACGAGTCGGTCGAGCAACTCACGAGTCTCCACCAGGGGATAGTCGTCTGCGTCGAATGTGAGCAGTTCGGCGCCGAGGACCTTGGCCGCCGCCTCGGCCTCGCCATGGCGGGCCTCCTTGACCTGCTCGAGGCCCATGCCCTGGCGCCAGAAGCGTGCCGACTCGCCGCGTTCCCCGTAGGCGAGGCATACCACGGTGACGGGGTGGCCACGGGCCGCGTGGAGGGCGATCGCGCCACCGGCTCTCCACACGAAGTCCCCGACGTGGGCACTCACCACGAGCAGCGACTGGTCACTCATTGGGGCAACGATATCCATGGCCCGTTTGCCTGCGGCGACCTCGACATACAGGTGGAGAGCGGCGCGCCAGAATGGGATTCAGCGATGAGCACTCATTCTTCAGGTATTCGCTGCATGTTGATGCGGGGCGGCACATCGAAGGGAGCGTTCTTCCTGGCCGAAGACCTCCCACCCGACCCGGGTCGGCGTGACGAGCTACTGCTCCAGGTCATGGGCTCACCCGACCCGAGACAGATCGATGGCGTGGGTGGCGCCCACCCCCTCACCACCAAGGTGGCAGTGGTCGGCACGTCGCCACGAGAAGACGTGGACCTCGAGTACTTGTTCCTTCAGGTGTCGGTGGATCGGCCCGAGGTGAGCGACAAGCAGAACTGCGGGAACATGCTGGCGGCAGTAGGGCCATTCGCAGTCGAACGCGGGCTGCTCGGCCGGCCAGAGGGAAGGGTGTCGGTCCGAATCCTCATGCAGAACACCGGGAGGGTGGCTGTGTCCACCTTCCCCGTGAGTGATGGTGCGCCGGTCTACGCCGGTGACACCGAGATCAGCGGCGTGCCGGGGTCGGCGGCCGGGATCGTCATCGAGTTCGAGGACATCGCCGGCTCCAGCACCGGGTCATTGCTCCCCACCGGTGAGGTCTCCAACCAGGTCGACGGCGTCGAGGTCACCCTTGTCGACAACGGGATGCCAGTGGTTGTCTTGCCGGCGAGCGAGGTCGGGGTGACCGGTTACGAGGACTGTGACGAGCTCGAGGCGAACCAGGGTTTGCGGGAAAAGCTCGAGGCGATTCGGATCGCGGCGGGCCCAATGATGAATCTCGGCGACGTCACCCACGCCACCGTTCCCAAGCTGACGCTGGTCGCTCCACCCCGGGAGGGGGGCGCCCTGTCCACCAGGACCTTCATCCCTCACCGCTGTCATCAGGCGATCGGCGTGCTGGGGGCGGTCAGCGTCGCCACCGCCTGTCTTCTGCCCGGCTCCGCCGCGGCGGGGTTGGCCGACATCACGCCTGGCTCGGACATCGTCCGTCTCGAACATCCGACCGGGTCATTCGATGCCACGGTCCGACTCGGACCGGGCCCGGGGCTGGAGGTCCGCGGCGCCGGGATCGTGCGAACGGCTCGCAAGTTGATGGACGGAGTGGTCTTTCCGAGGTCACATCTTTGAAGGCTCGCTCGGCCCGCCCGCAGGGTGCTTGTTACACTCGCCCGTGTTCGCCTATCGCACACTCGTACGGAGGGCGGACGGCCCGGAGCAGGTCCGAGGATTAGGGTGGCGCCCGTGCCACGGGCCGTGGCCCATCTCAGCGGGACGGACCGACGAGCCCCCGGGTCAGCATCGTTGCCGATGAGGAGGAACGATCGAATGAGGAACAAACACGCGAGAGGGAGGCCGCTCGTGTTCGTGGCCGTGCTGGCTCTGCTCCTGGCGGCCTGCGACGGCGGCGAGACCACCGACACCACCGAGGCGTCTGCGACCACCGAGGCCCCGGCCACGACCGAGGCCCCGGCCACGACCGAGGCGCCGGCTACCACCGAGGCCCCATCGACGACTGCGGCCTCCGGGGAACCAATCAGGATCGGCATTCTCACCGACCTCACGGGTTTCACCCCCTGGGCGGTCCAGGCCCGTGATGGGATGATGCTGGCCGCCGAGGAGATCAACGGCGAGGGTGGGATCGACGGCCGGATGATCGAGCTGGTCGTCGAGGACTCCGCCAACGACGCCGATGCGGGGACCTCGGGCTATGAACGGCTGGCCGAGCAAGGAGTGGTCGCCATCGGAGGCATCATCTCCAGCACGGTGGGTGGCACGGTGTCCCCATTGGCCGAGGAGCTGCAGATCCCGACGTTCCTTGTCAAATCGGGCACGGAGGCCGCCCTCACCCCAGACAGTCGGTTCATGTTCCGCACCTGTCTGCCTGCGGCCCCGATGACGGCTGGACCTGTCGTCCAGTACGTGCAGGAACTGGGGCTGACCAATGTCGGTGTCATCGTGGCGGATTACCCCTGGGGCCAGTCCTTTGCCGCCGCAATCGGCCCGGCTCTGGATGCCGCCGGCGTCTCGTACGGCGAGATCCAGGTCGCTCCGGTGCCCCCTGATACCGATTTCATCCCTTACGTGAGGGCCGTGGCCGACGCCGGCGCCGAGATGATCATCGCGACTGGTCATCCGCCAGGGGCCACCCCCATCACCACCCTGTCGGCTGACCTGCTCGCCGATGTGCCCGTCACGGGTGCCTGGATCCCGCCGGATCTGGCGGTGGGAGGGCTGGCCGATCTGGCCATCGGCCGTTACACCGACTTCGCCTGCGCCGACTACACCAGCGAAGGCTATGCCGCCCTGGCCGAGCGCTACCTCGCATACTCCGAGAATGCGTTCATGTCGGATGACGCGGTGGCCGGGCACGGGATCGTGACCATGGTCGCCGACGCAGTCGCCAACGCCGGGGATGACCCGGTGGCGATTTCGGACTACCTCCACGAGCAGACCTATGAGCTGGAGGGCTACGCCCACCCAGTGAGCTGGACCGAGTGGGGTGAGCTCGCATCGTCGGCGCCGACCGTCAACACGATCAGCGAAGGGCCGGCCCCGGAGGGGTTGAACGACGCAGGCGTCTGGTGGATCGCGAGGCTGACCCAGGCCGAGACGCTGGAGCCGTACGATCCCGCCGCGGCGGGCTGAGTCAACCGGCCCAGACCACTAAGTGCCACTTCTCGAGCTCGAGGAGGTCGGGAAGCACTTTGGCGGCCTCCCCGCCGTCGACGGAGTGAGCCTTGGGGTCGAGGGGGGGGGGGTTGGTGCGCCAGGAGGGCCCCCCCCCGCCGG
>JBMDXS010000277.1:0-17101 GCA_048595045.1 Acidimicrobiia bacterium
TGGAGCGGCCATGGTCGAGCTGGCCCTGGTCTTCGGTCTCCTCATCATGCTGCTGGTAGGCACGGTGACCGCCGCCGTGGCGCTCAGTCAGAACAACTCGATCGAGAACGCGGCCAGGGAAGCGAGTCGATTCGGCGCAACCCTCCCCTTCGATGGCACCTGGCTCACCTCCGTGCGGGATGTGGCCCGGGCCGCGGCGCACGGAGACCTCGATGCCTCGGTCCCGGGTCAGTCGATCTGCGTTGCCCTGGTCGGACCTGGCGGAACACAGTCCCTCACCGACACCGGTGGGGTGCCGGCATTCTCGACCTCTCCGTGTTTCGCCGATGGCCGGCCCTCCGACGAGGTCAGGGTACAGGTGGTCACCGGCCGGGACACCACGATCGAGGCGGTGCTGTTCTCGACGGATGTGACCTTGTCCGCGCAGGCCGCAGCGAGATACGAGCGCTCGTGAGCGGAGCAAGATCCGAGCGGGGGGCGTCGCTGATCATGGTGGCCATGGCGCTGTCCGTTCTGGTCGGTGGGGCGGCGATCGCGGTCGACCTCGGCGCGCTTTGGCTCGACCGGAGCGCGGATCAGAAGATCACCGATAGTGCCGCCGCCGCCGGTGCACTCGAAGCGGTCGGGTTCGGGGGCCAGGACGCGTGTGAGGCCGCCCTGGCCTACGCAACGGTGAATGCCGATGACCTGGGCCCTCTCGATGCCTCGGGTTGCACCACATTCCCGACGACCTGCGACCCTTCCGCACCTGTCACCTACACGCCTCCGCCCTCGGGGCGCTACTCCCTGACTCTCACCTACCCGGTTCCGAATGGGCATGCTCTGATGACCTCGGGAATCGTTGGAGCCTCCGCACAGGCGGTGGACCCTTCCGATGGGGAGCCCTGTGAACGGTTCGCCGTCGAGATGACCGCAACCAGACAAAGCTTGTTCGCCCAAGTGCTCGGATTCGACAACGGGACCACCCAAGTCCACACCGTGGCCAAGGCGTCGATCGATGACACCAACCCGCCGATCAACCTCCTCGTCCTCGACCGGACCGCGTGCCGGACCCTGGCCGTCGAGGGGAACGGGGGCATCATCGTGGATGCGGTCATAGGGATCGACGACGACGGCAACGAGACAGGGTTGGTCCCGGGCATCGCCGCGGCCGATTCGGACGGGTCAGCCGGGTGCACGACGAATGGCGTGATCGACCTGGACGGCTCGGGCTCGGTACTTCGTGCCGACGGTCCCACCTGCGCCGGACAGACCGGGACCCACACGGTCAGCACCTATTCGGCCGGCGAGGGCTGTGGTCGGGTGCAGACGTTCGCCCCGGGAACACCCGGTTGCGCCCAGACCGTGAACATGCCCGCCTGCTCTCCTGGATCGGGTGGGGCCAACCAGCCGAACCCGGTTCCGACGGCGCTGACACGCCGACTGACCCGGGCCCCGGTCGACTATCGATACAACTGCAGGGCCGATTACACCAACCCGCCGAGCGGTCTCAGCTGGGCGACCGACGCCCTCACCGGCGACCAGACCATCCCGGGCTGCACCGAGAGCACGCCCGACCACATCTACGACCTGATCCAGACGGTCGGCCAGAATGGGCCGGTGGGCGGTTTCACCAACTGGAACGCCACCCTGGGGCTGCCCTGTGATATTCCGTCGGCGCATCCTCCGATAATGCTCCCTCCAGGCGATGTCCGAATCGACTGCGCCGCCTTCGTGGTGAGGAGTCACGTGCGGATCAACGGAAACGCCGTCTTCGACGGGGACGTCCAGGTGACCTCCTCGTCCGGCCATCTCGAGGTCGACAACAGCCTGGCGTCGCCCGGTTGGGCATTCTTCCGAGACGGGCTGCTCGTCAAGGACGGGTCTGGGCACCTCACCTTCAACTACACCGCCGTCTACATGTCGAAGACATCACAGGTGGCCATGTCGGGTGGGGCCGGATCGCTTCGATGGATCGCTCCCGACAGTGGGAACTTCGACGATCTGGCTCTGTGGTCGGATGCCACCTCGACCCAGTTCTGGGCAGGTCAGGCCAATCTGGCGATGGAGGGGGTTTTCTTCTCGCCGCTGGCCACCGCCGATTACGCGGGGACCAGCGGACAGAACCAGACCAACGCCCAGTGGATCGCAGACCGACTTGTGGCGAGGGGCCAGGGGAAGCTGGTGGTGAGGCCGTCGACAGATCGGGCAGTCCCGTCCGGCTTCCCGGTCACGATTCTCATTCGCTGATCCATCAGATCCGTCTGGCGCCTCCGCCAGACCGGGAATCGGCGTTGTCGACAGGTAGGGTGTCAGTCGCTGTCGCCGGGGATGCCGCGGTGAGTACAGCCTGGTCACCGGGGCGGTTTGCCTCCGCCCGGCGGCGGCCACTCTCCGATCGTCTGGCGAAGCTGGATCGATCGATGTCGCCCACGATGCCGGCCACGGGACGGATCGCCACGTGTCCGCAGTTCTCACAAACCAGCCGTGTCAACCCGTTGGTCGTCACCTCCAGAGTCGACGAGTGCGCACACTTGTTCCCCCGCCGAAACCGGCCTAAGCCGAGTCCCATTCCGTCACCCCCACCAGTCGATGAAACAGACCGTTCAAAACCGTAAACGAGTGAGACCGGCAGCTGGATACGGATGGCGGACTAGTCCTGACAGGTCCGTTTGCCCATGACGCGGGGCGAATCGCAGAGGCGTTTGCCCATTTTCGCAGCAGGTGGCGACGGTCTGAGCGTCAGGGAAGTAGATTCGGTCCTCGAGAAGCCCTGTGACCATTCCCAACGAGGATATCTGGCGGGGCATGGTGAGCGGCTCCACCTCGGTGCTGGCCAGCCTCCGTCGCCGCAACAAGCGGCTTCCCGGGTCGCCGCGCTGCAAGCAGTGTTACCTGCCCTTGGGCGGTCCCTTGGCGTGGGTGTTGAGGATGCGAGGCCTACGAGCCTCCGACGGCAATCCCAACTTCTGTAACAACTGCGAGCTCTTTGTTCGTGACCATCCCGGGGGGGCAGAGGTCGAGATGACCTTCCTCTTCGCCGATGTGCGGGGCTCGACGTCGATGGCGGAGAGTGTCAGCCCCACCAGGTTCACCGAGACCATGAATCAGTTCTTCAGCGCTGCCAACCGAGTGCTCATCGGCAGCGACGCCTACATCGACAAATTGGTCGGCGACGAGGTGGTCAGCTTCTACATGCCCTACCTGGGCAGCGGCAATTCCCTGCGGGCGGTGATGGCCGCCAAGGACTTGCTGATAGCCACCGGCCACCAGGATCTCGAAGGGCCCTGGCTGCCGGTGGGGGTCGGAGTCAACACGGGTGTCGCCTTCATCGGTTCGGTGGGCACTCCCGAGGGACGGACCGACTTCACCGCAATGGGTGACGTGGTCAACCTCACCGCCCGGCTCTCCTCGCTGGCTGAAAGCGGCGAGATCCTGATCGGCACCCTGGCCTGGGCCGAAACAGGGCTTGCCGACGAGACCGCCGAACGGCGCCGACTTCAGGTGAAGGGAAAGAGCGAGCCGATCGACGTCTACGTGCTCAAGGTGAGCCCCGACTGACGTGTCCCCCGGCCCGTTGCGCTCAGACAGGGTAGATCCACCTTTGGATTCCCCGATCGTTCGACGTCGTCTGCACACCGGCCCAGGACCCTCTGTTTCCGGCATCCGACTCGGGCCCCGGCGACGAACAAGCCATGTGACCAACATACCAATCAAAGCGCCTGCGGCGAAAGGCTTCCAGTTATCCGAACAGCGCTGGGTAGCCAGGCCCCAATCGGAGGTCTTCGAGTACGCCGCCGACTTCTCCAACATCGAGAATTGGGATCCGGGCGTGATGAGCTCGACGAAGATCGGCGATGCGCCGGTGGGAGTGGGGACCCGCTACGAGCTTGAAGTCAGATTCGGCTCGAAGACGATCCCGATGATCTACGAGACGGCGGTCTACGAACCACCAAACCGTGTTGTGCTTCTTGGCTACGGCGACAAGCTGGATGCGGTGGACGAGATCAGATTCTCCAGTCACGACAACATGACGGTGGTCGACTACACCGCGGTCCTGTATTTCAAGAACTTCTTCAGGTACCTGGGCCCCCTGATGAGACCGACGCTGACCAAGGTCGGCAGAGAGGCCCTGGACGGGCTCGAGCAAGCTCTGGAAAGATGAGCAAACTGGCAATTGCCTCCTTCACGAATCTGGGCTATCACCTCCACGCTCGCAAATTCGCCCCGCTCGAAACGGACATGGGTGGCAAGACAGTTCTGGTCACCGGCGCCAGCGGCGGCCTCGGGCTGGAAACCGCTCGGCGGCTGGGCGCGATGGGTGCCCGGGTGATCATGGTGGCCCGAGACCACGCCAAGCTCTCGAGAGCGAGCCACACCGTCGACGGCCCGACTGCTATCGAGATTGCCGACCTGAGCCTCCTGCAGGATGTCCGCCGCCTCGCGGAGAGGATCCTCGACTCTGAAGGCCACCTCGATGTCCTGGTCAACAACGTGGGAGTGCTGCTCCCAAAGAGGGAAATCACGAGCGAGGGTGTGGAGAAGACACTCGCCACCAATCTCGCAGGACAGTTCCTCCTCACCAACCTCCTGATCCCGAGACTCACCGACTCCGCCCCCGCCCGCGTCATCAACGTGAGCTCGGGTGGGATGTACTCGGAGAGAATCGAACCGAGCGATCTTCAGTTCGCCGAGGAGGCCTACAAGGGAACCACGGCATATGCGCGCACCAAGCGAGCTCAGGTCATCCTCACCGAGATGTGGGCTCAGCGATTCTCCGATCGCCGGGTCCTCTTCCACTCGATGCATCCAGGGTGGGCGGCGACATCCGGCGTGGCAGCGTCGCTGCCCACGTTCAACAAGCTCATGAGACCGTTTCTGCGGACGCCCGAGCAGGGCGCCGACACCATCGTATGGCTGGCGGTGGACCCGGAGCCGGCGAGGAGCTCGGGTCGGTTTTGGTTTGATCGCGAGCCTGCGCCGACACATCTCGTGGACTCGACCAGGGAAACGGAACGAGACCGCCAACGCTTGTGGGCGGCCCTGGTCGACATAACCGATAGCGACGTCTTGGTGGCATGAGGTGGCGGTCAGACGGCGGAAGAGCGAGCACGCCGGTATGCGTCCAAGGCCCGTTGACGGGCCATGGAATGATCTACCACGGGCTCCGGGTAGTCGATTCCCAGGGCGACTCCGTAAGCGGCGAGATCCAAGGACCCGGCCACCCAGGGCGCATGGATGATGCCGGCGGGGAGCTTGGCGAGCTCGGGAACCCAACGTCGGATGTATTCCCCTTCGGGGTCGAACTTCTTCGACTGGACCACGGGGTTGAAGATGCGGAAATATGGCGTGGCGTCGGTGCCGGTGCCTGCCACCCATTGCCAGTTGCCCACGTTTTGGGCGGTGTCGGCATCGAGTAGGTGTCGTCTGAAGTATCGCTCGCCGCGCCGCCAGTCGATGAGGAGGTCTTTGACCAGGAAGGAAGCCACCACGAGCCGGATCCGGTTGTGGATCCAGCCTCGAGCCGCCAGCTGCCGCATCCCCGCATCCACGATCGGGTAGCCAGTCCTTCCCTCTTTCCACGCCCGCCACCCCTCCTCGTCCTCCAGCCACTCGATCGATCGATACTCGGGGCGCATCGACTCCGCGACGGTCTCGGGTGCGTTGAAGAGGAGATGTGCATAGAAGTCGCGCCAGGCGAGCTGTCGCGTGAATGCCGGGGCCCGATCGCCCAGTTCCTGGAAGACGGTCCGGGGACTGACCCATCCGTGCTTGAGGTCGATGGACAAACGACTGGTTGCATCGCGGTCGGGGCGATCCCGGAGCTCCTCGTAGCGCCAGGCCCGCCGCGAGAACTCATCGAGGCGATTGAGGGCCTCTGACTCGCCCCCCGGGTAATCGGAGCGGAGGTCGGGAATCCCACCGCCGGGGTTCCCCTCGACCGAGGCGTCGCCTGGATCAGGCAACGGATCGAGCGGCCGCATCTGCCAGGCCCGAAAAAATGAGCCGAAGATCTTGTATGGCTCGCCATCACCGGTGAGCAGGGAGCCGGGAGGGTGAAGGTAGTGGCCCTCGGTGCTCTCCAAGTGCACGCGTCTCGCCACGGATTGGTCCCTGGCCACCCCAAATGGAGTCACCTCACGATTCACGTGCACCACTTCGGCCCCGACTTCCTCGACGACCGACGGGACGACGGTCACCGGATCGCCGCGCTCTACACGCAAGCGTCCCCCAAATCGGGTGAGAGACGAGTCGAGGGCCCGAAGCCCGGTTGCGAGAAGGCTCCGGCGACGTTCCGGAACCGTGTCGAAGATGATCGGATCGATGACGAACAAGGGCACCACCCGATCGGCCCGGGTCCCTGCGGTCCAGGCCGGGTTGTCGGTGAGACGCTGGTCGCGTCGAAACCAGACGACGGAAGTCACCCGACTGCCTCCAGCCTCGCCGCTTCAGCCACCGAGCCGCTCGCCGCTGACAACCCAAGAGTCGATCTCGTCCCATAGGCGAAACAGCCACTCGGTTCTGGCTTCGGCGTCTTCCGGTATTCGATCTCGGGGCACTCGCCAGAAGCAGAGTTCGACGACACCTCCGACCAGCCCGCCGGTCCACATGTCGGACACTGTGGCGAACCCTTCCAGCCCGCGGTGGGCCAGGACGACCACATCGGCGCTGGTGACGTCGAGGATCGCGAGCGTTCCGGCCGGCCGGGGTGGCAGCACCCGGCGATATCCCGACGCGATCTCTCCCAGTGCACCGCCGATGGCGGCCCACCGTTGCGAGTACTCCACACGCTTCTCCTCGCTGTAACGGGTTCCCTCGGGGTAGATGAGGACGCCCTCATCGGCGGGGAGCGACTGGGCGAGACTTCTGAGAGCTGCCAGTTCTGTCTCCGACTGCCCTGACCTGTCGATGAAATGGTTGGGCAGCCGATTTCCACCGATGTCGAGGGCCGGATCGACCAGGAGCTCCTTCTTGAGAACGTATCGGAGCTTGATCCCGTGGGGGCGCACCACGAAACGACCGGGCAGCATGGTGTCGATCATCGATGCGTGCCGGGAGAGAAGCAGGATCGGCCCCGGGGGGATCTTGTCGCTGCCCTCCACCACGAATGTGAGAGAGAAGGCCAGGCGAAGGGCAACGAAGTTCCAGTCGAGCCAGGCTCGTTGGGCCCGATAAGTGAGGCTCGTCGAGCTGGGATCGGGCAGGAGCCCCAGGATTGCCAACACCAGGATCGCCCAGCCTTCTCCCAAGAGGTAGAACCATCCGAACAGCAGAATCCTGAGCGCCATGGCCGGCGTGCGGCGGCGGATCCACCGGACCAGATCCAGTACGGCAGCGACCGACGCCAGTATGGGCAATGTGGCCGTGACTACGAAAAGAGACAGGTATACGGCCAGGACGGTGACCAACCGACGGGGTACGGGGCGGCTGAGCATCGATGTCTTCGGCGTCCTCAGCTCTCGGAGGCCAGCGCCACCACGTCGCCGGCACTCTCCGATACACCCCCGGCCACCTCCCGGGTCAGGGCAAACCCAGACACCGGCCCATCCCACGTGAAGGCAGATGGCCCTGGTGAGTTGCCCACGACTCCACCCGAAATCACCGCATCGTCGGTGGTCACGACCCAGAGTTGATAGGTCTTCGACACATCCAATACGGGCAGCCGATCATCCGGGATGAAAAAGCCCTGACCCGAGGCGGTGAGGATCACACGGGCCACCGAGGTCTCATCGACGATGAATTCACCGACGTAGGAGCCCGGTTGGGATACCGCGACCTCGGCGGCGGCCAGGATCATCTCCTCGCTGAGAGCCCGATCAGACGACCCGACGGCCAAGAGGATCGCAACGGCCGCGGCCGCCGCGGCCCCAATCGAGCCGATCCAGACTGCGAGTCTCCCCCGGCGGTCTCGCCCACGGATTCGACCCTCGGCCTCGGATGTGGATCGTCTCCGTTCCACCCCTTCTTCGATCGAGGCTGTAATCGCGCCCCACACGTGTCTCGGCGCCGGCTGATCCGGAACGAGCGCTGCAGTCACCGCCAGGTACCGACCCAGTTGCTCGAGACAGACCATGCATGAGTCGAGATGTGCATCAACGGCATCTCGCTCCGGCTCGGGCAATGCGTCGAGGGCAAAGAGCGGTATCAATTCCTGCGTGCCGTGCGATATCACTGAGAAACCCCCACCAACGTCGTAGAGAGCTTCTTCATCCCGCTCCGGATTCGGCTTTTCACCGTTCCCTCTGGCTGTCGAAGACGTCGAGCGACCTCCACATAGCTGAGGCCGCCGAAATAGGCCAGTGAGATGGCCTCGCGCTCGTCCTCGGTCAGGTGCGCCAAGGCGCTCCTCACGGTCTCCGACAGGTTTCGCGACCACACTTCGTCGGCTACGTCATAGTGATCCGGGTCGGGTGGTCGCTCCTCCCTGCGGGAGCGAGCGACTTCGGAGCGCACTATGTCGACAGCCCTGCGATGCGCGATCGTCAGCAGGAAGGTGCGCAGGGAGCCGCGACTGGCATCGAACCTCTGGGGACTGTTCCAGAGCCCGATGAAGGTGTCCTGGACCACGTCGTCGGCGAGTGCCTCATCACGCACCACCCTCAACGCCATGGCTTTGACGGATCCACTGAACCTGTTGAACGCCGTTTCCAGGGCCGAGCGGTCGCGGTCGATTATTCGCCCGACCAGATCTTCGTCTTCGCTCACCACGGGATGCGACTGTTGGCCGGCATGGGGAACCGATGCTATTTCACCATATAGGCGCCGTTTCGTGGCCAGCTTTCGGCCGGCCGACCAATGCCGCGGATCGTGATGGATGCCCACCTGTCCTCATTCGGAAGAGGGGACTGGTTCGGATGCCCGAGGAATCCGGAGATGACTCTGGCTCCGAACTGGGGGCATGGGACAAGAGATCGCCATCATCGGCACGGGTGTATCAGGGCTCGGCGCTGCCTGGGCCCTGTCCGCCGACCACCAGCTCACCATCTATGAGGCGGCACCGAAGATGGGAGGGCACATCAACACCGTCGACGTGGCGACCCGACAAGAGACCGTGGCTGTCGACACCGGTTTCATCGTCTACAACGAGGTCACCTATCCGAACCTGACCCGGTTGTTCGACGTGCTCGGGGTGGCGACCCAGGAGAGTGACATGTCCTTCGCCTTGTCGCTCGACCGCGCGCTCGAGTACGGGGCCAGCCTCGGTGGTGTCCTGGCCGCGCCACAGAATCTGCTGCGCCCGAGATTTCTCCGGATGCTGCGCGACATAGACCGGTTCCGTCGAACCGGGGCCGGCCTGTCGGCGGGACCCGACGAGACCATCGACAGTCTGTTGCGACGTAACGGCTATTCCGAAGCGTTCAGGCGCGAATACCTGTACCCGATGACCGGGGCCATCTGGTCGACGGGCCTGGACGGGATCGGTGCTTATCCCGCAGCGACCATCCTCAGGTTCCTCCACAATCACGGTCTCATCGAGATCGCCGGACGACCCCGGTGGCGGACTGTCACCGGTGGGAGTCGGCAGTACCTGGACCGCATGACGCAGCATTTCTCCCATCTCGTCAGACTGTCAGCCCCGGTCACGAGTGTGGTCCGGGCCGGGAGCCGTGTCGTCGTCGAGTCCGAGGGAAGGAGGGAGTCGTACGACCATGTGATCTTGGCCACCCACTCAGATCAGGCTCTTCGCATCCTTGGCGAGGATGCGACCGATCAGGAGCGGTTGGCGCTCTCCTCGATCCGATACCAACCGAACCGAGCCGTCCTCCATAGCGACACGCGCCTGATGCCACGCAACCGTCGGGTGTGGGCGAGCTGGAATGCGATGGCCACCGGGAACGGCCCTGCGGCAAGACCGGCCTCGGTCACCTACTGGATGAACCGGCTGCAGGACCTGAAAACGGATCTGCCGATCTTCGTATCACTGAACCCGCGCGATGAACCGGATCCCTCTCTGACTCATGGAACTTTCGCCTACGCCCATCCCCAGTTCGACCACTACGCCATCCAGGGGCAAAGACTCATAGCCGCGATGCAGGGACACCGGAACACCTGGTTCGCAGGTGCCTACCTCGGTTACGGGTTCCATGAGGACGGCCTTCAGTCCGGGCTGAATGTGGCGGCAGCCCTGGGTTGTCCTGCCCCGTGGCACGGCACCTTCCAGCCAGTCAGCTCCGCGACGATTGGGGCGGAGATGGTTCCCGCATGACATACCGTTCCACTCTGTATCGAGGCAAGGTGAGGCACACACGGCTCCGTCCGGTCCACCATGACTTCGCATATGGCGTCTACTACGCGATGTTCGACCTCGACGAGTTGTCGACCCTGGACAAGGAACTGAGGTTGTTCTCGATCGGCCGAAAGAACCTCTACAGCTTCGATCCTGCCGACCACGGAGCGAACGACATCAGTGAGCTGCGGCCCTGGGTGGAGTCGACACTTGCAGATGCCGGCGTCGGGCTCGAAGGTGGGCGGGTGACCTTGCTGGCATTCCCCCGGGTCTTCGGGTACGTCTTCAACCCGATCAGCGTGTGGTATTGCTACGGGCCGAGGGACCAGCTCCGCGCCTTGATATACGAGGTCCGAAACACGTTCGGCGATCGGCACGTCTACGTCGTCCCAGTGGATGGAGGTCAAACCTTGCGGCATGACGTTCAGAAGAGGCTTCATGTCTCTCCGTTCAACCCGATGGACCAGACCTACCACTTCACCACCGGCCTCCCGGCGAGCCGTCTGTCCCTCGCCATCGAGCTTTCTGATGGGCACGGGACCCTGTTCCGGGCCGGGCTCGGATTGACCAGGCTGCCGATGACCGACGCCAACCTGTTGAAGGTCTTCCTCCGCTACCCATTCGTGACGCTACGCGTCATAGGTGCCATCCATTGGCAGGCGCTACGTCTCTGGCTGAAGGGTGCCGGCTACCGGTCTCGGCCCCAGCCGCCACGGGAGACATCGACAATCGTCGGCGGGGTGGTGATGCCCCGATGAGTGCACTCGAGAGCGCCGGGCTCTGGGTGTTCTCCCGACTCGCCAAGGTCGGTCACCTCGAACTCACCCTACCGAGCGGGGTGACGTGGCAAGTTGGGTCTGGCTCGCCGTCGGCGCAGATGACGATCAACCACGGCTCTGCGGTCCCCGCGATCCTTCGGTCAGGGCTGCTCGGCTTCGCCGACGCCCACATCGACGGGCGAATCGACACGCCGAGTCTGCCCGACCTGATCGACTGGGGTCTCGCCAACCAGACAGCATGGTTCGAGCATCCGATCTCGCGGGCAACCAGCCCGCTGCGGAAGGTCTGGCAGCGGGTCCGGCCCGGGCGGCGTCATCCCCGGGTCCGATCCATGACCGATCACTACGACCTGGGCAACGACTTCTACGACGAATGGTTGGACGAGACGATGACTTATTCGTCGGCGCGTTTCTCGCACCCAGATCAGCCACTGGCCGAGGCGCAGACGAACAAGTATCGATCCGTGGCCGACCACGCCGGTTTGGGGCCCGGGATGCGGGTTCTCGAGATCGGCTGCGGATGGGGCGGGTTCGCCGAATACGCCGCATCGTCACGGGACTGCTCTGTCGTTGGCATCACGTTGTCGACTGAGCAGGCCGACTATGCACGCAAACGGATCGCGGGGCGGGGCCTATCCGATCGGGTCGACATCCAGATCCAGGACTTCAGGCAGATCGACGGGAAGTTCGATGCCGTCGTCTCGATCGAGATGATCGAGTCCGTAGATGAGACCCAATGGCCGGCGCTGTTCGCCACCATCGCCCGCACCCTCGCTCCCGGAGCCAGGGCTGCGATGCAGGTCATCACCATCGACGACGACGAGTGGGAGCGCTACCGGTCCAGGGCCGACTTCATCCAGCAGTACATATTCCCCGGCGGCCAGCTCCCCGCACCCAAGGTCCTGCGCCGATTGGCGGCCGAATCCGGCCTGGAGGTGGAGCAGATCGAGACGTTCGGTTTGGACTACGCCCGTACGCTGACCAGCTGGCGGCGCAGGTTCGAGCAGGCATGGCCCACGCTCTCAGCCCGACACGGCCTCGATGAGCGGTTCCGCCGGATGTGGGAGCTGTATCTCACCCTGTGCGAGGCAGGGTTCCGCATGGGCCGTATCAACGTCGAGCAGTGGGTGTTCAGTCACCGTGAAATCGCGAGTGGGACGTCATCCGGATCACCGACCTGATCCGAATCAGGATCGAAGCAAAGGTCGTGAAATGGAAGGAGATCCACATGCGAAAACTCATGCTTCTCTTGGCGGTGGCGTTGGCAGTCATGCCGGCCACTGCAGCGCTGGGCCAAACCAGTGGCGGGCAGGTCATCGTTGTCCACGGTGTGCCCGATCTCGACGTTGACGTCTATGTCAACGGCGAGCTGACACTGGAGGGCTTCCAGTTCGGTGATGTCGCGGGCCCGCTCGACCTACCGGCCGGGGCCTACGAAATCGAGATCTTCGCCGCCGGGGCCGACCCGGCTGCCGACGATCCTGCCCTCAGTGGGTCTGCCGACCTCACGGACGGCGCGGCCGCAACGATCGCGGCTTACCTGCAGGAAGGAGGGTCGCCCACCCTCGGTGTATTCGTCGAGAACAACGCGACGATGGATGCAGGCAACGCCAGGGTGACGGCGCGACACCTTGCCGATTTCGGGGCGGTGGACGTTCTCGCCAACGACTCGGCGGTCTTCTCCGGTGTGACCAACGGACAAGGCGGTGACGCCGACGTCCCAGCCGACACCTACAACGTGAAGATCACGGCGGCCGGCGACCCGGCGACCGTGGCCTTCGAGGCCGACCTCGACCTCCCCGAAGGCACCAATAGCATCGCCTATGCCATCGGCTCCGTCGAAGGTGGCAGCTTCCAGGTGGTGACCACAGCTCTCACGGGTCTGGCGGGAGCCCCCAGTGGAGTCCCAACCGGTGACGCAGGTCTCAACACCGACCAGGGGACCTGGGGTGCCATCGCATTGGCTGCGCTGTCCCTGACTGTCTTGGTCGGGGCTGGTGCCGCTCTGGTCAAGACGAGTCGCTGACACCATCCAGTTGAGCGATAATCACGAGGGAGGCCCATCAGGGGCCTCCCTCACTCCATTCCTCATGAAAGAGCTCCGGACAAGAGCCTGGCGCACGATCGGTGCTCTTGGCTTGGTTGTAGGGCTCGGGTTGGCGTTGGCGGCGGCAGTCACCTTTGCTCGAGTGGACCGTCAGGCGGTTGGTGATCAGACGCTGATCGAGAAAGCTATCGCAGCGGATTCCTCGTCCTCGTACCGGGCGACTCCGCCTGCGCCTCATATCTTCGAGATTCCCTCCGCCCAGCCGAACTCGCCGCTATGGCAGGCGAATCAATCATCGCGGCTCGGAGCGATGGCCGATGACTCGGGCCCAAAGCCCACCGGGCTTCGGATCGAAGCGATTGGTGTCAGCGCCGACATCGAGCCACACGGTGTCGATCGATCCACCGGTCAGATGGATGTCCCCGACAATGTCTCCGACGTGGGCTGGTACATGTATGGGCCCTCTCCCGGAGACCCTGGTTCGGCCGTCTTGGCGGCCCACGTCGACCTCTACGGACAGGGGCCCGGGGTGTTCTTCGACCTCGACCGTCTCGAACCGGGCGATGTCATCAGTGTGAGCTTTGACGATGGAACCGAAGCTCTTTTCGACGTCCGGGCCAGAAACACTTACCGGAAGGACCAGTTGCCCACCGACGTTCTCTTCAACAGGGATGGTCCACCGATTCTGTCCTTGGTGACGTGCGGGGGCGGCTTCGACCGCAGCACCTCCCGGTACGACAGCAACGTGGTGGTGTTCGCATCGCCCCGCCCCGCCGCCGGATCCGAACCGAGTGCGAGCGAAGCCGCCTGACGGGTACTGTCCTCGAAGGTCGATCCAACCTCATCATGGAGCAATCCCGACTCTCAGCAGCTCAACTCGGAATCACCTCGGCCGCAATGGCGGGTGACACCGGTTCCCTCTATCGGATAGCAGCCGCTCTCCTCGACGAGGGCGTTCCCTTCGAAACCGTCTTGTTCGAAGCGCTGCTGCTTTCGGAGCGCGACGTCGGCCTCCGCTGGCAGGCGGGCGACTACCTCGTGTCTGAGGAGCACGCCGCGACCGCATCTCTCGAGACGGTGATCAGCTTGCTGGCCGGGTCATTCGACCAGCCCCAAGAAGGCTCCCAAATCGTTGTCGCCACGGCCCAGGGGGACCACCATTCTCTGCCGGCGCGTGCGGTGGCCGCACATCTCCTCTTCCTTGGCTATCGGACCACGTTTCTCGGCGCCAACGTTCTGGCTTCGGATCTTCGCGACTATCTCCAATCGGAACCGCCCGATGCAGTGGTCCTCTCCTGTGCCATGACCGTCCATCTGCTCGGAGCGCGCGACGCGGTTCGGGAATGCCATGCAGTAGACGTTCCTGTCCTGGTCGGAGGGAAGGCATTCGGTGCCGAGGGGATCTGGGCGCCCGATGTGGGAGCAGACGGCTGGGTCCTCGAGGCCAAGGATGTTGCCGCTCACCTCGAGTCATGGACTCCCGACCCGCGTCGTGCCGAAGCGGGGGCCAAGAACCCCGGTGAGATCCTGGAACGTGTGATCGATCGGCGCAGTGCGGTGCTGGCCGATGCCGAGGGCCGACTCAATCACTCGGTAAACGAAGCCAAGGGAACTCGATGGCGGGAAGAGCTCCTGATGACGCAGAAGGCGGTGGAGGCGTCGCTTCTGGTTGAAGACGTGTCTCTTCTGTCGGAGTTCCTCGAGTGGCAGGCCCAGACTCTCGACGCTCATGGTCTCACCGGCCACACCGAGGCAGTCGCTTCGCTCTCCCAAGCTCTGCAAGAAGTCGTCCCCGAGGTCGGAAACTGGATCGGCCAGGCTCTCGACGGGTAGGCGGGGAGTCGCTCACCACCCTCTTGACCGTCATGGCCTCGCCCGGTTCGGCGGTCGGCCGGCGAAGGCGAGGACGTCGTGGATGAGACGGCGGTCGGCTATCGCCCCGAAATGGCCTTTCCCTTGATTGACCCGCAGCGTGTGGTTGGGGATCAGCCGAGCCGTGTCCTCGACGATTTGTCGGGGGAAGTAGAAGTCTTTGTCCCCGGCGATCAACAGGACGGGGACAACGATCGTGGGCAGGATCCTCCGGGAGTCGAAGGCGATTTCGGCCTCTGCTTCGACCAGGACATCGTGGGCGAAGTGCTCGTGGCCCTCGGAGAACGTCGGAGCAAGGAGAGCGCCTCCGAGTCCGACCATCCACCGGAAAGGCAGATTGGGGAACATACCGTTGATCAGGTTGGTTGCCGCCTGCCGCCACTTGCCTTCGCTCAAGTTCCTGGCGTAGCTGTATTCGAGTGACTTGCCCTCTTCGCTGACCGTCGAGCCGGCCGCGGCCACCACGAGGCGCAGGAAGCAGTCTGAGTGGTTGGCAGCCAGGTACTGGGCTATCAGCCCGCCGTAGGAGATGCCCAACACCACGTCCACCACCCCATCCAGCTCGGTTCTCATGATCCCGGCGTAATCGACGGCCATATCCTCGATGGTGTGGCTGGTGGGCATGTTCTGCTTTCTGGTCACGATCCACACCGTGTAACCGGCGTCGAGGAGAGGGCGGTATTGGTAGAGCATCATCCTCAATCCCAGCCCGTCGGGGAGCTCATTGCCCGGGCCTCCAGGAATGACCAGAACACTGCGCGGCCCGTCTCCCCATCTGGCGTACACCATGGAGTTGGGGAAGATCCCCGGATCGGTTTGGGCCTGCCCATGAGCCGCTAGCGGATCGGCCGCTTGTCGCCAAAGGGGCGTGGCCACGGCGACCTCATTGCCACTCTTCTCCTCGACTCGGTGTCTTCTTGTGAGACACATGTTGGTGGCATCTCGCGGCGCATGGAGCCACCGCCGGATCGTCGAGTCGAAAGCCCGCCGATGATGTCGTAGTGCGTGGGTCTACCAGCTTCAGATCGTCTTGAACTCTGTGATCACCCAGCCGACATCGGGGATATTCGGGAGATATCTCCCGTCGTCGGAGGGGCCGATCTCGTCCCGGATGAGCTGGTTCATCCTGTGGTTCAATCGCTCGAGCAACCCGTCGTGATCCGACCCCTGCGCTGCCAGGTTGGTCATCTCGTGTGGATCCTCGGCCAGATCGAACAGCTCCACGTCATTGACCTCGCGGATCTGGGAGATAGTCCCGGGGAGGTTGTGCTGGGCGGGGGCGAAATAGCGGCTGTACTTGTAACGGCCGTCACACAACGTCCTCTGAAAACCGCGCTTCATGAAGTCGGGACGGATCCCGGCCTTCCGGAGATCGGCAGGCACCCCCCCGGCAGCGAGGACCTCGGTGAGGCGCTCGATGAAGACGGCGTCCAGCGTCATCACCCCTGAGTAGGCGAACAACACTGCGTCACGGCCGGCTGCCTCGGAAAGACCCGGGTCGTAGACGAGCGGAGACAGGTCACGCCCGGGCAGTGATCCGACCGACGCCGCTGGGGACCAGCCTGTTGTCCCACCGATGCCGAGGAACGTCGGGGCCAAATCGAGATGCGATGTCACCGCGTGGCAGGCCTCCCCCGCCGGCCCATCCGGAGTTACTACGACCAACGGGACGTGGATGCTCTCCTCGTAGGCGTTGCCGCCCTTCCCCCGCATCCCATGGGCGCCAGCCATCTCGCCGTGGTCGGACGTGAAGATGATCACAGTGTCTGAGATCAGACCGAGCTCCTCGAGCTCCCGGATTATGCGCGCGATCTTGCGATCGACTTCCTGGATGCAGTTCAGGTAGTAGTCGTTGAAGCGCTGCCACCGTTCCGCCTCGGCCGGAATCCGCCCCAGTCCGTAGGCCATGGCGTCCTCGAACTCGGCGTGAGCGGAGGGGCGCCCCTCTTCGTCCAGCTCCTGGTCGAACGATTCGGGCACCACGCCGTCGTATGTCTGGGCGTACGTCGGCGTGTCCGGAGCACGACTCGTCTTGAAAAGGAGACCACCCTGGTCCTGCACCTGCTGGCCGGGAAGGTCGGTGTTGAAGTACATGATGTCATGGGGGTTGACCAGGTCGATCGACAGGAACCAGGGCTGGCCCTCGGCCCGCAGCATCGTGCCCTTGGTACGCAGCCATTCGATGGCCCCGGCCAT
>JBMDXS010000028.1:0-2401 GCA_048595045.1 Acidimicrobiia bacterium
GGGTGCGAGCTTGGTCGAGTTCGCCCTCATCGCACCCCTCCTGTTGTTGCTGCTCTTCGGAGTGATCGAGTTCGCCCGATTGGGGCATGGATTCACCACTGTCTGGACCGCAGCCAGGGAGGGCGCCCGTTACGCCACCACCGTTGGCGACAGCGACGGCGCCAATGGTCCCAACTACCTCGATTGCGATGCGATCGTCGCGACCGCCCTGGCCAAAGTGGTGGGGATGACCCTGTCGGCCAGTGATGTCGAGATCGTCTACTCGAATCTCATCGGGAACCCCGTTGCCGACTGTGACGACGGTGATGCAACGCTTCCCAGGCCGACACCGGGCGGATCGGCTGACATCGACAACGGATTCACCATCGCGGTCACGGTCAATGGCGAATTCGACGCAATCGTTCCTGTGACTTCCTCTTTCCTCGATGGCATCGATCTCACCTCGACCCAGATCCGCTCTATCTTCAAGGGGGTAGTCGGTGGATAGCGGCGGTACCAGGGAGAGGGGCGCTGCCGCCGTCGAGATGGCCATCGTCTCCATGTTCCTCCTCGTCCTCCTTCTCGGGATCGTCGACCTCGGTCGCGCCATCACCACCAACATCTCCCTACGAGATGCGGTTCAGGAGGGTGCGATGTTCGGCGCCTTCACGGAGGTCGTGACGACGAGTGACATCGATGCCCATGTCCGGGCTTCGGTGTCCGAACCCGACCTGACCACCGCGACGATCGCCGTCTATTGCGAGACCGATCCACGTGACCTACAAGACGGGACCCGAGTTCGCGTCGACCTGATCTATGACGTAGACCTGATCACCCCGATCGTGGGGCCGGCCCTAGGTGGCACGATCAGCCTCGACCCAACGGCCGAGGCGGACAGGTTCTTCGACACCTGTCCCACCGGAGCGCTGCCGATGCCGATACCCACACCTTGACATGAAGGATGAGATGACTATTCCCGTAGATCGAGACAAGGGCGCCGCCGCATTCGTGGTTGCCATCTCCCTGGTGTTGCTGGTCGGTTTCGCCGCCCTGGCCATAGACGGAGGCCTCGGCTTCGACGACAGACGGGGCACCCAGAACGCCGCGGACAGTGCCGCCCTTGCCGCGGCCTGGGAGGCCTGCAACCCGCGGGTGGCCGGCGCCCCGGATCCCGAAGGGTCGGCCCTCGCCGTCGCCGCCCAGAATGGCTACGACGACACCGATCCCGAGGTGGAGGTCGAGGTCAACCAGCTGGACACGACGGAATACGAGGTCCTGATCCAGCAGGTCAACGACACCAGCTTCGCCGGCCCTGGCGTCGGCGCCGAAACCTTGACGGTGGTCTCGCGCAGCGTCGCCCTCTGTGAGCAGGAGCCGTTTCACGGGGGCTATGCGATCTTCGCCGGTGCTGACTCTTGTACCACCGGCGGAGCCATCGAGCTGAACTTGACCGGCTCGACCCAGACGGTCAACGGTGGGATCTTCTCCAATGGCGACCTCAGCCTTCAGGGGGCCAACATCGTGGTCAACGGCGACATCGACTACAGGGGGACGTTCAACAGCAATGCGGGGCCCGACGTGATCGACGCCGCCGAGAGGTTCTTCGGATCCCCAGAGGACTATCCCCTCGACCTCGACATCGCCGAGTTTCGACCGGGAGGGCCACGTCAGGCGGCAGACCCGAGCAACTACTTCAATTCGGCGCCGGGGGTGGGCATCGACAACGGCTGGATGGTTGCCAATGGCTACGCCACCGGGAACAACTCGAGCATCGTGATCACCCAGCAAGGCCTCTATTACTCACCGAAGACTGGAAACAAGGCGATCGACCTCAAAGGGGTGAGCACCGCTCCCGGGGTCAATGTGACGTTTGTCGCCGAAGGACAAATAGAGATCAATGGAGTGGCCGATCTCACCGGTTACGTCTCGGAGACCGCCGGATACTCTCCGGTGTTGCTGTTCTCCAACGCCGGCAATCCACCCACGTGTAACACGAACGCCATCCAGATGAGCAGCTCGAACATCACATGGACCGGCCTGATCTATGCTCCGCGAGGTGAGGTGAAGATGTCCTTCGCGTCTGCAAGCGCCGAGGTCAACGGGAGCATCATCGCCTACACGGTCGACATCTCGGGATCGAACTTCACGATCAACTGGTTCGACAATCCCACGGCCGCTCCTCGCTTCACGGTCGAGCTCCTGGACTGACCGCAGTCTGATCGTTCGTTGCTCAGCGGGCCCAGTAGAGAAAAGCGGCCTGCTGTGCGGTGAGGGCATTGCCCGAGAAGACCGTGATCTCGTCGAGTGAAGCCTGGAACGTCCGGTTCTGCGGGGTGGCCGAGTCCGTGCCCGGGTCGTTGTTCCCACCCCACTGGTCTCCCCAGCCGGCGAGGTTGCCGCACCCGGCTCGCCACCAGCCGGT
>JBMDXS010000029.1:0-20886 GCA_048595045.1 Acidimicrobiia bacterium
GTCGACGCCGAACGGACCGACCACCAACCATCGCTCCGCCGTCACCGGCTCTATCGAGACATCGACTCTGATTCGATATCGGCCCAGTTTGGCGGCCAGGTCCTCACCACGCCCCTCATCCACCACCAGACCGATCTCGTCACCCCCGCCCAGCACCCACATGATGTGGTCCAGCTTTCCCTGCGGGGTGAGCAGGAGAGACCTCCGCACGATCCCAGGGGTCATGTCGGCGATCTCCTGGCTGATCAGGTCGTTGAGGAACCGCAGGGCGTCGGCGCCAGCGAACCAGACCAGGTCGGGTGTCGTCGGGGCCAGGCTGGGCGCGCTCGGACGCATCAGATCGTGGCCAGGTCCCGCAGGAAGGGGATGGAGAGCATCACATCTGAGAACCAGTTGGACAGGGTGCTGATATTCCCGGTGAGCATGACCACCCCGAACAGGGTGAGCAGCACACCAGAGACGATGTTGATCGGGCGCAGGTAAGGCCTCAACCTGCCGAACACCTTGAATAGACCCAGTCCGGAGAGAAGGAACGGGATCCCGAGCCCGAAGGAGTAGGCGATCAGGAGCCCCACACCCCGGCCCAGGGTCTCCTGAAGCGAGGCGGTGGCCAGGATCACGGTCAACACCGGCCCGATACACGGTGTCCAGGCAAACCCGAATGCCATCCCCATCACAGGCGGTGCCCATCCGCCGAGGCGGCTCGGTCGGACGTCGAGGCGGCGCTCCCGGGCGAACGTGCCGATCACCCCCCGCTCCGACACGGCCATCGCAACCATCAGGATTCCGAACACGATCACGGTCAGCCCGGCCAGACGAGTGAAGGTGTCGAGATTCTGCACGAGCCAGGTGCGCAGCCCGGTCGCGATCGCACCCAGAGCGACGAAGACCACGGTGAACCCTGCGATGAAGAGGGCGATCACCCTCGTCATGCGACCCGTCGACACGTCCCCGCTCTCCAACTGGCCCGCCGAATACCCCGACATCATCGAGAGGTAGCCGGGCAGAAGGGGCAGGACGCACGGGGAGACGAAGGAGATGATCCCGGCCCCGAATGCGATCAAGACCTGGACGAGGTAGGCGGCCGAGTCGACGTTTTCGAACACTTTGGTCTTTCGGGGAAGCTGCCGAAGTTTGGTGATGATCGCACGAGCAGCCCTCTACTCTCGATTCGTGAGTCCGTGGTTGCGACGTGTTCTGGGCCCATTGCTCCCGGTGGACCGATTCACCTCCTCCGACCGCCGAATCGTCGCAGTCATCTGGGCCGCCGGTCTCGTCCAGGGCTTCGCCCAGTCGCAGGTCTCGGCCACCCTTCCCTTCACCAGGGCCGGGCTGGGCCTGACCGAAGGTGAGATGAGCATGCTCCTCGGGATCGCGAGACTTGCCGCGTTCGCCGCCCTCCCCTTGGGCTGGATTGGCGATCATCGGGGTCGACGGACGCCTCTGCTCTGGTCGGTGACTCTCGTCGTCATCGGCGGGACCCTCGCCGGCCTGGCCATGGAGGCCTGGCAATTCGGGACGGCCCAGGCGATCCTGCGGACCGGCACTGCGGGGATGGGTGGCCTGGCCATAGTCCTCCTCGCCGAGCAGGTCTCCCCCGTCATACGGGCGTATGCCATCGCCTTCTACGGGGCCGCGGTGTCCTTCGGCGCCGGGCTTGCTCTGATGACCCTCCCCCTGGCCGACGGTGGCGGAGAGACCTGGCGGATCCCTCATCTCCTCATCGCCCTCGGGTTCCTCATCCTTCCGCTGCTGGGCCGGGCCTTGCCCGAGAGTCGTGTCTTCGTCGAGGATCACGAGCCGGCCGGCCACTGGCGGGACCTGATAGCGGGAGTGTGGGCGCGCCGCTTCTGGCTGGTTGCCGTGATCGGGCTCTTCGTCTCGGCCTTCTCCGCAGTCGCCCTCGCCTTCTCCACCACGCGGATGATCGACCACCTCGGCCTCAGCACCGGGTCGACGGTCATCGTCGCTCTGCTCGGTGGGACACTCGGCGGTCTGGGCTTCTTCGTTGGCGGGCATCTCGCCGACGCCTGGGGCCGGCGCCGCACCACCGTGATCAGCCTCCTGCTCGCCCTGGGCGGTGGACTCGTCATCTACTGGTCCGACTCGGTGCCCCTGATCGTCGTGGCGGTCATGGTTTCCTCGTTTGGCACTTTCGCCTTCGTGCCTGCTGGTGGGGCCCATCGCACCGAGTTGTTCCCTACAGGGCTGCGGGCCAGCGCCAACACCGCGGTCACCAACTTCGGTCTCGCCGGATCGGCCGCCGGCCTGATTCTGGGTCGATTCACCATCGACCAGGTCGGGCTTTCGGAGACGATCACGCTGCTCGGGGTGGGCATGGCGGCAGCCGCGCTACTCACACTGCTCCTGCCCGAGACCCGTGGTCAGGACCTGAGCGCGACGCCCACAGCACGTCTGTAGGCAAAGACGAAGACGAGCCCGCGGGCAACCAACATGGCGCTGATCCCCCACCAGATGCCGTCGAGTGTCTCGCCCAGCGGGGTCGCCATGATGAGTGTTATCAGGACCACAGCGCCCACGGCAGTCGAGAGGATGATGGTGCCGAAGGCGAGGAGCCCGAAGAAGATGCCGTCTGCTACGAACAGGGGCGCCCCGACCGGCATCATCCACCCGGCAACGGCTGCGGCGGAGATCGTGAGCGCCGCAACCTCGGGGTCTTCCACCAACAACTCGAGCGCAGGCGCCCCCAACGCGAACACCGCCAGCAGAAGGACTCCCGTAGCCACACCCCAGGCCAGCAAGCGGGAGGACAGGCGGTCGATCCGGAGGGAGTCCCCGCTGCCCACCGCGGCGCCGACCATCGCCTGGGCGGCAATGGCAAATGCATCGGCAACCATCGCGGCCAGGAGCCACACCTGCATCACCACCTGATGGGCCGCGATCTCTGATGGCCCGAGCCGGGTTGCGGTGGCGGCGGCAATCGTCAGCCCGGCCAGGAGAAAACCGGTCCTTATGGCGACCAACATGCCGCTCCGAGCCAAAGAGAGGATCGTGGGGATCGCCTGACGCAGAGGCCCGGGACGATCGGCCAGCTGCCTCCGCCGGACCAGGATCAGGAACCACGCCGCACCCGCCCATTGGGCGATGACCGTTCCCAAGGCGGCACCCTCCAGGCCCAGGCCGGCTACGAAGATGAGCAGAGGATCGAACACCAGGTTGATGACGTTGATGCCCACCGCCACCACGAGCGGGGTGCGGGTGTCCTGGTGCCCGCGGAAGGCGCCGTGGGCCGCGGTGACGATGAGCACCGCCGGGGTGGCGATGGCCCGGATTCGGAGATAGGCCACCGCCGCCTCCGCCACGCCCTCGCCGGCGCCCATCAACCCGACAAACCATGGGGCCAGCACCTCGAGGATGGCAGCCGCGAACACTCCCAGACCCGCGGCCAGGACGAGCGCGTCACCCACCCATCGCCTCGCTTCCGCCGGGTTGCCCCGTCCCAAGGCCTGGGCCACCAGTGGTGTGGTCGCATAGGCGAGGAAGTTGAAGCCGAAGAAGACGAAACCGAGGATGGCGGTGTCCACGCCGAGCGCGGCGAGCTCATCGACACCGACCCGTGCGACGAAAGCGGTGTCGATGAGCGTGAGCACGGGATCGATGGCCAGGGTGCCCAGGGCGGGGATGGCGAGGCGAAGGATGGCCCGGTGGGCAATTCGGGGGGTTGTCACCGGCCGCCGTTCACGTTTGAGGCGGTGTCTTGGCGGCGAACAAGAATCTCTCCGAGAACTCACACAGACCGAACAGCTCACACCGGCCACAGAGGGGTCGTCGTGCATCGCAGATGTCGCGGCCGAACTGGATGATCCGCATCGACACCCCGGACCACTCCTTCTTCGGGAACACGGCCATGAGATCCTTTTCGATCTTCACGGGGTCTGCCTGTGCGGTCAGCCCCAACCTGCGGGTCACCCTCCGCACGTGGGTGTCCACCGCGATAGCCGGCACATCCCAGGCCTCGGCGAGGAGAACGCTGGCGGTCTTGCGCCCGACCCCGGGGAGCTTCACGAGCTCGTCCATCTCCATGGGGACCTCGCCTTTGAACATCTCTTCGATGGCCTGGGCGAGCTTGATGATCGACCTGGTCTTCTGGCGGTAGAACCCGGTCGAATAGACGATCTCCTCGACCTCCTCAGGGTCGGCTTCGGCGAGGTCGCCGACCAGCGGGTACCTCTCGAACAGGATCGGAGCCACCTTGTTCACGTTCTCGTCGGTGGTCTGTGCGGAAAGGACGGTCACGACCAGCAGCTGATACGGAGACTCGTAGTCCAGTGCAGTGCCGATCTCCGGGTATCGCCGGCGGAGCCGGTTGAGGATGGTGCGGGCCTTCCCCTTTTCGCCCCTGGTGGGGACCGTTCCATCGGCTCGGGGCAATGGCATGGGACCTCGCATCGTATTGACCCGACACGAAGCCCAGGGCGGGCACCCACCCGGTCCTACTCTCCCCGGCTCATGCTCAGCTCGGGTCGAAGCCGCGCCGTCCTGGCCCTCCTGGTCGCGTCGTTCGTGTTCGGGGCGACATTCGTGGTCGTCAAGTCGGCCGTGGAACAGGTGCCTCCGCTCACCTTCGTCGCCTGGCGTTTCCTGCTTGGCGCCGCGGTCCTCTCATTCCTGGCCCTACCCAAAGGGAAACGGATCTGGTGGCACGGGTTTATGGCCGGAGTGGCCCTGTTCGCGGGCTATTCCTTCCAGACCGCGGGTCTGACCACCACCAGCGCCAGCAACTCGGCCTTGATCACCGGGCTCTACGTGGTGATCACGCCGTTTCTCGCTGCCCTGTTCGCCCGCAGGCCACCGGGATGGTGGAGTGTGATCGCGGCCGCCCTCGCCTTCGCCGGCATCATCCTCATCACCGGCGCCGACGGAATCAGTCTCGGGCGGGGTGACTTGCTGTCGCTGGCCTGCGCCATCTCGTTCTCGGCCCACATCGTTGTCCTGTCCCGTTTCGCTCGACACCACCCCGTGATCCCCTTCACGGTGGCGCAGCTGGCGGTCGTGGCCCTGCTGGCGTTCCCCACGGCGTTCCTGATAGAAGGCCCCATGCTGCCTCCACCGTCGGTGTGGGGCGCCCTCCTCATCACCGGGTTGGGTGCGAGCGCCGGGTGCTTCGTCCTCCAGATTTGGGCGCAGACCGTGGTGGGGGCGACCACAGCCGCCGTGGTCCTGGCCGCGGAGCCTGCCTTTGCCGTTGCCACGGCCTGGGTGGTGCTCGGCGAGCGTCTCACTCCAGCAGGTTGGGCCGGTGCCGGCGCCATCATCATCGCCATATACCTGGTGGTGACCAAACAGACCGATCAGGCGTCGTTAGAGGCTGAGGCGGTGACACCGGCTCACTGACTGACCTGGTAGTCGTCGGATCGAAGACGTCGCGCCAGCTTCATGAGGACGCGAATCCCGAGAACCGCCACGAAAAGACCCAGGGTGAGCATGATCCCGAACTCCGCCGCCGTGGTGTACGGGTTGTCACACGCCTCGATCCCTTGCGGGCAGAGCCCCCATCCGGTGCCACCATCGAGAAGGTCGATGAGGACCAGGATGGGGACGAGGGCGATGCCGATGGCGGTAGCCGAGAGCAGGAAGACGCCGAGACGAACCAGGAACACAGCCACGACCTGAAACGGTAACCCGGCTCCGGAGATTTCCCGGCATACAATCGCCCGCCCGTGGCACCGTATCACCAGGAGGAGTTCACCCCCGAGGAGAGAGCCGTCCTGGGCCGGTTCTTCACGAATCTGGATCTCCCGGTGTTCGGCCTGGTGAACCTCCCCGAGGTGGTCAAGGGCGCCCTGTTCGCCCGATATTCGCGGTCGGCCAAGTCCCTGCGCCGTCTCTTCCTCGACGAGTTCGTGGCCGATCCGGATTCGGGTATCGAGGTCATGGCGCGAGACCTCGACGACGACCCACTGGTAGCGACCAGGAAAGCCGAACAGCTCTACCAGCGGGTCTTCTTCGACTACGGGGACGACTCCGTGGCCCAGCTGGGCGGGGCCCACCTCGCCTGTGAGCAGGCATCGAACCTGCTCACCAAGGTGCTGGAGTGGGGGCGTCTCGCCGCCTACCTCGAGCAGTCGACCCGTTACATCCGGTATGACGCCCCACTCGGGGGCCGATACCGCTATCACGTGCCCGCCGAAGTGGCTGACTCCGGGCATTCCGACCGGTACCTGACCCACATGGACCTGGTCTTCGACACCTATTCGAGGATGGTGGCCCGAATGGTGTCTCACTTCGAGGAGATCCACCCGCGTCTGGAGTCGGATTCACCCCTGGTCTGGAATGCGACGATCCGGGCCAAGGCCTGTGACACGGTCCGCGGCCTCCTGCCCGTATCAACACTGTCGAACGTGGGGATCTATGGCACCGGCCAGGCCTATGAGATGTCACTGGTGAGGATGCAGGCGAGCCCGCTACGCGAGGTGCGCGACTACGGGGGGATGATGCTCGCTGAGCTCCGGAAGATCATCCCCTCCTTTCTGACCAGGGTCGATCTCGAGGACCGCGGGGTGCGTTGGTCGCGATATCTGGAGGACGTGCGCCGGGACCTGGAAGAGACGGCTGCGCCTCTCCCCGGCCCGAGCGATGAGGGCCCATCGGTGACCCTCGTCGATTGGGACCCCGACGCCGAGCTCAAGATCGCCGCCGCCGCCCTCTACGCGGTCTCGGAACTCCCCGACATCGAGCTGCTCCGCATCGTCCGGGCCATGTCTGCTTCCGAGCGCTCGGCGCTCATCTCGTCTCTGGTCGGGAACCGGGCCAACCGCAGACACAAGCCGGGTCGCCCCATGGAGCGAACCACCTATCGCTTCGATGTGACCTGTGACATCGGCGCATTTCGCGATCTGCAGCGGCACCGGCTCATGACACTCGAGTGGCAGCGGTACACCACCAGACTCGGTTACGACGTTCCCCCCGAGATCGACGATCTTGGAATGGCCGAAGATTGGGACCGCACGATGGAGGACGCCCTGAACTTCTACGAGGAGTTGCGTGATGACCTGGGGCCCGACGTCGCACAATATGTAGTGCCCTTCGCCTACAACGTCCGATTCGCGATGGAGCTGAACCCCCGGCAGGCGTTCCACCTCATCGAGCTGCGCAGCCAAGCGGCCGGCCACCCCGCCTACCGAAGGGTGGCGCACGAGATGCACCACGCCATACGTGATGTGGCCGGGCACACCCTGCTGGCGGATGCCATGAGCCACGTCGACTACAGCGATGTGGACCTCGAGCGCCTCGAAGGGGAGCGCAAGGCCGAAAGGCGTCGCCAGACGGCCCGCGCCTAGAACGAAAAACGCAGAACGTTTAACGTCATCTGATGGCCCAATTCGACGTCGACGCCATGATCCGTCGCTATCAGGAGCGGGCGAGCGCGGTCAAGGAACGTCCCCTCCCACCCGTCGCAGGCGAGGAGCGCCGTCTCTTCGTGGAGCGGGCCGAGGCCGATTACACCGACTACGCCCTGATCGGGAGCGCCCGCTGGAGTGTCGAGCAGGGCGAGCTGGTGCTGCGCATCCCACTGGGCGGCAGCTGAGCGCCGCTCATGCTCGAGAAGCGCCTGGTCCTGGTGTCGGGCAAAGGAGGTGTCGGCAAGTCGGTCGTGAGCGCCGGCCTCGCACTCCTTGCCCAACGCCGTGGGCTCAGGGTGCTGGCGATGGAGATGGGCGCACCGGGTGGCCTCTCCGCTCATTTCGGCACCGGCCCGCTCGAGTTCGAGCCCATGGAGCTGCGGCCAGGGCTCCACGCCATGCAGATGGTCCGCTCCGATGCCCTGCTCGAGTACTTGTCCATCCAGCTGGGAATGCGCGGCTTGAACCGATTCGGCCCCCTGGCCCGGGCCTTCGATGCCCTCGCCACCACAGCACCGGGGATCCGTGAGATCATCACGATCGGCAAGGCCATCTGGGAGGTGCGTGAAGACCGCTGGGACATCGTGATCGCGGATGCCCCGCCCACCGGCCAGATCGGGTCATACGTTCGAGCCCCGGTCACGATCTCCGAACTCGTGCCCGCCGGGCGGATCCGGGTCCAGGCGGAGGTGATGAGGGAGATCTTGCACGACCCGAGCCTCACCGAGCTCATCATGGTCTCCCTTCCCGAGGAGCTTCCGGTCACCGAAACCGAGGAAACCCTCACCTGGCTGGCCAAGGAGGATCTGGTCCCCCCTCCCACGGTGATCGCCAACCGCGTACTGGACGAGTTGACCGATCCCGACACACCCCCCGGACCGGTGGGTGATGCGGCAAGGCTCCATCGTTCCCTCTGGGCCGAGCAGCAGGAGTGGCTGGAGCGACTCTCTCCCGTGCAGCGCCTCCCCTATCTGCATGGGCTGTTCACCCCTGGCGAGGTCGCGGCACGGATCGCCGACGAGTTCGAGGTCACGGCGTGACCAGGACCATCCTCATCACCGGCGCCGGCGGAGTGGGAAAGACCACGATTGCCGCGGCGATGGGGGTGAAGGCGGCGCGTGGCGGTCTGAGGACTCTGGTAGTCACCGTTGATCCGGCGCTGAGGCTGGCGACTGCACTCGGAGTCGAGGAATTGGGAAATGAGCCCCAACCCCACGCCGACGAGCCGGACCTGTGGGCAGCCATGCTCGACGCCACCGCGTCGTGGAGGGCGGTGGCGATGCGTCACGCCGACCCGGAGGTGGCCGCCAGGCTGGCCGACAACGAGTTCTTCCGGGCCGCCTCGGAGCACTTCCCGGCGTCACAGGCATACGCCGCGGCCGATCAGGCGGCCACCTTCGTCCAGGCCATGGCGTGGGACCTGGTGATCGTCGACACCCCGCCTTCGGGCGGCGGCATCGATTTCTTCACCGCGCCGGCCCAGATGGCCGATCTAGTCGGTGGGCGCCTCCTCCGCTGGCTGACCGGCGGCCCCATCCCCGGTCGCAGGGCGCTCTACAACTTCGCCGCGCGGCCCATGCTTCGCATCGCAGACTCTGTGCTGGGGAGCGATCTGCTCGAGCGGGTGGCCGAGTTTCTCCTCGATCTTCGGACGACATACGACGGCGTCGCGCAACGTGGCCGGGAGATAGAGCGCGTCCTCTCCTCGGCATCGATCTTCGTGGTCACCACCTCCGATCCGGCTCCGATTCGGGAGGCGATCAAGTTCTATCGCGACCTTCCCGGTCTTGCCAGCAGCCCGACGGCCGTGATCTTCAACAGGATCCTGCCCGAGGAGTGGGCCGAAGCCACCGCCCCGCCGGGGACATCTCCCGCCCTGGAGCTGAACCTGGCCCGCTGGAGCGCCGAGACGGTGCGGCAGCGGGACACTCGTGAGGAGTTCTCCTACCGTTACGGGGCACACATCGCGACCATCCCATGGTCGCCACACCCACCGACCGATCTCCATGGGTTGGCCGGGTTGGTAGAGGAAGCAAGCCAGTTGCCTTGGGCGGAGGTCGGCATATCCTGAATGCATGGCGAACTCCGCCGCATTCTTCGACCTCGACCGGACCCTGATCTCCGGCGCCTCGGCGTTTCCCCTCGGGGTGGAAGCCTGGCGTCAGGGTCTGGCCTCCAACACGGACATCGCAAGATGGACCCTCTCTGCCCTCAGCTTCAGGCTGAGAGGGGACATGGGAGACGCCTCAGATGAGGTCAGGGGTGATTTCCTCAATCGCATCGCAGGCTCCTCGGTCCAGGCGCTGGAGATGGTCGGGGCCTCGGTCCTTCCCAAGCTGGTGTCCAGGGTGCGACCGGAGTCGCGAAAACTGGTCAATCTGCACAACGAATCCGGTCGCGACACGTGGATCGTCTCCGCGGCCCCGCATGAAATCGTCGAGCCCCTCGCCCGCTCGCTCGGCATGACCGGGGCGATCGGCACCAGGGGGCGGGTGATGGCCGGGCATTACACCGGGGAGCTGGATGGTCCGTTCGTATATGGGGCCGGGAAGGTCGACGCCATCGAGAAGATCGCTGCCGACTTTGGCTACGACCTGGAGCGGAGTTATGCGTACTCCGATTCGATCTCGGACCTACCCATGATGGAAACGGTGGGTCATCCGGTGGCGGTCAACCCCGATTCGGAGCTCGATGTGGTTGCCCACGACCGTGGCTGGCCCGTGGTGATCTTCGCCCGCAAGACCAAGCAGGCGATCGCCGTGGGTGGGGTGAGCACCGTGGCTGTGACCGCAGCCATCGCCGCCTACGCGATAGGCCGGAAACACGGCCGCTCGGCGACCCTGGCCCAGATGGCGCAGAGAGAGATCTGGCCCCGTCTCCCCTAGCCCCCCGTAATCGGGTTGCGGGGGTGCGAAACACAGAACTGGTGGTCCCGATTTCGCTGGGTCAGAGGATGGCGCTGGGCCCGAGCAACTCCTTCAACTCGGCGAAGAGGGCGGTGCGGGGCTCCACCCGATGGGCGTCACTCAGCTTGAGCACCTTCACCCCCTGGTCGCTGGTCATGTTCAGGTAGACCGGGGCCGGCCCCGGGTGGTGGGAGAGGATCGTCTTGAGCCGCCCGACCATCTCGGGGGTGAGAGTTGCCGCCGGCGCCCTGAGCCGCACGGTGGTGTCGTCGCGGATCTCGAGCTCCTTGATCTCTCGAGCCATGACCTTGACCTCGTCGCCTCGATGATCCAGGCTCCCGCTCACGATGACGATCGCATCCTCGACCACGATGTGGCCGTAGTCGTTGACGGTCCGCGGGAAAGCGACCACCTCGACGGACCGCTCCATGTCCTCCAGCTGGAAGAAGATCATCGGGTCGCCATTTCTTGTCCAGCGTCTCGTGATCCCGGCGACGAGGCCACCCACCGTCACGCTCGTCTTGTCGGCCATCTCATCCAACTCGGCGATCGTGGTGGTGGCGGCAGCCTCCAATGATCGACCCACTGCCAACAGCGGATGGTCTGACACGTAGAGACCCAGCATCTCCTTCTCGAAGCCGAGGCCGATCTTCTGCGGCCACACCAGGTCGGGCACGTCGATGCGGCCTTGCGAGATCGCGGCCGCGTCTCCGGCGAACAAGCTGAACTGACCCATGTCCTCGTTCCGGCGCCGTTCCAAGGTGCCGTCGAGAATCTGCTCGTAGACCACCGTCAACCCCTTGCGGGGATAGCCCATGGCGTCGAACGCGCCGGCCTTGATCAAGGATTCCACCGTCCGCTTGTTGAGCGCCGACACGTCGACACGATCGACGAAGTCGTGGAAGGACTCGAACAGCCGGTCGGCCCTGGCCGCGACGATCCTCTCAACCACGCCTTCGCCCACATTTCGCACGGCGGAGAGACCGAACCGGATGCGGCCGTCTTTGACGGTGAAATCGGAGTCGGACTCGTTGACGTCGGGGACCAACACCTGGATCCCCATCTGCCGGCACTCATTCAAGTAGAGGGCTGTCCGATCCTTGTCCCTCTTGGTCGCGGTGAGGAGGGCGGCCATGTACTCGGCGGGATGATGGGCCTTGAGGTAGGCGGTCTGGTAGGCGACCAGCCCGTAGCCCGAGCTGTGGCTCTTGTTGAATCCGTATCCCGAGAAATGCTCGATGAGGCCGAAGATCTCCCGACCCACCTTCTCCTCGTGGCCCTGTGCGACGCAGCCGGCTACGAATTTCTCCTCCTCGGCCTTCATGACCGACTTGATCTTCTTCCCCATCGCACGCCGCAGGTTGTCGGCATCGATCATCGAGTACCCGGCCATCTCCTGAGCGACGGACATGACCTGTTCCTGGTACACCATGATCTGATAGGTGTCGGCCAGCTTGTCGGTCAGAGCAGGGTGGAGCTCCTCGATCGGGGCCCGGCCGTTCTTCCTGTCGGCGTAGAGCGTGTGCATGTTGGCGCCCATCGGCCCGGGCCGGTACAGCGCAACAAGGGCGATCACGTCGTTGAACGAGTCCGGCTTCAGTGATCGGATCAGGGACCGCATCGCGTTGCCTTCGAGCTGGAACACCCCGATGGTGTTGCCCGACTGGAGCAGCTCGAAGGTCTTCGGGTCGTCCAGCGGGACGGTGTCGATATCCACCCGCTGCCCGGTGCTGTCCTCGACCAGTTCGAGACAGCGTTCGATGATGGAGAGGTTACGAAGCCCGAGGAAGTCCATCTTGAGGAGACCGAGTGACTCCACCCCGTACATCTCGTACTGGGTCACCACCTCGGCACCCTCGCCCTTCTGCTGGATCGGGACCACGTTGATGAGTGGCTCGGGGGCGATCACCACGGCCGCAGCATGTATGGAGTCCTGACGACGGAGCCCTTCGAGGCCCCGGGCGGCGTCGACCGTCTCACGGACGGCCGGGTCCGCCTCGTAGAGGTCGCGGAGCCCCTGGGCGTTGGCGTACCAGTCCTTTATCGTCGAATCGGCGTCGGGCGATGGTGGCTCCAGCACCTGCTCGAGGGTCGCCTCCCGACCCAGGATCGCCGGAGGCATCGCCTTTGCCACCCGGTCCCCCACCCCGTACGGATGACCGAGGACACGCGCTGCGTCCCGTAGAGCCTGCTTGCCCTTGATGGTGGAGAAGGTGACGATCTGGGCCACCCTGTCGACGCCATACTTCTGGGCTGCGTACCTGATCATCTCCGCCCGATACCGCTCATCGAAGTCCATGTCGATGTCGGGCATCTGACGGCGGCCCGGATTGAGGAAACGCTCGAAGATGAGCCCATACGCCAGAGGGTCGATGTCGGTGATGCGCAGGCAGTAGGAGACGATGGAGCCGGCCGCCGAGCCACGGCCGGGCCCGACCCGGATCCCGTTCTCTCGGGCATGGCGGATCAGGTCCCAGACGATCAAGAAATAGGCGGGAAACCCCATCTCTTCGATGATCTTGAGCTCGTGCTCCACCCGGTCCCAGACTTCCGGCCCCGCATCGCGCCCGTAGCGATCGCTCGCTCCCTGTTCGACCAGTTTCCGCAGATGGCTGACTTCGGTCTCTCCCGACGGCACCGGGAAGCTGGGTAGGAGAATTCGCCCGAAGTCGAGATCGACCGAGCAACGCTCGGCGATGGCCAGCGTGTTGTCACAGGCGCCGGGATAGGTGTCTTCGGGGAAGAGACGGCGCATCTCGGCGGCGGTCTTGAGGTAGAAGTCGCGGCTGTCGAAGCGAAGACGTCCGGTCTCGGCACGCAGTGACCCGGTCTGGATGCAGAGAAGGACGTCGTGGGCCTCGTGCTCCGCCTGCGCGGTGTAGTGGGCATCGTTCGTCGCCAGCAGTGGGGACCCGATCCGGTTCGAGATCTCGAGGAGGTCGGGCATGATCGCCCTCTGTGCCGCCAGCCCGTGGTCCTGGATCTCGATGAAGAAGTTGTCCTTGCCAAAGATGTCCTGGAAGCGGCCCGCGGCGGCGAGGGCGGCGTCGAAGTCCCTTATCTGGCCCTTGTTGCCCTCCTCGCTGAGCGAGTCGGGGGCGAGATGCTGGGCGACCATCCCACCAAGGCACCCAGAAGTGGCGAGGATCCCCTCGGCATGCTCTGCCAGCAGGTCGAAGTCCATCCTCGGCTTGTAGTAGTAGCCCTCGAGGAAGGCGCGGGACGAAAGCTGGAGCAGGTTGCGATATCCGGTCTCGTTCCAGGCGATGAGATTCATGTGGAAGCGCCGGTTGGCGTTTCCCACCGGTCGGTCGAATCTGGAGCCCTCCGTCAGGTACGCCTCCATGCCGATGATCGGTTTGATCCCGGCCGTCTTCGCCTCCTTGACGAAGTCGACCACGCCGTAGAGGACCCCATGATCTGTGATGGCCAGAGCGGGCTGGCCGTCGGCGGCGGCTGCGGCCACGACGTCCTTGATCCGGGCCGCACCGTCGAGCATCGAGTATTCGGTGTGGACGTGTAGGTGGGCGAATGACACGGCTGTCATTCAAGGTAGCAGGTGGGTCAAATACCCTGCTCCCCGGTCAAGGGTGGCCCGGTCATCAACCGGTGCAACGGGAACAAGGTCACGATCATGATCCCAAGACTCACGGCGTGGGCGATGGAGACGCCACTGGCCAGCGCCTCGACCGCAGCCCCGGCCAATTCCGAAGTATCACCTGCCAGGGCATCTCTCACCGTGGACACATCGCCGACGGTCCTGGCCACCGTCGCCAGGATGACCCCACCGGCCAGACCGGCGCCGACCGACATCCCCACCGTGCGGCTGAAGGCATGCGCAGACGTCGCGCGTCCGGCGAGATTGGGGGCGACGGCGAGCCGGACCATCTGCAGGGCGGAGTTGGTCACCGCCCCGACCGCGGTGCCCATGGCGAAGTAAGTGGCGTAGATCACAGGAAGGGGGGCGGAGAAGGCGACCGCAGCCCATGCGGCAGCGATCGCCGGGATGCCGACGAGAACCCCAACCCGCATCACCGATCGCTCCTCGACCCGATCCGTGACCCGCCCCGCGACGTTGGCTGCCACGGTCCAGCCGATGGTCAGCCAGAGCACCGACCAGGCCGCCGCCGCGACCGTCGCGCCACGTGCACCTCTCACGTACACCGGCAGATAGGTGGAGAGCCCCATTATCGCCACCAGGGTCAACGCGGCCACCGCCGCCAGCTGTCGATAGGGATAGTCGCCGATGAAGCGGCGGTCGAGCAGGCTGGAACGGTCGCGCGTCATCCGCTGCCACAGCAACCAGCCGCTCACGACCATGACCATGGCGGGCAGCCACGCCGCCGAGGAGAGGTAGGAGACCGTGGCGAGCAGTGAGCCGACGGTGACCACCAGCAAGGCCACCGCGATCCAGTCGATGCGGAGGGGAGCAGGCTCTACTGGCCCGGGCAGCGTGCGCCAACCGGCAACGAGCGCGGCCCCCGCGATCGGGACCATGACGAGGAAGATCCAGCGCCACGAGCCAACCTGGAGCAGCGCAGCGGCGAGGGCGGGTCCGGCGAAGCCCATGACCCCCCACACATTGGAGTTGGCGGCGAAGGCGCGCCCCATCAACTGGCTCGGGTAGACCAGGGCCACCGCCCCGACGCCTACCGAGATCAAGGCGCCGCCGGTCGCCCCCTGCAAGACCCGGGTGGCGACGAGCAACGGCATGGAATCGGTGGCAGCCGCAGCCAGGGAGGCGGCAGCGAACCCGATGGTGGCCCAGCGAAAAACGGTGGAGGTCCCAAGGGAGTCGATGAACGACCCAGCGATGGCGGTGGCCACCCCCGAGGCGAGCAGGAAGCCGGTTATCACCCACGGCAGAAGCTCGACATCGCCGAGCTCGGCGGTGAGATCGGGTAGCGCCGCGGTCACGGCAAGCCCTTCGAAGGCAACGATGGCGATCGTGGTGTAGATGGCGATGGATGCGGGGAGGAGCTCCCGGGAGAGAATGGACCTGGGGACCGTCATCCGGCCCAAGGATGGCACGACGGGACCGCATCACGGCTACCCGCCTGGCTCAGGGAGATTCAGACCGCGACGGAGAGGGCCGCCAGCACCGCAACGGCCAGCCCGACCCAGGCCCGCATCGTGTCGGCTTGGGGGCCTTGGATCCGGGCCCAGATCTCACCGATGACGAACCCGGCGATCAACCCGCCGAGATGTGCCTGCCAGGAGATGTTGCGGAAGACGAAGGCGATGGCAGCGTTTATCGCGAGGAGGAAGATGAGCTGGGTGAGCAGGGCCCGGCCTTGCATCGTGTTCCTGCGATGAAGGGCCCAGCTCAGCCAGATCCCGAAGAGCCCGAAGATGGCCCCCGACGCCCCTACCGCGATCTGGTTCGGGCCACCGTCCCAGACGTCGTACCAATAGGCGAAGGCGCCGCCGACGGCCGCTGAGGCGAGGAACAGGGTGACGAAGGGCCACGTGCCCACGCCCCGCTCGATTTGCGGACCGAGGACGTAGAGGGCCCACATGTTGAAGAGGATGTGGGTGATCGAGCCGTGGAGAAGCACCACAGTGAAGATCCGCCACCACTCCCCGTCAGCGATCAGGGGGTTGATCTGGGCGAAGATCTCTACCAGTTGATCCCGTAGACCGATGAATCCGAGCAAGAAGAAGACCACCGCCAGGCCGATGAAGATCATCGTGGCCGGAGCCCCCGCAAACGCCGATTGACGCCGGCGCGGCCCGGTGGGAACCACTCGCTGGGCGCCCTCCTGTCGCAAACAGTCGGGACACCTCTGCCCCACCGCGGCATCGATGGAACAGGCGGAGCAAATGGGGCGGCCACATCGGCTGCAGCTGAGCAAGGTGCTCCGGTCGGGGTGGCGATAGCAGACCGGCGCGGCTGTGGCGTGATCCTGGGTCACGACCGGAACGCTATCGCTGCCACGGATCTACCCGTTCCCGGGCTGACGCACAGAATCCAGGACCGCGACGAGTTCGGGCGGAAGCGGGGAGACGAAGCTGACCGGGTCGCCGCTGACCGGGTGGGTCAGATCGAGCCGATGGGCGTGGAGGAACATGCGTCTGCTCTTCGCCGGGCCACGAAGCGTCGAATATGTCTTGTCGCCGACCACGGGATGACCGATGGCGGCGAGATGCACCCTGATCTGATGGGTCCGACCTGTGCCGAGGGCGATCTCGAGGAGGGAGAGGTCGCTGCCAGGGAGATACTCGATGACTTCGTAATGGGTCACGGCCTGCTTGCCTCCCGCCACCACTGCCCGTCGGGTCGGTCTCGACTGGTCCGCCCCGATGGGGGCATCGATCGTCCCGGTCGGAGTAGAGAACGCTCCATGGACCAAGGCGGTGTAGAGACGATTGATGCGGCGTCCGGCCAGGTCGGCTCTGAGCTTGTCAAAGGCGCTGGTGGTGCGGCCCACGAGAAGGAGGCCCGACGTGTCACGATCGAGCCGGTGCACCAGGCCCCATCGCCCGACGTCACCCACCCCCTCCAGCTCGGGGTAACGATGGAGAAGACCGGCGGCGAGTGTGGGGCCGCTATGTCCCGAGCCGGGGTGAACGACCAGCCCGGCCGGCTTGTCCACCACGATCAGGTCGGGGTCCTCGTGCACCACCCGGAGCTCCATCGCCTCGGGCTCCAGCCCACCGGATTCGGCTGGTGAAGGGGCCTCCACGACCCCTCCGGCCCGAACCCGGTCACTGGGGCGCGCCGGCGCCCCATCGATCAACACGCCCTGTTCGATCAGGGCACGAGCCCGGGCCCGGCTCAACTCCAACATCTCGGCCAGGGCCTTGTCGACGCGGTCCCCATCGAGGCGCTGTGGCACCTCGAGTCTCAGCGCGTCTGCCACGCTTGTATGAGCAGGAGCGCGACCGCGATAGTGATCGACATATCTGCCACGTTGAAGGTCGGGATCCACCAGAGGTCGATCCAGTCGATCACCCTTCCGTCGAGAAGCCCAGGCCCCCGGAAGATCCTGTCGACGACGTTGCCCAGCGCCCCACCAACGATCAACCCGTAGGCCACGGTCTCCAGCACAGGGCGCTCGCGGCGGATGGCCCAGAGAAGGACGACGCTGACCACGAGCGCAATGGCGCCGAGGAACGGCCCCGCGTTCTCGAACATGGAGAAGGCGGCGCCCGGGTTCTCGGTGTATGTCAGCACCAGGAAGTCCGGGATGAGCACGATGTCGCCATCGACCAGCTCAACCGAGGCCCACCGCTTGGTGAGCGCATCGATGGTGACCACCAGGATGGCGAGCCCTGCCCCCAGGGCGTACCGGCGGATCAGGCCTTGCGTGCGCAATCGACGCAGTGCGTCGCGTAGGGAAGGACGTCCAACCTGGCCAGTGGTATCGACTTTCCGCAGCTCTCGCATATCCCGTACGTGCCCTCGTTGGTCTTGGCCAGCGCCCGCTCCACCTTCCCGAGCAGATCGATCGTGTTCTGCTCGATCGACAGCTCCTTGGCATACTCGAGCTTGGTCGAGCTGGCCTCGGCGTTCCCCGGATCGGGGCTTCGGTCGGACGAGCTCTCGGAGAGGCGCGCCTCTTCGAGCTCCTGCTCGTAATCGTCGATCAACGACTGGAGACGGACCCGTTCCTCCTCGAGCCTGGCCCGGAACTTGTCGACGGTTGACTTGGCAAGGTGTCTAGCCACGGCGATCCCCCGCTAAAAGGGCGGCAACCCTACCAACGCCTCGTCGCTATTGGGCGTGTTTCCCCACGGAGTGCAGGACCCCGATCGGCCCTAGCATTTCTGCCTCCCATGTCAGAACCTCAGGGCAGATCGATGAGCACCGCCGGTTTCACCAGGGTCGACCCTGCCGTGGACATACCGGCGATGGAGAAGGGGGTCCTCGCACTCTGGCGTGAGATCAAAGCCTTCGAGCAGTCCATCCAACGCCGTCCCGAGGACAAGGAATACATCTTCTACGACGGGCCCCCGTTCCCCACCGGGAGCCCTCACTACGGCAACCTCCTGGCCGGGGTGATCAAGGACATGGTGCCCCGTTACTGGACCATGCGCGGCTACCGGGTCGATCGCCGATTCGGCTGGGACACTCACGGGCTCCCGATCGAGATCGAGGTGGAGAAGCGACTCGGCATCTCCGGGCCCAGGGCGATCGCCGACTTCGGGGTGGACCGGTTCAACGAGGCCGCCCGCGACCTGGTCCAGGCCAACACCGAGAACTGGGAGAAGCTCACCGAGCGGATCGGGCGTTGGGTGGATTTCGAGAACGACTACAAGACCATGGACCCGGAGTTCATGGAGACCGTTTGGTGGGTCTTCAAGCAACTGTGGGACAAGGGCCTGATCTACAAGGACTTCAAGGTACTCCCCTACTCCTGGGGGGCCTCCACCCCTCTATCCAACTTCGAGGCGAACAAGGATTACCGCGACGTCGACGACCCGTCGATCACCGTCAGGCTGGTGGTGACAGAGGGTGCCGGGCCGGTCGAGGCCGGCGACTACCTCCTGGTATGGACCACCACCCCTTGGACGCTACCGGGCAACCTGGCAGTGGCCGTCGGGGACGACATCACCTATGTCCGGATCGCCGACGGGCATGACCACTACTGGATGGCGTCTTCCCGGGTCACGACTGTCTTCGAGGACGACCCGTCCCCTGTCGCCAGTGCCGAGGGCGCGGCCCTGGTCGGCATCCAATACCGGCCCCCATTCGATCATTTCGAGAACCAGCGAGAGGCCGGCGCCTTCCGCATCATCGCTTCGCCCGAGGTAGCGACGGACGAGGGGACCGGTCTGGTCCATATGGCCCCCGCCTATGGGGAGGCCGACTTCTATGCCCTCAAGGGGGCCGGTATCGACGCCCTGGTAGACCCGGTGGACGCCGAAGGCGTCTTCACCGAGGAGGTGCCGGAGGTCGCCGGCCAGAATGTGAAGGTCGCCGATGCGACCCTCATCGACCTGCTCAGGGAATCGGGCAAGCTGGTTCGGTCCGGCCGGATCACACACTCTTACCCCTTCTGCGAGCGAACCGGCACCCCACTGATCTACAAGGCGATACCGACCTGGTTCGTGAGGGTGGAAGATCTCAAGGACCGCATGGTCGAGATCAACGACACCATCCACTGGGTCCCCGAGTACGTGGGAACACGGCGCTTCGGGAACTGGCTGGTCAATGCCCGGGATTGGGCGGTGAGCCGTAATCGGTATTGGGGCTCGTGCCTCCCGGTGTGGGAGTGCTCCGACTGTGACGAGTCGGTTGCCGTGGGCTCTCTCGACGAGTTGGAGGAGCTCTCCGGCCGGCGGCCCGACGACCTGCACAAACACGTGGTCGATGGGATCTCTTGGCCCTGTGCATCGTGCGGGGGGTCGATGGTCAGGGTCCCAGAGGTCCTGGACGGCTGGTTCGAGTCGGGGTCGATGCCCTACGGGATGCTCCATTACCCCTTCGAGAACGCCGAGCGCTTCGAGGCGGCCTTCCCGGCCAAGTTCATCGCCGAAGGGTTGGATCAGACCCGGGGCTGGTTCTACACGCTGATCGTCCTCTCCACCGCCCTGTTCGACAAGCCGGCATTCGAGAACTGTGTGGTCAACGGGCTGATCCTCGCCGAGGACGGGCGCAAGATGTCGAAGAGCCTGAAGAACTACCCCGACCCCTCCGAGATCTTCGATCGCATGGGTGCGGATGCGCTGCGTGCTTTCTTGATCAACTCGCCCGTATTGCGGGCCGAGCCTCTCCGCTTCAGCAGTGACGGCGTGGCGGAGGTGGTGCGCACAGTGCTCCTCCCCATGTGGAACACCTACAGCTTCTTCACAACCTATGCCGAGGCTGATGGCATCACCGTCGCCGATCTCGCCTCGGCCCCCGACCCAGGTGATCGTCCCGAGCTGGACCGGTGGATCCTCTCCGTCCTCCAGAGCCTGGTCTCCGAGGTCAACACACAGATGGAGGGCTACTACCTGTACAACGTGGTCCCCCCCACCCTCGGGTTCATCGACCACCTCACCAACTGGTACGTCCGGCGCTCACGACGCCGCTTCTGGCGCACCCGTGGCGAGTCGGGCGACGACGACGCCGACAAGCTCGCCGCTTTCGCCACGCTCTATGCGGTGCTCACCACATTCATCGAGGTGCTCGCCCCTGTGCTGCCCTTCATCACCGAGCACATCTATCAGGACCTGGTCGCCCGTCACCGGACCGATGCCGTCGCCAGTGTCCACCACCGCGACTTCCCGGAGGCCGACGCCGGCCTGATCGACACGGGTCTGGAACAGGCAATGGAAGTGGTGCGGGAGGTCGTGCGTCTTGGCCGAAACCTGAGGAAGAAGGAAGGGCTCAGAGTGCGCCAGCCGCTACCCAGGCTGACGGTCCTCACCCGGGACCCTTTGGTGGCGAGGGCCGTCGGCGATCATGCCGAGGTGATCGCCGATGAGCTGAACGTCAAGGAGGTGATCACCTCGGCCGACGAAGCGGGTCTGCTCCGACTCTCGGCCCGGGCCAACTTCCGCAGCCTGGGCCGGCGTCTTGGGCCCAGGATGCCCGAGGCGGCCGCGGCCATAGCTGCTCTAGGGCCGGATGCCCTGGAAGAGATCCTCACCGGGGGAAAGGTCACCATCGCCGGCGAACAGCTCGG
>JBMDXS010000003.1:0-6113 GCA_048595045.1 Acidimicrobiia bacterium
CGCGGTGCCGTATGCATGTTGCGACCATGAATCGGAGCCGACGGCCGGGCGGCAGACGAAGCTTGTGGTGTCGTTCCAGTCTCCGGTGGGATGGGCGTCGATCTCCTCTTTGGTGATCACCCGCATCTGCTCGATGGGGAACCGTGCTTCGTGGAGTCTCCGAAAGATCTCCACCACCTGCTCGGCCACCGAAGCGTTCACGATCATCTCGCCGGTGTGGAAACGCTGGTCGAAGCCATAGTGGCTCATGGTGAGATAAGACAGCTCATCGACGGTCACCGGGCACTCCGGCACCCAGCTGGAGCGGGCCAGCACGTCAGGCGATATCGGCCCGATCGTCGAGTGGAACACATCGTCCCCGGGTGGGGGCAGCACGTCGAGTGTCTCGAACCTACGGTCCCGCATCTCGGGCGGGGTTGGCTGCACCTCTCCGAACTCGTCTGGCCGCAGTGGCAGCAGCCTCGTCCCCAGCCAGTCGGGCCGTGCGTAAGGGTTGATGGTCGTCGTGGTCGCAATGGTGGTGGTCGTGATCGGGGGGGCGGTCGTCGTAGTGGTCCCTGTGGTTGCGGTGGTCGTCGCCGGGACAGTCGAGATCGAAGACGCGGTGCCCGAGAGGGAGCAACCGGCCACGAGCAGGAGTAATGCAGCCAGCCCCCGTCGCATCACAGCGACGCTAACCCGGATCACGTGCAATCGGCCGAGACATAGGATCGGACCGCGATGACCGCGCTCGATCAGACAGTCCGCGACTTTCTCGCCACCGGCCCGCTCGGTCATGTCGTGACCTTGAACGCCGACGGGACACCCCACGTGACCCTGGCCTGGGTGGGCATCGACGGAGACGATCTCGTCTGGGCTTCGTTCTTCGACCAACACAAGCTCGACTCCTTGAGACGCGACCCTCGCATCACCATCTCCTTCCAGGCGAACGAGCACACCGGGATGGGCCTGCATCCGTATCTGGTCGTCCAGGGGACAGCACGGATCACGGCCGGCGGGGCAATGCCGGTGATGGATCGATTGGCTGAGGCGTACATCGGCCCCGGTGCCACATTCCCCAATCGGGACATGCCGGACGGCTTTGTCATCCGTGTCGCGGTGGAACGCGTCTACGGTCTAGGCCCTTGGGCCGATCGCCCATCCGCGTAGCTTTCGCATCCGGAGGTAGAGATGTCGTCGATCACCAAGACCATTCGGCTCTCCGGCCAGGCAGCCGACTCGATCGAGGACGCGGTGCGAACGGTCCTGGCCAGGGCCGCGACCACGGTCTCCGACATCCAAGGCTTCCGGATCGTGGAGGTGGGCGGGAAAGTCGACGACTCAGGGGTGCCCACGTCGTTCAGCGTGACCCTCGATGTCACCTTTGGAATCAAGGACACCGTCGAGCACGAATGAGGCGATGAATGTCTGCCCAGCCAAACCTGACCGACCACCATGTGCTCACGCTGGAGAGCCAGCCCACCATCGCAGTGCGGGTGAAGGTCCCGATGGACGAGCTCGACCTGGCCTCCCTCTTCGCCACACATCTTCCCCGACTCGGGGACGTGCCGGGTGTGTCCGGGCCGGCATATGCCCGCTATCACGAGTTCGGCCCCGCCCACGCCGACGTGGAGATCGGGATCCCGGTCGAGACCGGTGTCGAAATCCCCCCGGGCGGCGAGGATGAACCTGTCGAAATCGCAGCCTCACATCTTCCGGGCGGGCAGGTCGCTGTCGTCACCCATCACGGCAGCTACGACAGCCTGGGGGCCGCCTACGACGCCCTTCACGAATGGATCCATCAGCAAGGCCTGGAAGACGGTCCCGGGCCATGGGAGTCGTACCTCGATGATCCTTCCCAGGTCGAGGACGTCGAAGCACTTCGCACCGTCCTCCACTGGCCGCTGCTCACCTCATGACCGCCCTCGGTGGGCAATCCGGGCCCGCCGCCCGAGATGAGTGAGGCCGTCCCCGAAGCCCAATCGTTGGGCAGCGGAATCCATCTCGTGCCGGTCCCGCTCCCCTTCAGGAGCCCGCCATGGGTCAACACCTATGCAATCGAAGCCGACGGCGGGCTACTCCTCCTCGACTGTGGCACCGACTGGGAGCCGGGCCGTCAGGCATTGAGCGACGGGTTTCGACGTCTCGGCCTCGACGAGGCTCAGGTGCACACCCTTGTGGTCTCGCACTTGCACCCGGACCACGTGGGTATGTCGGCCCGGCTGGTCGGAGAGCTCGGGTGCCGGTTCGTGATGCACGAACGGGCGGCCCAACTCGTCTCCCGGTACAACGACACGCCGGGATACGTCCAGCGCCTGCTCCGGATAGGGAGTGCCCACGGTGTCCCGGCCCGGCTCCTCGAATCGGTCACCGAGGATCTCGCCGCACGACCGGGGTACATGCCGATGATCGAACCTCCGGATCACACCGTCGTCGACGGAGACATCATCGACCTCGGCGCAGGCAGGTGGCTCGAGGTGATCCACACTCCGGGGCACGAGCAGTCCCACATCTGTCTACGCGACTCGAGAACGGGTGTCTTCTTCTCTGGCGACCATGTGCTCCCCCGCATCTCACCCGTCATCATGTGGGATGAGGGTCTGAACGACCCTCTGGGCAGCTACCTGAAATCACTGGAGAGGCTCCTCGGCATGGATCTGAAGCTCACCTATCCGGCGCACGGCACCTTGATCGAGCGTGGCGACGAGCGTGCCCGACAGATCCTCCTGCACCACGACCGGCGTCTCCTCGACATGGCGGAGCTGGTCAGCTCCCATGACTCGACGGCATGGGACGTGATGGTCGAGTCGTTCCGGCCCAATCTGACACCGATCGAGGCCAGGCTGGCCTTCCTGGAGACGGTGTCGCATCTCGAACATCTCAGGGCCACGGGCCGGCTGAACACCGAGCAACGGGATGGAGTGGTGGTGTTCCGTCGGTGACCTTTTCCACCCGGCCCGGGGGTTTCCGGCTCATTGGTCGGCGGGTAAGAGTCGGTTGTAAGGAGGTCGACATGCCGGTTCATCGTGGCAAGGATGGAAAGGGTCCCTACTACCAGTGGGGAGACTCGGGCAAGAAGTACCACTATCAGACGGGCGAGAAGAAGAGCAGGGACGCGGCCAAGCAGAAGGCGACCAAGCAGGGCCAGGCGGCCAGGGCTTCCGGCTACAAGGGCTGATCCGGCTCAGCCCTCGAGCACGTGGATCCCATAGGCGACAATGAACCCGAGGACCGTCAGCACACCCACCGCTCGTCCGGCGTGCTCATATGCCTCGGGGATCATCGAAATGGCCAACATGGTCAGCACCGCCCCACCCGAGAACGCGTAGACAAAACCGATGACTGCGGTCGGGGCGCCGTCCAGGAACAGGTAGCCGGCGGCGGCTGCCAGGCCACAGACCAACACCACCGCCGCCCATATGCCAAGCACCGACCTCCTGGTCCAGCCGCCTTCGATCAACGTGGCAGTGGCCGCGATGCCCTCCGGCAGGTTGGAGAGGAAGACAGCCACCAGCATCGCGACTCCCACCTCACCGGTCTGCAGGACCGTCAGGCCGAGCACGGCTGTCTCGGGGATGCCGTCGAGCAAGGCCCCGAGCAGGATGGAGAGACCAGATCCCTCCTCTGCCGTCGGCATGACGTTGCCTCGATGACGGCGTTGGAAACGGCCGATGGCGACGTCCCCGATTGTGAAGGTGGCGGCCCCGGCGAAAACACCCGACACCACGGCCAAGCCCCCCGCTCCCAGGGAGGTGGCCTCGTCGATCAGCTCGTAAGCCACCGCGCTGAGCAGGACGCCGGCCCCGAAGGCCATGATCAGCCCCAGGCCCCGGCGGTGGGGCGGTCGTCTGCTCGCGATCAGCGCGCCAATGAGCAGTGAGCTGGCCGCCAGCAGGCCCCAGAGGAGTGCCTGGGTCAAACCGTCGTACCGGACAACACCGAGTCGACCGTGAACTCACCTTCCGAGTAGAGGACCACTTGCGTGCGCGCCGCCGCCTTCAGGTCCCGCTCGGCCTGTCGGATCAGACCCAGATCGAGGGCGGGCGCCGAGACCGAGACCCTGTCCACGTCGGCTGCCATCGACGCCTTGGCATCGGACTTGGCCTTTCGCACTGCCGAGAGCACCGCGCCCGTGATCTCCAGGACCTTCTCGTCGCCTGCGTACGCCGCGAGCTCCCCGAGCTCCGGCCAACGGGCTCGATGCACGGAGCCCTCACGCCACCATGACCACACCTCTTCGGTGACGAATGGGAGGAATGGCGCGAAGAGACGGAGGTATACGTCCAAGGCCAGCTGGAGGGCGGCGTGGGCCGAGGCGCCCGGCGCCCCGCCCTCGTACGCCCGACCTTTGACCAGCTCGAGATAGTCGTCGGTCCAGGTCCAGAACGAGCGCTCGATGATCTCCAGTGCACGGGCGTAGTCGAAAGCCTCGAAGGCTTCGGTCACCTGAGTGACGAGGTTCGCCAGCGCGGCCAGCATCGAGCGATCCAGGTCCTCGGTGATCGACGCGGCCTCCACATCATCGGAGAAGCCGAGGGCAAACCGGGAGGCGTTGAGGATCTTGATGGCCAGGCGGCGGCCGATCTTCATCACACCCTCGTCTGCCGCCGTGTCCGCTCCCGGACGACCCTTGCAGGCCCAGTAGCGGATCGCCTCCGCCCCGTGCTCCTCGATGAGTGGTCTCGGTGTGACCACGTTTCCCTTCGACTTCGACATCTTCTTGCGATCGGGATCGAGCACCCAGCCGTTGATCGTGGCATGGGCCCAGGGCAGCAGGTCGTGCTCGTAGTGCGACCTGACCACGGTCGAGAACAGCCACGTCCTGATGATCTCCGGGCCCTGGGGGCGGATGTCCATGGGAAAGACCCGGGAGAACAGATCCGGGTCGTCATCCCAGTGGCCGGCTATCTGCGGGGTGAGGGAGGAGGTGGCCCAGGTGTCCATCACGTCCGGGTCGCCGACGAACCCACCGGGAACGCCCCGACGCGCCTCGTCGTATCCGGGGGGTGTCGTAGAAGTCGGGTCGATCGGCAGCGCATCCTCATCGGGCAATATCGGATGGTCGTAATCGACTTCGCCGTCCTCCATGATCGGGTACCAGAGAGGGATGGCGACACCAAAGAACCGCTGACGGGAGATGAGCCAGTCGCCGGACAGCCCGTTGACCCAGTGGTCGTAACGGACCTGCATGAACTCGGGAACCCAGTCGAGCTCCTCGCCCCGACGGAGGATCTCGGCGCGAAGGCCGGGATCGCGAGCCCCGTTGCGGATGTACCACTGCCGGCTGGACACGATCTCGAGGGGACGATCACCCTTCTCGTAGAACTTGACCGTGTGAGTGATGGCACGGGGCTCCCCATCGAGGTTGTCCGACTCCCCCAGCATCTCCGCGACCCGCCTCTGGGCCTGGTTGGGGAAGAGCCCGGCGATCTGCCCGTAGGCCTCCCGACCGGCTTCTGTGACGATCCAGTCCGGCGTCTCCTCGCTGAGACGGCCGGTCTGTTGGATGAGGGCCCGGGTTGGCAGATTCAGCTCGCGCCACCACACCACGTCGGTGGTGTCACCCCAGGTGCAGATCATGGCGATGCCGCTCCCCTTCTCCGGCTCGGCCAGTACATGGGAGACCACCGGCAGCTCTACCTCGAACAAAGGAGAAGTGACCGACGTCCCGATCAGATCCCGATATCGCTCGTCTTCGGGATGGGCGACCAGGGCCACACAAGCCGCGATGAGCTCGGGGCGGGTGGTCTCGATATGGACCGGTGATCCATCCGGTCGGCGGAAGGCAACCCGGAAGAACGTGCCGTTTCTATCCCGATCCTCGAGCTCTGCCTGGGCGACCGCAGATTTGAAATCGACGTCCCACAGCACCGGCGCCTCCTGTGAGTAGGCCTCGCCCCGCTTCAGATTGCGCAAGAACGCCTTCTGGCTGGTGCGCCGGCTGTGGGCGTCGATGGTGGCGTAGGTCTGGGTCCAGTCGACCGACAGCCCGAGTGTGCGCCACAGCTGCTCGAACACCTTCTCGTCCTCGACGGTCAGTCCGTGGCAGAGATCTATGAAGTTGTCCCTGCTGATCGAGATCGGTGGATCGGGCGCCTCGGCAGGGGCAGTGAAGTCGGGGTCGAAGGGAAGGC
>JBMDXS010000030.1:0-15518 GCA_048595045.1 Acidimicrobiia bacterium
TTCCGGTCGGACGATCCGGGCATCATCGAGGTCGAAGCGATCGACTGACCCGGGGCGCCTGATCCCACTCCATAGACTTCCTGTGTGCTCCATCTCAGGCTGATCGTCCCGGCCGATCTGGTTGCGCCGGTGATGACGATGCTCGAACAGGCCCCAGGTGTCACCAACCTCTGGCATCTGCCCGGCGCGGCGACCAAGCCTGTCGGAGACCTGATCTCCTGTGACGTGGCCAAAGAGGACGCCTCCTTCGTAGTTGAGAACCTCCGTCTCCTCGACCTCCACGAGCGCGGCTCCATCGCCGCGGAATATCTCGATGCGGCCATATCGCAAGGGGCCACTCAGGCCGAGCAAGCAGCAACGGGTCACCCGGCCGACGCAGTCGTATGGGCGGAAGTCGAGACTCGGGTGTCCGAGAGCGCCACCCTCTCGATCTCCTTCCTGATACTCATGACGATCGCGACGATGATCGCTGCCATCGGGGTCATCACCGACTCGATCGTGCTCCTGATCGGGGCCATGGTCGTAAGTCCCGAGTACGGCGCCCTCGCCGGGATCGGTGTGGCGGTCGTGGAAGGGCGCCTTGGCCTCGCCGCAAAATCACTCCGTGCGATCGTAATCGGCTTCCCGCTGGGCATCCTGGCCGCTGCGCTGCTCACCTGGTTCCTTCTCCTCGTCGGAATCGCCCCGGAGGCACTGGTACCCGAAGAGCACGAATTGACGCTCTTCATCGCCGATCCGAACTGGTACACCGTGATCGTCTCGTTGCTCGCCGGCGTCGTCGGGATGCTGGCCCTGGTCGGGGCCAAGTCAGGGGTGCTTATAGGTGTCCTCATCTCCGTCACCACCATCCCGGCGGCTGCCAATGTCGGAGTGGCCGCGGTTTACGGCGACTGGGACGCCGTTGTCGGAGCAGCCCTCCAGTTGGTGATCAACCTCCTCGCCATCGTCCTCAGCGGGATTGCCGTCCTCTGGGTGATCAAACGGGCACGACTCAAGCGGCTTGCCCAGGGGAAGCCGGTCCCGATCAGGCCCCGGGCCTAGTAGACCTCACTCCCTGGGATCGTCGACGCCCAGCTCCCCCGCGATCTTCTGGGCCACCGGCCACGACCCACGATCCTGGTTGCACAGGACAGTCACGGTTATGCCGGGCCCCACGTAGTGGGACACCACGGCGGTGATGCCCGGGTCTAGACCGCTATGGCCAAAGATGATCGCCGAGTCTCCGTCGACGACCAGCTCCATCCCGTACCCGTAAGCCTCCTCTTCGTCGTGAGCGTGAGGCGTGAGCATCCGGGCCACGTTCTCTTCGGTGACGATCTTTCCCGACCCGAGCGCATCGATGAATCGGTCCAGGTCCCGGGCGGTCGTGGTCATGCCCCCGTCCGGCATCCCCCGGGCGGTGAGCTGATAGATGTTCGCTCGCCACGTATCTGGTGGTGTTTCGGAGATCACGTAGCCGGTGGCATAGCCCGCCGGTTCGAGATCCAGCTCGGCGAAGTCCGAGTCGGCCATGCCGGCGGGGAGAAGGACTTTCTCCTTGGCGACGTCGTAGAAAGACCGACCAGACACCCATTCGATGAGGATCCCGATCAGGACGAAGTTGGCGTCGCAATAGGAGTACTCGCCTGGATCCCCGGTGGCGGGGAGGTCGGCGAACAGTGGGAGTAGGTCGAGCGGCCCCCTCGCCCGGCTGAATGGGATCTTCTCCAGTGCGGCCGTGAAAGACTCCCAGGTCTCGTCCTCGTCATCGTGATAGTTGGGCAGCCCCGAGGTATGAGACAGGAGGTGATGAAGAGTGTGCCTCTCATCCAATGCACGCGGACGACGATCGGGAGGGAGGAACCCGATCAATGGCCGATCGAGGGAGAGGGAACCCTCCTCCACCATCCTCATCGCGGTGGCGGCCGTGATCATCTTGGTCACCGATGCCACCTGAAGCCGGCTCGTCGTGCTCATCGGCACGCGATGCCCGCGATGGGCGAGCCCAGCAGCGTGCTCGAATAGGGTCCGACCCTGCTCGGTCACCAGGGCCACGCCGCTGAAGAGGTGCTGCCGGGCCTGTTCGTCCAACCAGGCGGCCAGGGCGCCTTTGTCGATGCTGCTCACCTGGTGCCGCGCACCTCACCCCGACGAAGGGCTCGGAACTCGCGGTCGAGTAGCGACCAGAGGGTGTGGTCGACCCAGTTGCCCCTGATGAGGAGCTCCTCACGCAGGATCCCTTCACGGGTGAAGCCCAGCTTCTCCGCCACCCGATCCGAGGCATCGTTCCCCACCGCGATGCGCAAGGTCACTTTGTGGTAGCCGAGCGAGCTGAACGCCTCCTCGAGGAGCCGGTCGACGGCCTCGGTGCAGATCCCCTTCGAATGCTCATCCGTCCTCACCCAATACCCGAACTCGGCGATCTTGCCCAGCCTCGAGACGGTCCACAGGGAGATACTCCCCACGTGACGCTCCGGGTCAGACTTGAAGCGGATCGAGTAGTCCCAGGCGCGTTCTTCCTTCCACGCCTGCATCGATTCCCGGATGAAGGCGATGGTGTCGCCGTGCTCGTAGTCCAGCCGTGCCCACGGCAGCCACTGGTTGAGCTCGGGCAGGGACTTGCGCGCCGCCTCGTCGTAGGTGGCGTGGTCGCGTCGGCTGAATCTCTGCAACCGGAGGCGATCTGTCTCGAGCACGGGCTTGGGCACGGAGATCAGGTTATCGGCGGGCTTAACCTGAGGCTCGATGTGGGATCGCCTCCATCTCGTGCCTGACCTCGAGCTGGGCGAAGCCACTCATCTGGCTGCCGTCCTCGCGCCGCTCTACGAGGACGAGGCGGGTGAGGTGCGGATCGTGCTCACCAAGAGACCCGACACCATGCCCACCCATGCCGGGCACATCTCCTTCCCCGGGGGGCGGGCCCATCCCGACGACACGGGGCCGGTGGAGACTGCACTGCGCGAGGCACACGAAGAGGTGGGGATCGAGCCGGCCAGCGTCGAGGTGCTGGGGTTCCTTCCCCCCATAGACACCGTCGAGTTCAGGCCTTGGGTCGTGCCTGTCGTCGGGCGCGTCGCCACACCGCTCATCCTCGTCCCGAGCGAGCGCGAGGTAGCCCGGATCCACACGCCCCGGTTGGACGAGTTGGCCGACCCGGAGCGGTGGTGGCACGTGCCCTGGGACGGGCGCCAGGTGTGGTATTACGACCTCGATGGCGACACGCTCTGGGGGGCGACGGCTCACATGGTGAGGAGTCTTCTCGGGCTGCCCGAGTTCGTTCCGGGCTAGGTTCCAGCGGATCTGAAGCCCCGCCATTGTCTTAGAATCGGCGACTTCGGGTAACAGTGAGCCAACCTGTGAAAAAGCGACTTTTGATCGGTGCTGCCGTAGTAGTGGGACTGCTACTCGTCGTGGGAGCTGTCTTTGCGATGTCGACCTGGAACGACGTCAACCGCGTCAGCATCGAGCCGGACGACAGGCCCGTGGCCCAGCCCGAGACGGAATCAGGCGATGGCGCCACCGCCGACGAGACCGAAGAGGCGGAGTCCCTCCAGGAGATGGAGGTCATACTCCTGGTTGGATCCGATTCCCGAGACCACCTGGCCAGCGTGCAGGGGTTCGGCGAGTTCGGCGGTCAGCGTGCAGATGTGGTCATGGTGCTCATCCGGCCTGCCGACGGCTCACGGGCCGCATTGCTCTCCCTCCCCAGGGACCTGCTGGTCGGCAACGTCTGCCAGAAGGGGGGCGAGCACCGTCTCAACGACGCCCTGCAAGGGTGTGAGGCGTTGAACGGGCCCACCGCCCTAACCCGCACCGTGGAGGACGTCATCGGTCACGACGTAGATCACTTCGCCCTGATCGACCTGGCTGGCTTCCAGGAGGCCGTGGACGCTGTCGGCGGATACGAGATCTGCTTGGAGCGCCCGGTCCGGGACCAGCGCGCCCAGCTCGAGCTCCCGGCCGGTTGCACCCAGGCAACCGGGGCGCAGACCCTGGCGTGGCTGCGGTCACGCAGCACCCAGGAGTTGACCGACGACGGATGGCGGGTCATGCCGGGGGTGAACGACCTCACTCGCAATGAGCGCCAACGTGCGTTCCTGCTATCGATGATGGGACAGCTCTCCGACTTCGGCAGCCCGACTGCCGTCGCAGACGTGGCCCAGGTGATCGCGCCGTTCGTGACCGTCGACTCGGAGCTCTCCTTCATCGACGCGGTCAACCTTGCCTGGACCATGCGCGGCCTGAGCCGGGGCAATATCGACGAGTTGGAGATCCCCGTCTCGGACGCGACCACCGAGTCAGGCGCGGCGGTCCTCGTGGCCGGGGTGGACATCGCCGATCTGGTCGACGACTATCTCGCCCCGGAGATAGCTGAGGAGCCGGGCGGGGCCTTTGCCGGTTGATCACGGCTTCTCGACGAACCCCCTCCCGCTGTGACCATCCTCCCGCTATGACCATCGGCCCCACCCTGCCGCCCGGCCCAATCGAGCCCAAGCGTTTCCCCATGGTGGGGGAGCGGAGCCCTTCGAACGAGCTGTCCGACCCGCAAAGTTGGAGACTGGAGATGGTCGGGCTGGTCAGCCGCCCCATTTCCATGGATCTCGACACCTTTCTCGCCCGGGCAGACCGCGAACTCGTGTTCGACATCCACTGTGTCACCAGTTGGACGCGCGTCGGAACCCGCTGGACCGGGCTCCCCTTGCGGGACTTGCTCGCGGAGGCGAAGCCCTTGGAGGACGCCCGATTCGTCTCCTTCGAGGCCTACTCGGAACGTTGTCATCACACCTCACTGCCGCTATCGCTGGCCCGGGACGACTGCTGGCTCGTGCACGCCTTCGAGGGTGCTCCCCTCGAGGTCGGCCATGGAGGACCGGTCAGGGTGGTGACCCCGAGCCGATACTTCTATAAGTCGCTCAAGTGGGTGAAGCGGATCGCGCTCCTTGCCGAGGACCGTCCCGGCTGGTGGGAGGCGGGCTCCTTCTATCACAACAACGCCGATCCTTGGGCAGGAGACGAGCGCTTCACCAGCGGGTCGATCAGACCCGACCAGGTGGCTCGGTTCGTCGCAGCCCCCAACTACGACAAGTACCGGGGGCGGGTGATGATGGGTCTCGACCTGAGGGCGTGGCTGCCCTCCAGCCTGGATCTTCGCCGGCTCTACCTGAAGAACTGCGACCTGAGGGGAGTCTCTCTACCGGGGGCGGACATGCGAGAGTCGAACCTTTCCCTGAGCGATCTGAGAGACGCCGATCTGCGCCGGGCCAACCTCGCCGGGTCCGATCTCGAGGGGGTCAACTTCGCCGGTGCCGATCTGTCGGGGGCCGACCTGTCCGGCTCTGCGCTGTCTGCCACCCGGTTCGTGGACGAGAGTGGTGCGGCCCATCTCGAAGGGGCGATATTCGAGGATTCCTTCGGACTCGTGGAGGAGCAGGAGGAGTTCGTCGCTCGCAGCGTCTAGGCGCGCCCGGCTCCAACCGCGCAGAGATCCACTCGGCCACGGCACTGCCCAGGGGGCGTGTTGCGATCGACCACCGGTCGGGAGCCCCAGGTGTTGTAGTCCCCGAAGCAGAGGACGACCTTCAGGGTTGCCAGCAGCGTCGGGGTGCTCGTGCGTTGCGGTCCGCGGCCTCACGGGCGACAATCCGCACATGGGCCCAAGACGAGTCTTTTCCGGCATTCAGCCCACTGGTGACTTCCACGTCGGGAGCTATGTGGGCGCGCTGCGGAACTGGGTGGCGCTCCAGGACCAGTTCGACGAGACGATCTACTGCGTGGTCGATCTCCACGCCATGACAGTCCCCTACGAGCCCGCCGACCTGAGGGTGAGCCGTCACGAATCGGCCAGGATGTTGCTGGCCGTCGGTGTCGATCCGGAGCGCTCCCTGCTCTACTACCAGTCCGAGGTGCCCCAACACGTGGAGTTGTCCTGGATACTGGGGACACTGGCCGGACTCGGCCAACTGGAGCGGATGACCCAGTTCAAGGAGAAGGCGGACCGGGCCAAGCAGAATCTGGGGATCTTCGCCTACCCGGTGTTGCAGGCGGCGGACATCCTCGTTCACAAAGCGCACGCCGTCCCTGTCGGTGACGACCAGTCCCAACATCTGGAGCTGACCAGAGACCTCGCCCAACGCTTCAACTCGCGCTTTGGTGAGGAGTTCCCGCTTCCGGAGACGATCACCCCCGAGATCGGGGCCCGGGTCATGTCTTTGACCGACCCGAGTGCGAAGATGTCGAAATCGGACCCGAGCCCTAGGTCACGGATCCTGCTCAAGGACCCCCCCGACGAGATCGCGAAGAAGGTCAAGGCGGCGGTCACCGACACCGGATCCGACGTCGAATACGACTGGGAGCGCAAGCCGGGGGTAACCAACTTGCTGGAGTTGTTCAGCGTGTTCTCCGGGCGTCCCATCCCCGATCTCGTGGACGAGTACTCGGGCGTCGGCTACGGGGGGCTCAAGGGAGCGGTGGCCGAGGCCATCGTCGAGGGCCTGGCCCCGGTGCGAGCTGCCTATGACGCGCTGGACGACGCCGAGGTGGCCGAGGTCATGGCCCGTGGGGCGGCCACTGCACGTGACCGCGCCGAGACCTCGATGAAGACGGTCAGGGAGAGGGTCGGGATCGTCTAGCCCATCCGCGATCCCGAGGCTCGAGCGTCCTAGCGAATCGGCTCGAGCATCTCCGAGGGAATGAGCAGCACCAGTGCGGCGAGCAGGTTGAATCCCGAGTGGATGAATATCGCCGGCCCCAGCCGACCGACGCGAAGCGTGATCCAGGCCAGCACCACTCCGACGATGAAGATGGTTGGGACCACCACGGCGGCCGCCTCCAGGAAGTTGTCCGTAGGGAGCCCCAACATGTGGAAGAGGGCGAAGACGAGCGAGGTGAGCACGATTGTGACCCGGCGCCCCCGCTTCTCCAGCACCTTGAGCAATACCCCCCGAAAGGTGAGCTCTTCGGTCACCGGGGCCACCACGACCGCGGTGAGCACTGCGATCATGCGGGCGGGTGTGGTCTCCAGCCCGGCGATCGCATTGCTCACCTCCTGCGCAGAGTCGCCCTCCGGGAGGAGCAGTTCGCTCAACGGGAGGAAAAGGATGGCCAGGCCGAGTTGGAGCAGTAGCCCCGCGCCCAGGTAGCGGGCGTCAGAGCCGAGGACGCTGAAGCCGAGGTCCTCCCGGCTGCGGCTGAGGGCCCAGAGGACGAGGAGGTGCCCGATGTACTGGCCGGCGAGCGCCAGGACCAGGGTCAACTCCTCTCCGCCCAGGAGTGTGCCCAAACCCAGGAACAACCCGGAGCCGAGCAATCCGCCCAGGAAGACGAGAAGGAAGTCGAAGAGCGACCATGGCCTGGGCACTGGGCGGCAGACTAATGATGGCCGCCCCCTACCACTGTTACTCTGGCCGGAGCGCTGTTCGGAGGTCATCAGGAGTGGAGATCGACATCGGGATCGGCAAGTCGGGGCGGCAGGGATACGGCTTCGACGACATCGCCATCGTTCCTTCGAGACGGACCCGCGACCCCGACGACGTCGACATCTCCTGGCAGCTCGATGCCTTCAAGTTCTCCCTGCCCATGATGGGCTCGGCCATGGATTCCGCGATCAGCCCGGCCACGGCGATCGAGATCGGGCGGCTGGGAGGGCTGGGGGTCCTCAACCTGGAAGGGTTGTGGACTCGCTACGAGGATCCCGAGCCCTACTTCGAGGAGATCGCAGAGCTCCCGGCGGACAAGGCGACGCTGCGGATGCAGGAGGTCTATCTCGAGCCGGTCAAGCCCGAGCTGATCGGTAGGCGTGTGGCCGAGATCAAGGCGGGAGGGGCGATCACTGCTGCCAGCCTCACTCCGCAGCGGGTGCGGAGCTGGGCCGGCCCCGCCCTCGAAGGGGGCCTCGATGTTCTGGTGATCCAGGGGACCGTGGTCTCGGCGGAGCACGTATCCAGCCGTGAGGAGCCACTCGACCTGAAGCAGTACATCTCCGGGTGTGAGGTGCCGGTGATCGTGGGGGGTTGCGCCAGCTACTCGACCGCACTCCACCTGATGCGGACCGGGGCGGTGGGGGTCCTTGTCGGCGTCGGCCCAGGCGCCGCCTGCACCACGCGCGGAGTGCTCGGAGTGGGTGTCCCCCAAGCCACGGCCATCGCCGACGCAGCGGGGGCCAGGATCAGGTATCTCGACGAGACCGGACGATATGTCCATGTGATCGCCGATGGTGGGATGCGAACCGGGGGCGATGTGGCCAAGGCCATAGCCTGCGGCGCTGACGCTGTGATGGTCGGCTCGCCCCTGGCCTCGGCGAGCGAGGCCCCGGGACGGGGGTTCCACTGGGGCATGGCCACCTTTCACCCCACGTTGCCTAGGGGGGCTCGTGTCGAGGTCGGGAACCGTGGCACGCTGAAGGAGATACTGGTCGGGCCTGCGCATGAGAACGACGGGAAGCTCAACTTGTTCGGTGCCCTGCAGGTCTCGATGGCCACTACCGGGTTCTCCGATGTGAAGGAGTTCCAGAAGGCCGAGGTGATGATCGCCCCCAGCTTGCAGACCGAGGGAAAGTCCCTGCAACGGTCGCAGAAGATAGGGATGGGGTGACCCCGGAGCCAACGATCCTGGTTCTGGACTTCGGGGCGCAATACGCCCAATTGATCGCCCGGCGGGTGAGGGAGGGCCACGTCAGGTCCGAGATCGTCCCTCGCGACGTGACCCCTGAGGAGATCAGGCGGCGTGAACCGGTGGGTCTGATCTTGTCGGGGGGACCGGCCTCGGTCTACGCCGAAGACGCTTATCGCATGGATCCCGCCATCCTCGAGATGGGGATCCCGGTGCTCGGCATCTGCTACGGCCATCAGCTGCTCGCCGAGCTGGCCGGCGGCAAAGTGACGAACACGGGGAGCGCCGAGTACGGCAACACCGCCCTCGAGGTGACCCGGAGCTCGATGCTGCTCAAGGATCTGCCCCGGGAGCAGCAGGTCTGGATGTCCCACCAGGACCAGGTGGTCGAGCCTCCCGAGGGCTTCGTGTCCGTCGCCACGACACCGGGATCCCGGGTGGCGGCGATGGAGGATCGGGAGCGGGGGCTCTACGGCCTTCAGTTCCATCCCGAGGTCAGACATACCCCTCGAGGCGACGAGATCTTCAGGAGGTTCCTCTACGACGTCTGTGGTGCGGCGCCGACCTGGACTTCCCACTCCATAATCGAGTCCCAGGTCGAGGCGATCAGGGCCCAGGTAGGTGACGGGCGGGTGATCTGTGGCTTGTCCGGCGGGGTCGACTCCGCAGTCGCCGCGGCCCTCGTCCACGCCGCGGTGGGGGACCGTTTGACCTGCGTCTTCGTCGATCATGGGCTGCTTCGGGCCGGTGAGGCGGATCAGGTCGAGGCGACCTTCCGCTCGCATTTCGTGGTCGATCTGATCCACGTCAAGGCCGAGGATCGTTTTCTCGAGGGTCTGGCCGGAGTGACGGATCCCGAGGAGAAGCGGAAGGTCATAGGCGAGACCTTCATCCGCGTCTTCGAAGAAGCCGTCGAATCGATCGGAGACGCCCGCTTCCTGGTCCAGGGCACCTTGTACCCCGATGTGATCGAGTCGGGCTCGGCCAGCGCCGCCACCATCAAGACCCACCACAACGTGGGCGGTCTCCCTGCAGACATGACATTCGAGCTGGTGGAGCCGCTTCGGGACCTGTTCAAGGACGAGGTGAGGGCGGTGGGTGAGGAATTGGGTCTCCCCGAGGAGATCGTCTGGCGCCAACCCTTCCCCGGGCCCGGTCTGGCGGTCCGGATCATCGGGGAGGTCACGAGAGAGCGTCTCGACGTGCTGCGAGCAGCCGACGAGATCGTGACCGAGGAGATCAGGCGGGCCGGCCTCTACCGGGAGATCTGGCAGGCCTTCGCAGTGCTTCCATCGGTGAAAACGGTGGGCGTGCAGGGAGACCACCGCACCTACGCCTATCCGCTGGTGGTACGGGCAGTGACCTCGGAAGACGCCATGACGGCCGACTGGGCTCGCCTCCCCTACGAAGTCCTGGAGCGGATCTCGAATCGTGTCATCAACGAAGTGCCCGGCATCAACCGCGTCGCCTATGACATCTCGAGCAAGCCTCCAGCCACCATCGAATGGGAATAGCCTTTCCGTCGCGCGGCGGCAGCCCCGGCCGACCGGCGTCAGTTCACCCTGAGGTGTGAGTCGAGAGTTCGATTACCCCGCGGAGCTCGGAGGTGACCCAAGGGGAAGTCGGCCGGCAGTCAGGCGCGGTTCAGGACAGATCGTGGTTTGCCGATAACCCCTGACAAGCCGGGAGTCATCCCTTTGGACTTCAACACGCCCGAGTTGACGCGGATCTTCCGCGAAGAGCTGGAAGAGCGTTCCGGTCATCTCGTCGCGGGCGCAGTCAGCCTCCGGCAGAGGGGGCTGGATGATGCCCGGATCCAGGATTTGATCCGCGACGCCCACACCATCAAGGGCTCCGCCGGCCTGCTCGGCTACGAGCAGATCAGAGAGGTCGCCTCGCGGCTCGAGCATCTCTGGAAGCAGATCGCCGAGGGATACAGCCCTCCCAGCGAGGTTGTCGTGGCCATGGAAGCCAGTGCCGGCCGTTTGTTGCCCTCACTGGACGCAGAGGACGCCGAGCTCGCCACCCTCGCCGACAAGCTCATCTCCGTGGAGCTGGCCGGTGCTCCTGCCGAGGGCCCCGGCTGGTCTCCTCCCGCCGAGGTCATCCCTCTGCGGCGACCCGAGCCGGGGAGCCTGGGAGGTCTGCTCACATCGGTCTCCGATTCGCTCCTAGGTGGGTCGACTCGTGTCGACACCGGCGAGCTGTATCGCCTCATCAATCGCATCGTCGAGGTCTCTCTCGACTCGGAGGCATTGGCGGATCTCTCGCTGCTTTCGATCGAGGGCGCCGATCCCGCGCTGTTCCGGAAGTCGTGGCGCCAGCAGCTCGAGAGATTGGCCACCTCTATAGGCGAGATCCAGAACCAGGCTGTCGCACTGGCCAACATCCCTTTCCGAGATGCCACCGCCACCTTCCCGCAGTTCGTCCGATATCTGGGCCGCCGAATGGGGAAGGACGTGAGGTTCGAGCTGATCGGAGACGATGTCCAACTCGATCGTCAGATCGTCGACCTGCTCCGTGAGCCGCTCCGGCATCTGCTGGTCAATGCCGTCGACCACGGTATCGAGCCGTCGGCGGCGCGGGTCGCCGCCGGCAAGCGTGCCACAGGGACGATCAGTGTCGGGGCTGAGATAATCGATGAGAGAGTGGAGGTGTCGGTGGCCGACGACGGTGCCGGCATCGACTGGGACCGTGTGGCCGAAGTGGCGACGGAGAGAGCGATTCCCTTTGTGTTCTCGGATTTGAGCCCCATCCTCTTCCAGGAGGGCTTCACGACGACCGAAGTCACCACCGACTTCTCCGGGGCCGGTGACGGATTGGCGGCCGTGCGCGACACCGTCGAGAAGGTGAACGGCGTGGTCCACATCGAGAGCCCGGAGGGGATGGGCACCCGGGTGACCATGACCCTTCCGCTATCGATGGTCCTCCAGAATGTGGTCGTCGTGGCCACAGGCGACCAGTTCTGGGGACTGCCCGAGGCATCGATCGAGGCGGCAATGCCGCTGTCCAGGGCCGAGATCACCGCAACCGAGGGTGGTCGGGAGGTCCAGTTCCAGAGCCGTGAGATTCCTTGTGTCTCCCTGGCCAGGGCGATGGGCGTCACCCACGCCGGTGATGACTCAGAGCTGCTGGTGGTCAACACCAGATTCGGCCTCGTTGCCATCACGGTCAGCGAGCTGATCGATCGGCGGAGGGTGGCGGTCAAGAACCTCGGTCCAATCCTCGAAGGGGGGGGACAGGTCACCGGGGCGGCGCTGCTCGGTGGGGGTCAGGTGCTCGTCGTGCTCGATCCCAACTTCCTCGGTTACCTGGCCAGACGACAGCCCAGCTCTGCGACCCATCGCCCGCGCATCCTGGTGGTGGACGACTCTGCAGGGGTCCGACAGCTCCTCTCGGCGACCCTCAACGGGGCAGGGTTCGACGTGGAGGTGGCGGCGAGCGCCCGAGACGCCCTCCTCGCGATGAACCGCGGCGATTTCGAGGCCATGGTGATCGATTTCTCCATGCCGAGGTCGAACGGTGTCGAGCTGGTTCGGGCCATGCGTGCTGCCGATGTCGGCGTGCCGATCGTGATGGTCTCCGGTGTGGCTACGCAGGAAGAGAAGCAGGCGGCCTGGGAGGCCGGAGTGGACGCATATCTGGATAAGTTCGATCTGCGGCAGGGAGTGCTGACCACGACACTTCGCCGGATGATCGGCATCGAGGAGGGCGTCGATGCGGGTTGACCGTGTCTGTGCTCGGGTGGGTTACCTTTCAGGGAAGCGCGAAGGGACGAGAGATGCCCCAGCTGCCTGATTCGATGAACTGGTTGTTCCTTTCAATGGCCGTGATCGGGGTGATCGGGGTGATCTGGGCCCTGGCCATCACCCGGGCCGGAAGACGCCGTGAACGGGAGGTGATGCGGCTCTCCGAGGAGGCGCATCGAATCAAAGACGAGTTCGTGGCGATGGTGAGCCATGAGCTGCGCACTCCTCTGACCTCGATCGCGGGATTCGCCGACACCCTTCTCGAGTCGTGGAGAGACCTCCCCCCCGATGAGGTGGATGAGTTCCTCGGGATCATCAGTCGTCAGTCCGTGTACCTCGGTGATCTGGTCGAGGATGTGCTGGTCATACCCCGACTCGAGTCCGACCGTCTCCGCTTTCACCCGGAGCTCTTCGACCTGGGTGACTTGCTCGCCGACGTCTCCAGCATGGTGTTCCCGACCGGGGGGAGGAAAGGCGCCGTTGTGACCGTGCCGGACGGTGTCCGGGTCCGGGCCGACCGGCGCCGGGTCCAGCAGGTGATCCGAAACCTCATGGAGAACGCCCGGAAGTACGGAGGCGACCAGATCATGGTCGAGGGCTTCGTGGTCGGTGACCAATACCTCCTGGTCATCTCCGACAACGGGCCCGGGGTGCCCGACGAGGAGACGCAGCGTGTGTTCGAGAACTTCGAGCAGGTCTCCAAGGGCGACAGCCGTGAGTCCACCGGGATCGGGCTTGGCCTGCCGATCGCGAGGCGACTGGCGCGGGCAATGGGAGGCGAGGTGTGGTACGAGCGAAGGTTCCCCACAGGGGCCCGATTCTGCTTCTCACTACCACTCCGTCGCAGGGCAGTGGTCGGTGAGGACGATCTGCCCGAGCTGCCCGAGGAGGCTGCGACCGCCGAGGTCGAGGTGAGCGAGCACACGGTCGCCGCCGGCTGATCACACACGTGTGATTCCGCGGCGGTCGCCGGTACCATCCGGCACGGATGCAAGCAGAGTGGTTCATCGACGACGTTCCGGCCGAGTCTCCTCTCTTCGCCGATCTCAACCCGTCACAACGTGAGGCGGTTGCCGCCACTGAGGGACCCGTTCTCGTCGTGGCCGGGGCCGGCTCGGGCAAGACTCGAGTTCTCACCTACCGGATCGCACATCTCATCCGCGACCTGAGGGTGCCACCGGACTCGATCCTGGCCATCACCTTCACCAACAAGGCCGCGGACGAGATGAGGGCCAGGGTGGCGGCCCTGGTCGGTGGAGCGGTCAGATCCATGTGGGTCTCGACCTTCCACTCGGCATGTGTTCGCATCTTGCGCCGGGAGGCATCCCGACTCGGTTACAGGTCGGGCTTTTCCATCTACGACGAGGCGGATTCGCTCCGTCTCATGAATCTGGTGCTCAAGGACCTGGACCTCGATCCCAAGCGTTTCCCGCCAAAGGCGATGAAAGCGGTCATCTCCAAGGCGAAGAACGAGCTGGTCGACTACGAGTCGTTCGCCGATCAGGGCGATGGCTTCTATCACGAGCAGGTCGCCGACGTGTACCGCCTCTATCAGCAGCGTCTCTTGGGCGCTTCGGCGATGGACTTCGACGACCTGCTCATGGTCACGGTGGAGCTGTTCGGCGCCTTCCCCGACGTGCTCGCCACCTATCAGCAGCGTTTTCGCTACGTGCTGGTCGACGAGTACCAGGACACCAACCGCGCCCAGTACGTCCTGGTCAAGCAACTCACCGAGGCCCATCGCAACCTGTGCGTGGTGGGGGACTCCGATCAATCGATCTACCGGTTCCGGGGTGCCGACATCCGGAACATCCGCGAGTTCGAGGTCGACTACCCCGACGCCCGCATCGTCATCCTCGATCAGAACTACCGGTCGACCGAGACGATCCTCGATGCGGCCAACTCGGTGATAGCCAACAACACCAAGCGAACTCCGAAGAACCTGTGGTCCGACCGGGGCCCGGGGGTCCCAATAGTCCGCTACGAGGCGGAGGACGAGCACGACGAGGCCGGCTATGTCGCCGACGAGGTCGAGCGTCTCCAGGGTGAGGGCTTCAACCTGTCCGATGTGGCGGTCTTCTATCGAACCAACGCCATGTCCCGCGTCGTCGAAGACGTCCTGGTGAGACGGGGCGTGCCCTATACGGTGGTCGGATCGGTCAAGTTCTACGACCGTAAGGAGATCAAGGACGCCATCGCCTATCTCCGAGCCGTGGTGAATCCCGAAGACGAAGTCTCGTTGAAGCGGATCATCAACGAGCCGCGCCGGGGCATCGGCGACACCACCATCGCCCACATCGATCGGTTCAGCCAGGCCCGGAAGATCAGCTTCGCCGGAGGGCTGCGCCAGGCCCGTGAGATCACACAGCTCAACGCCCGAGCCCAGACCGCGACCTCCGAGTTCGTCGCCATCATGGACAGGCTGCGTGAGGCAACCGAGGACGAGGGAGTCGAGTCCGCGGTCTCGGCGGTTCTCGCCGACACCGGGATGTTGGCGGCATTGGAAGCCGAGCAGACGATCGAGGCCATGGGCAGGGTCGAAAACCTTCGTGAGCTGGTCGGAGTCGCCGCCGAGTTCGAGACCTCCAACGAAGGAGCGGTGATCGGCGATGAGGAATTCGACGCGCTCGACAACCTGCGCCGACTGGAGGTCTTCCTCGAGACCACGGCCCTGGTCGCCGACATCGACGAGTGGGAAGAGGGGGCCGGGGCGGTGACCCTGATGACGTTGCATACCGCCAAAGGCCTCGAGTTCCCCGCTGTGTTCATCGTCGGGATGGAGGATGGCGTCTTCCCCCATCTGCGATCACTCGGTGACCCGGGCGAGCTCGAAGAGGAGCGACGCCTGGCATATGTCGGGATAACCCGGGCCCAGGATCGGCTCTATCTGACCTCGGCCTGGAGTCGCATGCTGTTCGGTGGCTCGAACTACAACCCCCCTTCCCGATTCCTCACCGAGATCCCCGAGGGCCTACAGGAGAAGGCGGGGAAGCGGGCCCGGCGCAGCGCCTCGGAGCGGGCGGCTTCCGTTGGCCCGCGGACCACGGTGAGCTCCGGCCAGATCGGTCCCGGGGATCGGGTTCGGCACGACAAGTGGGGGCTGGGCACGGTGCGGGAGGTGGTCGGGACCGGTGACATGGCCGAGGCTGAGATCATGTTCGACACGCAGGGCAAGAAGCGACT
>JBMDXS010000031.1:0-4146 GCA_048595045.1 Acidimicrobiia bacterium
GGCAGATCTCACCCGCGGATCCGGCATTCAGGCCCTCCTCGAAACCCCGCAAAGACCCGACATCTTGGTGTCAGCGTGCACCGTCTTCGTGGCCGTCGCCTGTTGGATGTCCCCGATCTCATGCTGAAGCGGACACGCCCCCGGTGGCTCCGTGTGGTGCCGGACGTCATGGCGCTGCTCATGATCGCCGCTACCCGTGGGCCCGATCACCCGTGTTCGGGGCGCCTAGGAGGTCGTTGTCTCGCCGAATAGATACCAGGTCTTCATCGCCCCCATGCCCTTGATGTCCACCGTCCCCCTAGGTACGCACTCGAATCGAGTGTGAATCAACATGTATGTCGCCTCCGATACCTGAATTCGTCCCGATTCAGAGGAGGATTCCATCCGACTAGCGGTGTTGACAGTGTCACCCCAGATGTCGTATTGAAACTTGGAGGTTCCCACCACTCCCGCCACGAGGGGCCCAGAGCTGATGCCGAACCGGAAGTCGACGCCATCGAATCCGAAAGCGAAGTCCCTCATGTCCAGGGCAGCTCGCGCCATCTGCTCGGCGTGGTCCGTAAGCTCCACCGGCACTCCGGATGCCGCCATGTAGGCGTCTCCGATTGTGCGGATCTTCTCGATGCCATGTCGGCTGGCTATCTCGTCGAAGGCAGTGAAGATCTCGTTCAGTTTCGCAACCAGCTCCTCAGGTGTCGATCTCTCGGCGATCTGAGTGAAACCGACCAGGTCGGCGAAGAGCACCGAGGCGCTTTCGAACCACTTCGCCTTCGTCTTCCCGTGGTGTTTGAGATCAGCGGCTACCTCCTCGGGGAGAATGTTGCGTAGAAGGTCATCAGATCGCGACCGCTCTACCTCCAACTCCCCTTGGATCCGGTCTCGTTGACCGACGAAGTAGTTGAGCATCATGAATGCGATCCCCGAGACGGCGAGAACGTTGAACAGGAAGAAGAACCCGACTGCTGTGGGGCTGAGGTTGTTGTCGATGGCCATGGTCGGTTGGAGGAGCAGACTCACCACGAGTAACACCCCATAGGCGACCATGTACCGAACGGCCTCCCGACGCCCCTGCATCACCAACGCGCCCAGTGGAGCGAGTACCGCCCACAGGATCACCGCCGATGCCCCTACGAAGCCCCCCAGTGCCAATTGGAGAAGGAACGGAAGCACCAAGTAAAGGACGAGTTGCGTTGCCCGGAACCACCGGTAGCGCTTCGTCCTGGAAAAGAGGTAGAGGTTGACGGCTGTGATCACGGCGTAGCCGCCAGGGATCATTGCAGCGAGCGGCTCGTCGAGCAGGGCGTAGATCACGCTCCAGACGACAGCGGCCACCAATACCAAAGCCGATGCTCCTACCAGCATCCGCTTCTGCAGAGCCAGGTCCTCGTTGTCGCTCGCGACCGCTCCGATGTTGAGAACCGATGAGATGGACCAGGTCACCTAGCTCCCGAATGTAATTCCACTGCCTTCGAGACTGTCGGCGTTGTTTCCACTCAACCACATCACTTCCCCGGGACGTCGTGTTCGAACGCCAACGACACCACCGCACGTGATGATCGATCAGGGCTCGCCCGCTCAAGCTTCCTGCTGGGCAGCCACCGCTGCAGAAGTGCATCAAGTCCTGTGTTGTGACCCGCTTCCTGGTCTCGGGAGGCGTTTGAGTAACGAAGCCCGGATGGGTTCTCGGACGACGAACTCACCGTCTTTGCTGGCAAGCATCCGGTCGGCAGAGGCGAGCACCTCCTCCGGGATGACAGTTGTGTATCCCTCCCGCGCTTGATACTCAATCCAATCTTCTGTGCTTGGGAAGTGGGAGAGCAGGTCGAAGAACTTTCGGCGCTCGGTGAGGAACCAGCCGTCAGCTTCGACTTGGTCCAGTAGGCGGCGAGCATCGAGGATGTCAGTGACATCCTCCTCATCCTCGAGGTGGCCCAGACGTTCGACTCGTCCGCACTGCCACACTTCCACGCCAACGCGCTCTGGCTGTGGATGCAGGTCGAGCAACAGACCTTCCGGTTGGAGCGAACCATGTATCCGTCTCAGGGCGTGGACCACGCCCTCCGATTCGATGCATCACAAAGAATGGGAGAGGACAGCGACGTCAAAGGCCTGATCAGGCAGCTCAGCGTCGGCTACGTTGGCTACGCGGAATTCCACTTTGGATCTGTGTGACTCGCGAGTGTTGGCGATTGCCCGATGGATCTTCTCTGCGTTGGGGTCAAGGGCCAGGGCCTCTGCGGCCCGGTCGGCGTACCGCCAGGTCAGTCGTCCGTCACCGCACCCCACTTCGAGCACCTTCTTCCCCGAGAAGTCGACCAGGTCGTGGATTGCTTCGATTTCGGTGCCTTCCGGATCGATTTTGGTCCTCATATCTCTCACCTTCCTATCTCCGCCAAACCCACTCCTGGGCCAGAACGCTAGCTCTGAGCTGTGCCGTCGGTCATCCGCGCTGGTCTGCTCATGACATCTCCGCCGCTTGTTCGCCTGGAGGTGGCGGGCCGGAGGGGTCAACCATGCTGGCGGCCGGATGCTGGTCGTGCGCGGGACGATCTGCGCCTGTCCGGGATGTGATGGCCGCTACGACGCGTTCGGCGTCCCTCCCGACGCCACCAACCAATCCCGACGAGGCCGCGTACAGGAAGAACAGGCCAACGAAGTAGAGACCCGGTTGGGTGCCGACAATCCCGTGCTGGTGCTTCGGTTCTACTTCGTCGTCCGCGAACACGGGCAGGTCGATCCAGGAGAAATCGGGACGGAACCCCGTGCACCAGATGACGTTGGCCACTTGGAGGGCCCGTTGATCCTCGAGGACCGGGAGCCCGTTTCGCGCGCCAACGACCCTGGGGACTCTTTTGACGCCGGCAGCGGCGAGGTCCTTGTGTTTGACTCGGACGACTGGTCCGGCGTGACGGAGGAGTTTGGGTCGCATTCTGCGTCCGATCGGCGTGTTCACAGTGAGGACACGGTGGAACATGAACATCACCAAAGGCACTCCGATACGCCGCCCGACCGCGGTGTCGATGCGGAATGGGACATGTCCCGGGTCTCTCCCCGACAGCCAGGTCGAATGCTCACTCGCCACGTCTAGGGCGATCTCGGCCCCCGAATCGTGCGCTCCTACCACAAGGACGCCTCCGTTCCGAAGCTGGGAGGTGTTTCGATAATCGGCGGAATGCAACTGGACGAGCCCACGATCGAGCTCCTGGGCCAACGGAGGCACCCAGGGGCGCTCGTGGCTCGACATCGCCACGACGACGTTTTCGGCTTCGAAGCGTCGGGCGCCCGCGGTCAGGAGGAACCGGTCCCCCTGCTTTGAGAGGCGGTCCACTCTGACGCCGGTTCGGATAGGCAGCTTGAAGCGGGCCGCATAGGCCTCGAGGTAGTCGGCCATCTCGTCCTTGGTCGGAAATGACGTACCCGGGGCGGGGAAGGGCATCCCCGGTAGAGCACTGAATCGGGCCTGAGTGAACAGGCGGAGCGAATCCCACCTCTTTCGCCACGCGTCACCAATCCGCTGGTTTCCATCCAGTATCACGAAGTCGAGACCACGCTGTGCCAAGTGATACCCGACCGAAAGCCCCGACTGACCACCACCCACGACCACAGTCCCGACACGCTCTGACGCAGTTACACCGTTCATATGGCGGCTCATTCATACCCTTCAGGTTTACACGCTGTCAACTGACCTTATCTGTTAGGTTTACGTCATGTCAAGTGTTGAGGTGATTTATGGTGACCCGGAGACGCGACATCGGATTCTCAGGGCCACATGGGAGCTCATCGAAGAACGCGGGTCGGGTGTCAGGCTTGTCGATGCCGCTGAGCGAGCTGGCGTGTCCCGTCAGACCGTATACCTGCACTTTGGGGACAGGGCCGGGCTGCTCCTCGCGCTGGTCCAGTACATGCCTGAGAGTCTCGGTTTCGAGCAACTGTTAGCACACGTGTTCGACGCTCCGACCGGTGCCGAAGCATTGGAACGCGCCGTTGAGTTGCACAGCCGTTACCACTCGAAGATCGACTCAGTCGCGCAAGTACTCGAAGCCGCCCAGTACCAGGACGAAGACCTGGGTGCCGCATGGAGGAACCGCATGGACGCCAGCCGAGCTGCCCATCGAGCGATCATCCAGCGCATTGCAGACGAAGGTC
>JBMDXS010000032.1:0-17017 GCA_048595045.1 Acidimicrobiia bacterium
GGCATCTACGGTGTCCTCCGAGATGACGTTGCCCCTACGCATCTCCATGAGGGCCTTCGAGTAACCCTTCTCGAACTCAGGGTGACCCTGGATGCCGACGATGCTGTCACCCACGCCCAGCATCGCCACAGGACAGTGCTCGTTCCAGCCGAGGACCTCGGCGCCGGGTGGGATGCGCTCGATCTGATCCTGGTGGCTGTTGAGGATCCGATACGTGTCGCCAAGCCCGAGACCGTCCCTGACCTCGACCTCCTTGATCCCGATCCCCCAGCCCCGGTCGGACTCGACCACGGTGCCGCCGAGCGCCTTGGCGATCAACTGATGGCCGAAGCAGATGCCGACGAAGGGAACGCCCGCCACCTCGACGTCCCTGACGAACTCCTCCAGACGGCGGATCCAAGCCTCATCGTCGTTGACCGAGTGTCGTGAGCCGGTGGTGATCCAGGCGTCACACACCGAAGGGTCGTCCGGAATCTCGCCATTGATGGCGTCGTAGGAGACCAACTCCACGTCGCCGTGACCCTCGAACAATCTGCGAAACATGTCGGGATAGTCCCCGGAGACAGACATGAGCTCGGGGCGGACATGGTCGCAGACGAGCAGCCCTAGCTTCATCCGATCATTCTGGCGCGAGGTCAGTCGTTGGCGATGAAGACCGACTTGTACTCCGAATAGTGCTCCAGCGCCGCCATGCCCTGCTCGCGGCCGATGCCGGAGGCCTTCACCCCGCCGAAAGGGGCCTCGATGTGCACGCTCGATGACGAGTTGATCGAGAGCATCCCCGTTTCAAGCCCTCTCGCAACTCGGAGCGCCCGGCCGATGTCCCTGGTCCAGATCGACCCTGACAACCCGTAGATCGAGTCGTTGGCGAGCCCGATCGCCTCGTCCTCGTCGGCGAACGTGCTAACCGCGACCACCGGCCCGAAGATCTCCTCCTGCACGATCTTCATCTCCGAGCCGGCGCCGGTGAACACCGCCGGAGAGAGGTAGTTCCCAACCTGGCCCACCCGCTCCCCGCCACAGACGAGCTTTGCCCCCTCATCGATCCCGAGCTGGATGTAACGCTCCACCGACTCTCGCTGAGCCGGCGTGATGAGCGGGCCCATCTCGGTCGTCTCGTCGGCCGTGTCCCCCATCGTCAGGTCCCCGGCCCGCTCGACGAACCTGCCGACGAACTCATCGGCCACCGACTCCTCCACCAGCAGCCGGCTCCGGGCGCAGCAGTCCTGACCGGCATTGTCGTAGACGGCGAAGATCGACGATTCGACACAGGTGTCGAGGTCGGTGTCGGCGAACACGATCCCGGCCGACTTCCCGCCCAGCTCGAGCGAGACCCGCTTGATGTCGGGGGCAGCCGCCGCCATCACCCCGGCGCCGACCACTGTCGACCCCGTGAAGGAGATCTTCCGCACATCGGGATGGCGAGCCAATGCCTCACCGGCTTCGGACCCTCGACCGGTGACGACATTGAGCACCCCCGGCGGGAGCCCAGCCTCCAGGGCCAACTCGGCCAAGGCGAGAGCGGTGAGCGGGGTCAACTCGGCCGGCTTGACCACGACGGAGTTGCCCATGGCCAGGGCGGGAGCCACCTTCCAACCCAGGATGAGCATCGGGAAGTTCCAGGGAGTGATGGCGGCACACACTCCGATCGGCTCGCGAAAGGTCATCAATGTCCCGTTGGCGTTCCCGGGGATGGTCTGGCCGTGAAACTTGTCGACGGCTCCTGCGTAGTAGTCGAAGGTGGTCGCCACGGCGCCAATCTCGCCCCTGGCCGAGGTGATGGGCTTGCCGGCGTTGGCCGACTCCAGACCGGCGAGGCGCTCCTGATCAGCCCGGATCAAATCGGCGATTGCCCGGAGGACATCTCTTCGCCGTCGCACCGGTGCCTTGCGCCACGTCCCCTCGTCGAAACGCTGGCGTGCGATCTCGACCGCACGTCCCACCTCGGCCCTATCGGCCCGGCTCACCGACCCGATCTGCTCACCAGTGGCCGGGTTGTGAATCGGCGCCTCCCCACCCGAACCGGCGTGAGGCTCACCGTCGACGAAGGGATGGTGGGTGCTCACTCCGGGGTGACGTAGGCCGCGGTGATCCCGCCGTCGACCACGAACTCGGTCCCCGTGACGTAGGACGACTCGTCGGAGGCGAGCCAGAGCGCCGCCTTGGCCATCTCTGCCGCCTCTCCGAAGCGCCCCATCGGGATGTGGATCAGACGGCGCTGCTTCTTCTCGTCGGTGTCGAGGAACTTCATCAGCAACTCGGTGCGAAGCGGGCCCGGGCAGAGGGCATTGACCCTGATGTTCTCCCGGGCATGCACCACCGCCAGCTCGCGGGTCATGGCCAGGACCGCCCCTTTCGACGCGGTGTAGGCCACCTGGGGCGTGGCCGCCCCGAGCAGGGCCACGAACGAGGCGGTGTTTATGATCGATCCGCCACCGGCACGGCGTAGCGCCGGGATCCCGTACTTGCAGCCGAGGAAAACCCCTTTGGCATTGATGTCCATGGTGAGGTCCCAGACCCCGAGATCGGTGGACACCGCATCGTCGTCGTCGGAGTGCATGATCCCGGCGTTGTTGAACATGACATCGAGACGCCCGTAAGCAGTCTCCGCCGCCGTCACCATGGCCTCGCTCTGTTCGGCGGCGGAGACGTCGGCCAGGTGCGCCGTCGCCTCTCCTCCCGCCGCCTGTACCTTCTCCACCGTCTCCTCGACCGCCTCGCGGTTCAGATCCACGGCGAGCACCCGGGCCCCCTCTGCGGCGAACAGGAGCGAGGTCTCCCTCCCGATCCCGGAACCGGCGCCGGTGATCAGCGCGACCTTGTCCTGGAGACGGCCGCTCATATCCGCTCGAAGTAGCGCCAGCGCTCCCAGTCGGTCACCGAGTTGTCGAATGCCTTTTGCTCGGTCTCGAAGAAATGGGTGTAGTGCTCCTGGACTTCGGACCCGAACGCCTGCTTGACGAACTCCGACGACGCGAAGAGCTCGGTCGCCTCTCTGAGCGTATAAGGCACCCGGGGCAGCTCCTGGGCCTGATAGACGTCGCCGAGAAAGATCTCGGGCGCCTCGATCTTGTTGGCGATGCCGTCGAGCCCGGCGGCGAGCACCGCGGCGTAAGCCAGATAGGGGTTGGTGTCGGCCCCGGGGATCCGGCATTCGATGCGCAGGCTCTGATCGTGGCCCACGACCCGGAACCCGGCGGTGCGGTTGTCGTAGCTCCAGCCGAGCCGGGTCGGGGCCCAGGACCCGTCTTGATACCGCTTGTATGAGTTGATAGTCGGGGCGTAGAAGACCATGAGCTCGGGGACGTGGGCCATCCACCCGCCCAGGAACCAGCGGAACTCGTCCGAGCCATGCACCGGACCGAATTCCTGATCGCCAGGGAAGGTGTTGTCATCCCCTGACCAGAGGCTGACGTGAAGGTGACACGACGAACCGGCCTCCGTCATGTCCGGCTTGGCCATGAAGGTGACCGACACCCCGATCCCGTCGGCGATCTCCTTCATCGCCTGTTTCATGATCGTGTGGCGGTCGGCCATGCCGAGGAGCTCGGTGAAGCGGATGTTCATCTCGTGTTGGCCACGGCCCCACTCCCCCTTCGAGTTCTCGACGGGGATACCCGATGCAGAGAGGTGTCGTCTCACCTCGGCGTTGTAGTACTCCTCCCGGGTGCCCTGGAGGAGGTGATAGTCCTCGATGTACCAGCCGGCGGGCCGCATCGCGTCGTACTTCTTCTGAGCAGCCTGGCGATAGGAATCCTCGAAAAGGAAGAATTCGAGCTCTGAGGCTCCCTTCGCCGTGTAGCCCGATTCGGCCGCTGCCTCCAGCTGACGGCGCAGGATCGTGCGCGGCGCCACCGTGACCAAATCGTGGGTCCTGGGGTCCTCCAGGTCACAGAGCACGAAGGCGGTTCGATCGAGCCAGGTGGCGACCCGGAGGGTGCTCAGATCAGGGACCATGTGGAAGTCGCCGTAGCCGAGGTCCCAGCTGGCATAGGTGTATCCCGGCACAGGCTCCATCTCCATGTCCACCGTGAGCAGGTAGTCACAGCCGTGGGTGCCGTGGTCGAAGACCTCATCGAGGAAGTGCTCCGCCGAGAAGCGCTTCCCGTGCACCCGACCATAGTGGTCGGTGAAGGCGGTCACCACGGTGTCGACCTCGCCCGATTCGACGAGGGACTCCAGTTCCTCCATGCTGATCATGCCCCGCAGTTCGCCCATGCGCCGCTCTCCTTTGACCTTCGGTCGGTGCCCAGGAGAGTAGGCCGAAACGGTCCAACGCGGCCCCTGAACGACCAGTCAAAAAAAGGGCCTGCAGACGGCATCGGACATCGACGCATTCCTATTCTCGCTGCCACGCACCAAAGGGAGGTACGTCAATGTCGACCGAACGCAAGGTCGGCTCGGTTACCTACCGAGACGTCGACCAGCAGTACTTCGAGCAGAGAGGTCTGAAACGTCACGCCGGGGTGTGGATGCTGTGGGCGCTCGGCGTGGCCGCAGTCATCTCGGGCGACTTCTCGGGCTGGAACTTCGGTCTCGACGTCGGCGGCTTCGGTGGCCTGTTCATCGCCACGATCGTCATCACGATCATGTACATCGGGCTGTGCTACTCGATCGCGGAGATGTCACCTGCACTTCCCCACACCGGGGGGGCGTACTCGTTCTCACGCTCCGCCATGGGGCCGTGGGGAGGGTTCATCACCGGTCTCGCCGAGAACATCGAATATGTCGTCACCCCGGTGGTGGTGGTCTACTTCGCGTCGATCTACGCACAGAGCGTGTTCAACGACCTCTTCGGGCTCGAGCTCGGCCTTCCCTGGTGGTGGCTCATCTTCTATGCCGTCTTCGTCGGGCTCAACATCATCGGGATCGAGGCCACGATGCGCTTCTCTGTCGCCATCTGCCTCATCTCGTTGGCGGTGCTGGCGGTGTTCTTCGTCCTGGCCATCCCCAACTTCGACGCTGCCAACCTGACCAACATCACCGCGGAGGCGGGTGGGACCTCGTTCCTCCCCTTCGGAGTCGGAGGGATCTTCGCCGCCTTGCCCTTCGCCATCTGGTTCTACCTGGCCATAGAGGAGCTACCCCTCGCCGCCGAGGAGTCGATGGACCCGAAGCGGGACGTGCCAAGGGGGACCATGTGGGGTCTGTGGACACTGGTCATCACCGGTATGGGGGTCCTGTTCCTCAACACCGGTGTCAACGGGGCCGAGGAGATCAGGGTTTCGGGAGAGCCCCTGCTGGACGGCTTCAGGGCGATCCTGGGCACGGAGAGCGCGGCGATCCTCGGGTTGTTCGCCCTCACCGGGTTGATCGCCAGCTTCCACACCATCATCTACGCCTATGGGAGGAACATCTATTCGCTGTCCCGGGCCGGCTATTTCCCACACTGGATGTCGATCACCCACGGGAAGCGGAAGACACCCTGGGTGGCGCTCCTCTTGGGCGCGGTCGTGGGCTACGCGCTGGCATTCCTGCTCGACAGCCAGTACGAGGGCACGGCCGGGGCAGCCCTGCTCAGCATGGCCGTCTTCGGAGCCGTGATCTCATACTTCATGCAGATGCTGGCTTTCATTCGCCTCCGCAGCAAGATGCCGAACATCGAGCGCCCCTACCGGAGCCCGGTCGGGGTCGCGGGTGCGGCAGTTGCCGGCGTGATCGCGCTGGTGGCGCTGATCGCGCTGTTCCTGAACGATGCGTATCTGCCCGGGGTCTATGGGGTGGCGATCTGGTTCGTGCTTGGTCTTCTCTACTTCGGGTTGTCGGGAAGGAACAAGCTGGTCCTGTCTCCCGAAGAGGAGTTCGCCCTCACCAGGGGTGAGCACGGGCATCCCGAATCCGAGGGTTACGGCACGACGAAGGTGGCCGAGACGACGGGTGACGCATCGACGTCACAACAGCCGGATGTGACAGGCACGGTCACCTGAGGGAGGCCATCCTGCTCCCCGTGGTCCGCGCGCGCTTCCAGGGAGAGTGCTGATGGCCTCCGTCGTTCTCGACGACGTGGCCAAGGCGTTCGGGGATGTGGTCGCTGTCGACGGCGTCTCCCTGGAGATCGCGGACGGGGAGTTCTTCTCCATGCTCGGCCCATCCGGGAGCGGCAAGACGACCTGTCTTCGGATGATCGCGGGATTCGAGGAGCCGGATCGGGGGCGCGTCCTCCTGCACGGGCGCGACGTCACTGGCGTTCCCCCCTACGACCGGGACGTCAACACCGTCTTCCAGGACTACGCGCTGTTCCCCCACATGACGGTGGCACAGAACGTGGGCTACGGGCCCATGGTGAGAAAGCTGGCCGAGGCAGAGCGGTCCGAAAGGGTGGCCAGGGCTCTGGCGATGGTCCACCTGGAGGCCTTTGGCGATCGCAAGCCGAGCCAGCTGTCCGGCGGGCAACGTCAACGGGTGGCGCTGGCCCGCGCCCTGATCAACCGCCCCAAGGTGCTGCTGCTCGACGAGCCCTTGGGCGCTCTCGACCTCAAGCTTCGTCAGGCGATGCAGCTCGAGTTGAAGACCCTCCAACGGGAGGTCGGAATCACCTTCATCTACGTCACCCACGATCAGGAGGAGGCGCTGACCATGAGCGATCGGCTCGCCGTGTTCAATCACGGCAGCGTCGAGCAGGTGGGTACACCTTCCGAGGTGTACGAGAGCCCGCGAAACGCCTTCGTCGCCGGTTTCGTGGGCACCTCGAATGTCGTCAGCGGTCCTCTGGCCGAGCAGCTCACCGGATCGAGTCGGCCGTTCACGGTACGGCCCGAGAAGCTGACCATGGGACCACCCGGGGCACCTCCTCCCGAGGGTTCCTACTCGGCCGAGGGGACGGTCGTCGAGGCGGTCTACCTGGGCATGTACACCCGCTTCCGGGTCGACATCGGCGGAACGATCATCGAGGTGGCAAGTCAAAACACGGCAACGGGCCGGAGTGATGCCGAGCAGCAGATCGGACTGCCGGTCAAAGTCACCTGGCCCAAGAGCTCATGCCGCCCGCTCGAGGAGGTCCCTCCAGCCGGTCCGGCAGACGACAGGGCCCCGGCGTTGGCCGGGGCCGGCAATGAGACAACAGAGGAGGAACCAACGATATGAGAGCGAAGGCACTGATCCTGGCGGTCGTGCTCGCCGTGGTGACCGCGGCATGCACGAGCGATTCGGGTGACGGCGCAGAGGGCGGGGAGGGCGAGGAAGGGGCCGCCGAGCTGCCAACCGAGATCGGCGAGGGAGAGGGCAATGTCGTCATCGTGTCCTGGGCCGGCTACATCGAGCGCGGCGAAACCGACCCCGCATTCGACTGGGTGACCGAGTTCGAGGCTGACACCGGATGTGCGGTCGAGAACAAGATCGCGGGGACCTCGGACGAGATGGTGGCGCTGATGACCGGATCCGACGAGTACGACCTGGTGACCGCATCGGGTGACTCCAGTCTCCGAATGATCGCGGGTGGCGCGGTCCAGCCGATCAACATCGACCTGATCCCGAGCTGGGACACGATCGACCCACGGCTCCAGGACGCCGAGTGGCACACCGTCGACGGCGTGCACTACGGGACCCCGTACTCCTCGGGCTTCAACGTCCTCGGTTACAACACCGAGGTGTTCGGCGACACCCCGCCCGACTCGTGGAGTGTGGTCTTCGAAGAGACGACCCTGCCCGACGGGGAGTCCAACACGGGCCGGGTGCAGGCCTATGACGGCCCGATCTACATCGCCGACGCCGCGCTCTACCTGAGCGCGACGCAACCCGACCTGGGCATCGAGGACCCGTATCAGCTCAACGAGGATCAATACCAGGCATCGCTCGAATTGCTCCGGCAGCAGCGGGAGCTGATCGGGCGCTACTGGCACGATGCCTTCATCCAGATCGACGACTTCACCAACGAGGGGGTTGCCGCCTCATCGACCTGGCCGTTCCAGACCAACGTGCTCCAGGCCAGCGGCGCCCCGATCGACAAGGTGGTCCCGGTGGAAGGTGCCACCGGCTGGGCGGACACGACGATGTTGAGCACCAACGCCCCCAACCCGAACTGCGCCTACATGTGGATGGAGCACTCGCTCAACACCAAGCTCCAGGGTGACCTGGCCGCCTGGTTCGGCACCGTGCCGGCGGTGCCGGCCGCATGTGAGGGCAACGAGTTGCTCGGGGACGAGGGCTGCGCCAACAACGGGAGCGAGTCGTTCGACGAGATCCTGTTCTGGAAGACCCCGACCGACGACTGCAACGGCACCGCGGAGGCGGGGGCGTGTGTCCCCTACTACCGGTGGGTGACCGACTACTTGGCTGTCATCGGCGGGAGATGACGCTCCGTCGTGGGGAGCGGCACCCGCCCCCCCCCACGACCCGATCCGATGACCGACACCTCGTCACGCCCCCCGGTCACGCACCGGGTATCGACCTACCTGCACAGACGTCCTCGCCTGCGTCTCTTGCTGCTGCTCGGGCTGCCGGTGTTGTGGCTGGTCATCGTCTACGGCGGCAGCCTCGTCTCGCTGCTCCTGCAGAGCTTCTATCGGCTCAATCCGTTCTCTGGTGTGTTGGAGAGGGTCATCTCACTCGACACCTGGCGGACACTCTTCACCGACGCCAACAACGCGGTCATCCTGCGCACAGTGACCATGGCCCTGGCAGTGACCATCGCCTCGGTCCTCCTCGCATTCCCCCTTGCCTACTACATGGCCCGCTACGCCAATCGAAGGATCAAGGCGCTGATGGTCCTGTTGGTGTTGGTCCCGCTGTGGTCGTCTTACCTGGTGCGGGTCTACTCCTGGAAGCTGATCCTCTCCGCCGAGGGCGTGATCGGCTGGTTCGTCGACCGCCTGGGGCTCGATTTCGTGCTCGATGCCGTGCTGGGCGCCCCCGGCATCGGCGGCCCGTCCCTATCCGTCTCCTATCTCGGCCAGTTCATGGTCTTCGTATTCATCTGGCTGCCCTACATGATCCTTCCGATTCACGCCTCCTTGGAGCGTGTGCCCGGGTCGCTCCTCGAGGCATCCGCCGATCTCGGCGGCAAGCCGGCGCTGACGTTTCGCAAGGTGACCTGGCCCATGGCTATCCCCGGTGTCGCGGCCGGGTCGATCTTCACCTTCTCCCTCACCCTCGGGGATTACATCATCCCGACCGTCATCGGGGACTCCAGCCCCTTCATCGGCCTCGCCATCTACTCCTACCAGGGGGTAGCCGGCAACCTGCCGTTGGCCGCTGCCTTCTCCTTCGTGCCGATCGCGGTCATGGCCCTGTATCTGATCGCCGCCCGCAGATTCGGGGCGTTCGAGGCGCTGTGAGAGCCAGGGCCGGACTCGGGTTGAAGCTTGCGGCGGGCTTCACCCTCGCCTACCTGAACATCCCGATCCTTTTTGTCTTCCTCTATGCGTTCACGACGGAGGAGGCGAGCTTTCGGTTCCCGCCCCCCGGGCTGACCACCCAGTGGTTCGGGGTGGCCATGGACAATGCCGACATCAGGGCCGCCTTGAGCCTCTCTCTGCGGGTGGCCTTGGTGGCCACCATCATCGCCCTGGTGCTGGGGACGCTGGTGGCGGCGGCAGTGTGGCGAAGCAGGTTCTTTGGTCGTGACGCCCTCAGTCTCTTCATAATCCTCCCCATCGCCCTGCCCGGGATCATCACCGGGATCGCCCTCCGCTCGGCGATCAACCTCGGAGACCTCACCTTCTCGTTCTGGACCTTGGTGGTCGGTCATGCCACCTTCTGTGTGGCGATCGCCTTCAACAATGTGATCGCCCGGATGCGACGGACCTCGCCCTACCTGCTCGAAGCGTCGATGGACCTTGGCGCCCGTGGTTGGCAGACGTTTCGCCACGTCCTCCTCCCTCAGCTCGCCCCGGCGATGCTGGTCGGGGGGATGCTCGCCTTCGCCCTCTCCTTCGACGAGATCATCGTCACCACGTTCACCGCCGGCAATCAGCAAACGCTTCCGATCTGGATCTTCTCTTCCTTGGTGAGGCCCCGCAGCCGCCCCGTCACCAATGTCGTCGCAGTCTTTGTGGTGCTGATCACGTTCATCCCGATCGTCCTCGCACAGAGATATGCGCAGAGGTCCGAGGAGACATAGCGAGGCGCATGGCGCCGACACTCGAGCCCGGCACGGAGTAGGCATCCCATCCCCGCGGTCCAGGCGCCGGTCAGGAGTCGAATCTCCCCTCGCGCCAACGTATCGCCGCTCTGAGACCCTGCTCGGCGGCGAGGCGATCGAACACCTCCCGCTCCGGGGCCCGGGCGTCTTCGATCTCGGCACCGAGCGCGACACCCTCGATCAAGGCTTGGCGAAACCCGGCTTTCTCCCAGGAGGCGTTGATGGAACGCTTGGTGAGCGCCATGACGATCGGGTCGACCACGGCAAGCTGTCTCGCCAAGCGCATGGTCTCCCCCTCCAGCTGATCCCGGGGCGCCACCCGGTTGACCAGACCGATCCGGTGTGCCTCCTCCGCCGTGACATCGTCACGGCCGGTGAGAAGCAGCTCCTTGGCCCGACGAGCCCCGATCAGCCACGGCATCACCTGGGCTACCACGGTCGAGCCAAAGCGGATCTCGGGTTGGCCGAAGACGGCGTCCTCGGAGGCAACGCATAGATCGCACATCATCATCAGGTCGCATCCCCCGGCCAGGCAATGCCCCTGTACTTGTGCGATGACGGGCTTGGGATGATCGAAAATCTCGAGCAATCGCCCCAGGTCGTTGCTGAGGCTGACGAAGGGCTCCTCTCCACCTGACTCCTCGGTCAAGTCGTAGCCCGCGCAGAAGGATCGACCGGCACCGGCGATCACGAGAACTCGAACCGAGTCGGCTTCGGCGGCCCCGGCCAGAGCCGCCGACAGTGCGCCGACCAGCTCCGAGTCGAGGGCGTTCAGCTTGGCGGGTCGATTCAGGGTGAGACGGCGAACCGCCCCCACGTCATCGACGAGCAGAGCCGACTCTTTCATGTCGGAGTCATCAGGGCGTCCACGGCCACCGTCCTCTCCGGCCCGGCGATGACCGGATTGACGTCGATCCCGGCGATCTGCCCAGCGGCGTCGATGGCCAGTTCGGAGAAGCGAACGACGACGTCTGCCAGCTTGTGGATCTGCGCCGGTGGGCCGCCGCGAAACCCATCGAGCAAGGGACGCATGCGAAGACGGTCGAGAGCCCCGAGTGCAGCCGGCACGTCGACCGGCGGTAACAAGGCCACCCTGTCTCCCAGCAGTTCGATCAGCCTGCCCCCGGCGGAGACGAGTACCACCGGCCCGAACTGCTGGTCGTCCACCATCCCCAGGGCGACCTCGACGCCTGGTGGGACCTGCTCAGCCACCATCACCTGTGGCCCCAGTTTCGTCGTGATCTCCCCGAAAGCGGCCAGGAGACCGGTCTCGTCGACGATTCCGGTCACCACCCCGCCGGCCTCCGTCTTGTGGCCCACCGGGGAGGCGGTCTTGAGGACGATGGGATAGCCGATTCGGCCGGCGGCGGCGAAAAGACCGTCTGGGTCGGACACTGTTTCCAAGACCGGCACCGGGATCCCGTAGGCGGCGAGCATGCGCAGCGCCGAGGCCTCTCCGCCCAACCCGGGAGTGGGGTCGGAGACAGCGGTGATGCGGGCGCCGGAAAGGGGAGGGGAGCGCCGACGGCTGCCGTGATCGATCAGATGACGGATGGCGAGAAGACCGGTCTCGGTGCCTTCCAGGACTGGCACACCGGCGTCGCGGAGCCTCCCCGCCTGGAATTCGTCGACCGCGCTGGAGAGGTTGCTCATCACAACCAGCGGCTTCTCGGTCCTACCTGCCACCGCGAAGGCAGCGTTGGAGTAGGCGTAGTCCGGCTTCTCCTCGGCAGTGAGATCGACACAGAAGGCCAGGGCTCCGATCGCCGGATCCTCGGCCAGGGCATCGAGACACTCGACGAACACCCCTTCGGCATCACGTCCCGTACCCCAGGCATCGATCGGATTGACCGCCACCAAGCCAGGGTCGAGCACGGCGGCGATCCGCTCGCTGGTGACGGGTGCCAAATCGGGAAGGGACACACCCACCCGGTGAGCCGTGTCGATGAGGAGCGCACGCTCTCCACCCGAGTCGTGCACCGCGCCGAGGCCGGGCGCGGTCGCCCCGCGGCCGGCTGAGAACAGCTCGATGGTGTCGGCCATCTCTTCCATGGTCCACACCCGGTGCACACCGTGGGCTTCGAAAAGGGCTTCATACACCGCGTCGTCACCGGCGATCCCCTCGGAGTGGGTCGCCACCGCCTCCCGCGCCCTACTGCTGGCGCCGACCTTCAGGGCCACCACCGGGATGTGGCTTTTCTCGGCCAGATGCAGGGCGTGGCGGAATACGCCCGGATCCCTGATCGTCTCGAGGAACATCGAGACCACCCGCGTGCTCTCCAGGCCGAGTGCCCAGGTCAGATAGTCGGCCATGGTGGTGTTGATCTCGAGCCCGGTGGAAACGACGAGATTGAAACGAATGCCACGCCGGTTGTGGAGCATTGCCGAGAAGAGCGAGCCGGAGTGGCTCAGAAAGGTGACGGCGCCGGCGTGGAGGTCCTCGGGCTGATAGAAGCCGCAGATGCGAAGGCCGTCCTCGATGTTCAGGAAGCCCATCCCGTTTCCGCCGCAGATGGGCACACCCGTCTCATCGGCAAGGTCCCTCAGACGATCCCGCAGCGGCCCCCCCTGGCGAGCCTCCCCCTGACAGCTGGCGAAAATGGCCACCGAACGGGCGCCAACCTCGAGGGCTTTCTCCATCTCGGTCTCGAGCTGGTCGTTGGCCACGGCCAGGACGACCAGGTCGGGTGTCAAGTCGATGGCGTCGACTGAGGCGTACGCGGGCAGGCCGTGCACTTCCGGGTACCGGGGATTCACCGGATAGACCTGGCCGGCGAAGCCACCCGAGACGAGCTGACGCACCGTTTGGTCACCTACCGAGCCGGGACGCTCACTGGCGCCGACTATGGCCACCGAGCGTGCGCGGAGCATGGAGTCGAGGGATATCACTGGTGCCGCAATCTGAACGACTATTCAGGGTAGAGGCGGCCGTCGGACCGCTGCAATGAAGCCGGTGCCTGTGCCAAGATTGCTCGGTGAGCCCCAGACCGAGCCTTACCGAGACCAGACGCACCGAGATACTCGCGGCCACCAGTGCCACCATCGCCGACCGAGGTCTGTGCGAGACTCGCATCGCCGACATTGCCGATCACATCGGGGCGAGCCCGGCCCTGATCCTCTATTACTTCCCGTCGAAGGCGGCCTTACTCACCGAAGCACTGGTCTATCAGGATCAGGTCTTCCACGACGCGGTGAAGGGCGAGCTGGACAGGGCAGGGTCGGCAGCCGCCAAACTGGCAATCCTCATAGAGGCCAGCTGCCCCAAGCCGTCTCGGGGTGACGGAGAGCCGGATGGATGGGTGCTCTGGCCGGCGGCATGGGAGATGTCCCGTCACGATCCCACCCTGGCCGCGGCCCGGGCCCGTCTCGACGAATCCTGGCGAAATCAGATCTCGGCCGTCGTCGAGGAGGGCATCGCCGACGGCGAGTTCGACGACATCGACTCGTCAGACTTCGCCATCCAGCTCGCTGCGCTTCTAGATGGCCTCGCCATCGAGGTAATGCTCCGTGACCCGACGGTCGACGCGGCAAGGATGAGAACGCTGGCGATTGCTTTTGTCGAGATGGCACTCAACACCCGTGTTTGAGCGACGCGAACCCTGAATGGCGGTTTAGTGTCTGGTCCGGTCTTGAGGAGGTAACCGTGGCATATCACCCCAGGGAGAACTGGAGCCCCCAGCTCCGTCGAAGGGTCTACACGAGGCGGGACTTCTTGCAGCGAGCCGCCCTTCTCGGTATCGCCCTGCCTGCTCTGCCCAGCTTGCTCGCCGCCTGTGCCGAGCGGGAGGGCGGTGACGAGGCCGAGCTCTCCATCGGGACGCCGGGGAGCCCGGCGCAGCAGCCCCTCTTCGACGACAACCCGGCGATCGAGTCTGGTCTGGAGCCCGAGGAAGGCCCCCTGTTGCTCTACAACTGGGAGGACTACATGAACCCGGAGCTCCTCCCCATCGCTGAAGAGGCACTCGGGGTGGAGATACAGGTGACGACGTTCGTCAATGAGGAAGAGGCGCTGGCCCGGCTCTCCTCGGGAGAGGTCCAGTTCGACGTCTGGTTTCCCACCTCACAACGGGTCCCTGTGGCGGTGGCGGCGTCCCTGATCCAGCCGCTGAACCACGACTACCTGCCCAACCTAGAGCCCAATGTCTGGCCCCAGCTGACCGACCCCTACTACGACCAGGGCTCCAGGTACACGGTTCCCTACGTGACGTACACCACGGGCATCGGGTGGCGGGTGGACCTGGCGGACAGCGCCGACATCGAGGGTCAGGCCAATCCCTGGGACGTCTTCTGGAATGAGAAGTACCGCGGTGTGATCGGGATGCTCGACTCGTTCACCGACGTCATCCCCGTCGCCCTCTTCCACAACGGGGTCTCCGATCCGTCCCAAGCGACGGAGGAAGAACTGGTTGCGGCAGGCGACGCACTGGTCGAGCTCATCGATCTGGTTGATATCCGATATCGGATCGACGGCAGTTACGCCGGGCTACCCGAAGGAAGATACGCCATCCATCAGGCGTGGTCGGGTGACCTGGTCAACTCGCAGTATTTCTGGCCCGGAGGTGTGGACGAGGGGACCACGCGTTATCTATGGCCGGCCAAGAGCGAGGGGTCAACCGTTAACGGGCCGATCTCGAGCGACACCATGACGGTGCTCAAGGGGTCGGAACGGCCGGTCTTGGCCCACTCCTTCCTCAATTACCTGCTCGACGAGGCCAACGCCTTGAAGAACTTCGAATATGTGGGATATCAGCCCCCACAGAACGGCCTCACCGCCGACTACCTGATCAGCGAGGAATGGCTGGCCCCGCATCTGGAGCCGGCTTTGGTCGCTCCCGAGGATTTCGAGTTGGATTCGGCCTGGGTCCAAGGACCGCTCGATGCGGCCACTGAGGCCCTCTGGGTCGAGCAGTGGAACCGGGCCAACTCGGGTGGCTGAACCGGTGGCATAGCGGGCGATGCCCACCAATCTCGCCTCCGGCGCGGAGTACGCAACAGTCGGGCAGAAACGATGGGTTTGGCCGGGTTTCGCCCTTCCCGGGGTGCTCTGGTTGGCGCTGTTCTTCCTGGTCCCCTTCTACGCCGTATTCGCCGTAGCCATGGGCCAGCTGGACCCGATTCTGCAGCGAGCCACACCAGAGTGGAATCCTCTCTATTGGGATTTGACCATCCTGGGCGAGGCATTCGCCCAGCTGTTCGGGGGGCAGCTCGGTCTGATAGCCCTCCGGACCCTCGCCTATGTCTTCATCGCTTCGCTGCTGTGTCTGATCATCGGATACCCGGTGGCCTACTTCGTGTCCCGCAAGGCCGGCCGCTGGCGCTGGCTCTGGCTGCTGCTGATCCTCGCCCCGTTCTGGATCAACTACCTCATGCGGATGATGTCCTGGGTGAACCTGCTCAGCCCCGACGGCCAGGTCAACCGCTGGCTGACCACGATCGCCTCCTGGTTCTCGGTCGAGTTCGTCCCTCCCGATTGGCTGGCCGGCCATCATCTGGTGGTCGTCCTGGGCCTGGTCTACGGATACATCCCGTTCTTCATCCTCCCCTTGTTCGCAGCCCTCGATCGGATCGATGAGGCCACCTTGGAGGCGTCACGTGACCTCGGGGCGAGCAGCGCGCAGACCTTCTGGCGAGTGACCTGGCCGCTCTCACGCTACGGGGTGCTGGGCGGCCTGGTGATCATCATGCTCCCCATGTTCGGCGACTACTACACGCCGAACCTCCTGTCGGGCTCACCACGCACCCGGATGTACGGGAACACGATCGACCAATTCATCAATCAGACGACGAGCGGGGGTGCCTTGGGCGCGGCGTTGACCATCATCCTCATGATCTTCGTCGCCGGGCTGATGGTGTATTACCTGCGGTCTATCAACCGCGCCTCAGAGGAGGCCCGCCGATGACCGCCCTCGGGTCGCGGTTGAAAACGGGGGTCACGAATCCCTGGGGAAAGCCGAGGGTCCTTCCAGTCGTGACGCTGCTCTACGTCCTCTGGTCCCTGGTCCCGGTAGGGATCGCGGTCCTGTTCTCTTTCAACTCCGGTCGATCGAGAAGCACCTGGCAGGGCTTTTCCACCCGTTGGTATGTCGGCACCCCCGAGGCCGCCGAGTCGGTTCTCTACGATGAATCACTTCGCTTTGCGCTGACTCAAAGCGTCCGCCTCGCCTTGTTGACCATGCTGGTGGCGACCCCAATTGGCGTGGCCCTTGCGTTGGGTCTGGCCAGGTGGCGTGGCCGTGGGGTGAAAGCGTCGAATCTCTTGATGCTGATCCCGCTGGTCACTCCGGAGATCGTGATGGGAGTTGCCCTTTTCCTGGTCTTCGACGAGGTGTACGACTTCGTACCGTTCGGGACCTGGACCCAGTTCCTGGGGCACGTCACCTTCTCCATCTCATTCGTGGTGATCATGGTCAGGGGACGACTGTTCGCGATCGGCAGGGATTACGAGGAGGCGGCCATGGATCTCGGCGCCTCCCCATTTCAGGCCATGCGGCGGGTTCTCCTCCCACTCCTGGCCCCGGCGCTTCTGGCCAGCCTGGCCATCGTCTTCGCCATCTCGATCGACGATTTCGTGATCAGTCAGTTCTTGATCGGCGGCCCGGAATCGGTGACCATCCCGGTCCAGCTCTACTCCGGCGCCCGCCTCGCCCCGCCCCCCTCGCTCAATGCATTGGCCACGATCCTCATGGTGGTCACCATCGGTGCGATCGCCGTCGCCGGGTTGGTGTTCCGCGCCCTGGGGAAACGACGAGGCGAACGAGGCTCGGCGCTGGAGTCGGTGGCCGGATTCGAGATGTAGCCCTTCGGCTGCGGGAGCTCTGATCACACCGTCAATCGGACGATCGGCCGCGTGTCGTTACGTCGGATCAACTCGACGAACCCATGCTCGTCGAACATGCTCAATGTGCCAGTGAAGTAATCGACCGAGGAGCTCCGAGGGCC
>JBMDXS010000033.1:0-21768 GCA_048595045.1 Acidimicrobiia bacterium
CATCGCCGACGCCGCAGTTGCACGGGGCTACGACGTGACGCTGGTCACGACCGCCGATCTGCCGGTCCACCCCGCCGCCAAGGTGATCAGGGTGGAGACGGCTGAGGAGATGCTTGGCGCAGTCGAAGGCACCGACCCCGACATCGCCATCATGGCAGCGGCGGTGGCCGACTTCAGGCCTGCCGACGCCGCCCAATCCAAGATCCCACGTGCGGATGGGCTGTCCTCGATCCAGCTCGCCGCGACGCCGGACATCCTGGCCTCGGTGGTGCGCAGAGTGGACCGACCATTCACCGTTGGCTTCGCCGCCGAGACCGGCGGGCTGGACCGTGCAAGGGAAAAGGCCCGAAAGAAGGGTGTCGACCTCATGGTCTACAACGATGTCACCGAGCCTGGATCGGGGTTTGGGACCGATACCAACAGGGTGGCCTTCATCGACCGCGAGGGAGAGGTCGAGGAGCTGCCATTGCTCGCCAAGCGCGAGGTGGCGGAGAGGATCCTGGACCGTGTGTCCGCCGGCGTCGGCGGACGGGGTTAACCTCGCACGAGCAATGAGACGACTGTCCTGAGAACCTGGTATTTCACCTCGGAATCGGTGACCGAAGGGCACCCGGACAAGGTCGCCGACGCCATCTCGGACTCGGTGCTGGATGCCGCGGTCGCCGAGGATGAGATGGCCCGTGTCGCCTGCGAGGTCTTCGTCACGACCCGTCTCGCAGTCGTCGGCGGAGAGATCTCTGGCGCAAAGCTGGACGTGGCCTCGATCGTCGAGGAGACGGTGCGCCGGATCGGTTACGACGGTTTCGATCCAGGGTTTGCCGCCGGTGACCTGGAGATCCAGGACCGTGTCCAGCCGCAGAGCCCCGACATCTCCGATGGGGTCGACCGGGAGCTCGGGGCGGGGGACCAGGGGCTGATGTTCGGGTTCGCGGTCGACGAGACGGCGGAGCTGATGCCGCTACCGATCCAGCTCGCCCATCGCATGGCGGAGCGTCTCACCGAGGTGAGGAAGACCGGCAAGCTCGAGTACCTGCGTCCCGATGGGAAGACCCAGGTGATGGTCCGCTACGAGGGCGAACGTCCCGTGGGAGTGGAAAAGGTGCTCATCTCGGCGCATCACGCCCGTGACAAGGACCAGGAGGAGATGCGTCAGGAGGTCTTCGACGCCGTGGTGGCGGCGGTCATCCCAGAAGACATGCTCGACCCCCACATCGGCTTCATCTTCAACCCCTCCGGGCGTTTCGAGGTTGGAGGGCCGGTGGCCGACACCGGGCTCACCGGCCGGAAGATCATCGTCGACACCTATGGCGGCTATGCCCGCCACGGTGGGGGAGCGTTCTCCGGGAAAGACGCCACCAAGGTCGATCGCTCCGCTGCCTACGGCGCCAGGTGGGCGGCCAAGAACGTGGTCGCCTCCGGGCTCGCCCGCAAAGCCGAGATACAGCTCTCCTACGCGATCGGCCAGGCCGAGCCATTCTCGATCCACGTCGAGACCTTCGGAACCGAGCAGGTGGCCCCGGAGAGGATCGAGAACGTGATCAAGGAAGTGTTCGACTTCCGGCCGGCTGCGATCATCGAGCGGCTCCAGCTGAGGAGACCTGTGTTCGCTGCGACGGCCGCCTACGGGCACTTCGGCCGGCCAGAGTTCTCCTGGGAGCGCCTCGACATGGTCGACGCCCTCAAGGGGGCGGCCGGTCTCTGAGTAACCCCTCGGCTCGCGTCGTCCCGAGTGTCCCCACATTCGCGGTCGACAACGGCTTTTGGTACTCGATCCCCGAGCGGCTCCAGCCCCTGGTCCAGGTCGGATCGATCGTCCGCGTTCCTCTCTCGGGGAGGAAGATCCGTGGCTTCGTCGTCGAGCTGGCCGGTGAGAGGGCGGGCGCCCTGAAAGATCTGACCTCGCTCTCGAGTGAGGTCGCCGTGTTCGACTCCGGGCTGCTCGAGACGCTCCGGTGGGCCGCCACCCATTACGTGGCCCCCCTCGCGGTCATGATCGAGCGGGCAGCGCCACCCAACCTGCCGGTGTCCCCGATCCCGGAGAAACCGGCTGCCCATGTCGGTCGCCAGCCAGTGGATCACCAGCTCTTCGCCATCACTCGTGAGGTCGCGGCCGGGCACCGCCGGCCCGCGGCGGCCGTTCTCGGGCGATGGCAGTCCTTCGACTGGCTGGACACCCTCCTCCCCGTGCTCGAGGCGGAGAGATCGGTCATGATCGTGGTCGCCACCGAGACCGAGGCGAATCTCATCGGTGAGGAATCCCGGCGTCGCGGGCTGGAACCTGTGGTAGCCGCCGGAGACGTGGCCCGTGACCTGACCGCCGCATGGATCGAGGCACAAGGACCGGGTCGTCTCCTCATCGGCTCTCCCCGCATCGCCACCTGGCACATGCCTCATCTTGCCCTCGCCGTTGTCCTCGAAGAGGGGCGGCGTGCAATGAAGGACCGGCAAACCCCCACACTCCACGTCCGCGATCTGCTGTCCACACGGTCGAGGGTGGAGAGGTTCACCCTCGTGTTCATCGGGCCCACGCCATCGCTGGAGGTGCTGGCATCCGGGCCTGAGATCGTCCGATTGGGCAAGCGCGCCTGGCCCCTCGTCGAGGTGGTGGACCGTCGAGAGGATCCTCCCGGCTCCGGTTTCCTTTCGGAGAGGACGGTTGCCGCACTTCGCGCCGTCGTGTCCGGAGGCCGGCGCAGCTTCGTGTTCACCCACCGGAGATCCGGTGACTCGTCGATGCGATGTCTCACCTGCCGCAAGCTCCGCCTCTGCCAGGGCTGTGGCTCCCGCCTGGGCAGGGAGGCCACCTGCCGTCGCTGTGGCCGCCCGGCCGGGCCTTGCCCACAATGTGGTGGCACCGGCTTCGAGGAGATGGGCTCGGAACCGGACCGTCTGGTCAGGGAGGTCAATCGGAGACTCGGTGACGAGGTGGCTGCCATCCATCCCACGAGCCGGCTGGTTGCGGTCGGCACCGAGCGCGACCTCTCCGGTCTGGAACCGACCCCCTTGGTCGTGGCGGCCGACGTAGATGGCCTGATGCTCGGTCACAACTACCGCACGACCGAGGAGGCGGTGCGGATCCTGGCCCGTCTCGCCAATTCTGTCGAAGCAGGCTCGGGAAGGCGGATGATGGCTCAGACCTCACTTCCCGGTGCGCCTCTCATCGCCGCTCTGAGGCGGGGGGACCCGATGCCATTCCTCGAGGAATTGTTGGCGGAGCGTGTCCGTCTCGGCCTGCCACCGGCCACCGAGATGCTCGCCATCGAGATCAGGGGAGAAGCCGAGCCCGGTGGCTTCGATCAGGATCTGCGGGCCCTCGATCCGCCCACCGTGCTCGGCCCGGCCCCATCCGCCCAAGGGTGGAGATGGCTGCTTCAGGGATCGCTCGGGTCGCTCAAGCCCCGTCTCCGCCCCTTGGTGCAGAGATGGCGCGAGTCCGGGGCCACGGTGCGGGTGGACGCCGACCCGATCGACCTGTGATCGCCTGCATGGGCCCACGCCGACCTCGATCTCGCTGAGACCCGATCGCCCGACGCATCTCGTGAGGGGCAACCCAACCTGGCGGTGGCGCGTGCACACGACACTACGACACCTGCATTTATCCTCTCGCCCACCATGGCCCTGTATCCGATCCGAACCTTTGGTGATCCGGTGCTCCGGCTCGAGACCAAGTGGGTCACCGAGATCGACGACGCGGTCAGGGCCCTGGTCCAGGACATGATCGAGACCATGTACGAGGCGCCCGGGGTGGGACTGGCCGCCAACCAGATCGGCGTGCCGCGACGCATCGCGGTATTCGACGCCCAGGACGAGTTGGGACCGCGGGTCATGATCAACCCGGAGATCGTCGACCTGAGCGGGGAGTGGGTGTACGAGGAGGGGTGTCTTTCCGTGCCCGGTCACTGGTGGGAGATCACACGCCCCGGCTTCGCTCGGGTCAAGGCCATCGACCTGGACGGCAACGACGTCGAGTACGCCGGTGATGGGCTTCTCGGCCGGGTACTCCAACACGAGGTGGACCACCTCGACCAGAAGTTGCTCATCGACCGTCTCGACAAACCGGTTCGCAAGAAGGCATTGCGCGATCTGCGGGACGAGGCGCTTGGGCTCGCCACCTTCGAGTGAGCCGGATCGCCTTCCTCGGATCCCCGGAAGCGGCGTTGCCCACCCTGACCGCCCTGGCCGGAGGTCACGACCTGCCGGTCGTCATCACACAACCCGAGAAGCCAAGGGGTCGGGGTAGGGCCCCCAAGCCGACACCGGTGAGCGAGGCGGCGAAACGTCTCGGGCTGCAGGTGGCCACTCCCGAGACGACGGATGAGCTCGAGGCGGTGTTGAATGCGGCAGCCCCTCTCGATCTGGGCGTGGTGGTCGCCTATGGGCGCATCATCCGCCCGGGCGCTCTGGCGCTGCCGGAGCGGGGCATGCTCAACCTGCATTTCTCCTTGCTCCCGCGCTGGCGAGGGGCGGCTCCGGTGAGTCGCGCCCTGATGGCTGGGGACACGATGACCGGAGTCACCGTCTTCCGCATCGACCACGGCCTCGACACCGGGCCCGTGCTCACGGCCCAGGCCATCGACATCGAGCCCGAGGAGACGGCCGGGGCCCTCACCAGCAGGCTGGCCGCCATCGGGGCGAGCCTGATGACTCGAGCGGTGCCCGGGTACCTGGCGGGGGACATCGAGCCGGTGCCTCAGAGTGATGAGGGCCTGACCCATGCCGGCAAGATCGAACAGGGGGAGCGTGCGATCAAGGTCGAAGGACCTCGTAGTGACGAGGTGAACCGGGTACGGGCCCTCTCACCGACACCGGGAGCGACCCTGGTCATAGACGGGGTGCCACATCAGATCCTCCGTGCCCGCCCCAGCCGACACGACCCCGAGCCGGGAAGCTGGGTCGATGTCTCCGGCGTTCCTGTGGCGGGTCTCGCCGATGGCGGAATCGAGCTGATGGCCATCCTCCCGCCCGGCAAGAAGGTGATGGAAGGTGCCGCCTGGCTGCGAGGGCTCAGACGTAGCACGGGGAAGGTCGCCTGATCCGGCCGCGAACTTAGACTCGTCCCATGGCTGAGCTGAAGCTTGCCCCGTCGCTGCTCGCTGCCGACTTCTCCTGTCTGGAGAGGCATATCCTCGCGGTTGAGCCAGAGGTGGAGTGGCTTCACATCGACGTGATGGACGGGCATTTCGTGCCCAATATCTCATTCGGGATCCCGGTGATATCGGGTATCCGCCCTTTGACATCCCTCCTTTTCGACTGTCATCTGATGACGACCAACCCCGACGCCTACCTCCCCGAGCTGGCCGAGGCGGGGGCGGACTCGGTCACCATGCATATCGAGGCCATGCCCGATCCCACCGATGCCGCCAAGCTGGCCCGTGCCAACGGGCTGGGGTTCGGCCTCGTCTGCAACCCGGCGACACCGTTCGACGCCATCCGCCCCTTCATCGAGATCAGCGACCTCATCCTCTTCATGTCGGTGGAGCCAGGCTTCGGCGGCCAGAGCTTCATGCCGGAAGTCTTGCCCAAGATCGAACAGGCCAGAGAATGGGTTGAGGAGCGGAAACTGCCTACCGATATTCAGGTAGACGGTGGAATCACACTCGAGACCGCACCGAAAGCGGTGGCGGCCGGGGCGAATGTGCTCGTCGCCGGCACGACCATCTTCGGGGCCGATGATCCGCCGGTGGCAGCTGCCGAACTGAGAAGGGCAATTGAAGGCAAATGAGCGAGAGAGTCCTCATCGCGGACGACGATCCGGACATCCTGGCCGTTGTCCAGGTCAACTTCGAGCTGGAGGGCTTCGAGGTGGAGACCGCAGTGGACGGTGAAGACGCCCTGCAGAAGGCCACCGCCAACCCGCCCCATGTGATCGTCCTCGACATCATGATGCCTCGCATGGATGGGCTGACCGCGCTGCACAGGCTTCGCAGCCAGGCGGCCACCGGCAACATCCCCATCATCCTGCTCACGGCCCGCGGCCTCCCCGAAGACAGAGTGCGCGGTCTCGAGCTCGGAGCCGACGACTACATCACCAAGCCCTTCGACATCAATGAGCTGGTGGCCCGAGTTCGAGCCGTCGTGCGCCGGACGCAGGCCGCGCGCGACCTGTCCCCCCTCACCGGGCTCCCCGGGAACTTCAAGATCACGGCCGAGGTGGAGGAGCGGATCTCGTCGGGTCGTGACTTCGCCCTCGTCCACGGCGACCTCGACAACTTCAAGGCCTTCAACGACCACTACGGGTTCATGCGAGGCGACGAGGTCATCAGGTTCTGCGCCAAGTGCTTCAACGATGCCGCCGACAGCATGGGGATCACCGGCGCCTTCGTCGGCCACATCGGTGGCGACGACTTCGTGGCGATCATCCCGCCCGAGGTCTCCGAGCCCTTCTGCAAGGAGGTGATCGAGCGCTTCGACGATGGGATCCTCGACCTGTACGACACCGCTGACGCCCTCCGCGGCTATATCGAGGTGATCGATCGACGCGGGGAGCGATTCGCCTTCCCCGTGGTCTCCCTTTCCCTCGGTGTAGCGTCCACCGACGTGCGCGACATCACCACACAGTGGGAAGCGTCGGCGATAGCGGTGGAGATGAAGGAATTCGCCAAGAAACAGCAGGGCTCCACCTACCGCATCGATCGACGCACGACTTAGTGGCGGGCCGCTGAGTGGGTCATGCCCGCCACATGCGACGGGCCATCGAGCTCGCCGCCCAACATCGGACACATCCCAATCCCCGGGTGGGGGCCGTCGTGGTCGCCGCCTCCGGCGAGGTGGTGGGCGAAGGAGCGCATCACGGCGTCGGGCAGTCTCATGCCGAGGTGCTCGCGCTCGGGCAGGCGGGCGATCTGGCCAGAGGCTCGACCCTGTATGTGACGTTGGAGCCGTGCAACCACCTGGGGCGCACACCGCCCTGCGCCCCGGCGATCGTCGAGGCCGGCGTGGTCAGGGTGGTGGTCGGCGTCATCGATCCCGATCCAGGGGTCTCGGGCTCCGGTGTCTCCTGGCTGAGAGACGCCGGGGTCGAGGTCCACGTGGACGTGCTCGCCGATGAGGTCGAGGCCGTGGATCCCGCCTATTTCCGCCATCGACGCACCGGGTTGCCCCTCGTGACCTTGAAGATGGCTATGACGCTGGACGGCTCGGTGGCGGCGTCCGACCACTCCTCGAAGTGGATCACCTCGGATCCGGCGAGGAGCGACGCCCACGTCCTTCGCTCGGCTTCGGACGCGGTTGTCGTCGGGGCGGGGACCGTTCGATCGGATGATCCACTGCTCACCGCCCGACTCGAAGCTGTCGAGGAGCAGCCGGTGCCCGTGATCGTGGCCGGCCGGCAGTCTCTCCCCCTGGAGAGCCGCATATGGGAGAGGTCACCGATCGTCATCAGCACCCGTCCGGTAGGGGTGCCCTCCGGGGAGGTGGTCGTCGTCCCTGGTGAAGAGGAACGACCCGATCCCGACGGGACCGCCAGGGCCCTGGCTGAACGCGGTCTTCTCGATGTGCTCCTGGAGGGCGGGCCCAATCTGGCCGGTAGCTGGTGGCGGGCCGGGTTGATCGGTCGGGGTGTGGTCTACGTGGCGGCCCTTATCGCGGGCGGTCGCGGTCTCGCCCCACTAGAGGGAGATTTCGCGACCATGGCAGAATCGAGACCGGTGAATATCGATGACGTCCGCATGGTTGGCCCCGATATGAGGATCGAGTTCCACGTGCCCCAGATTGGAGAATCCCGGTCTCTCCACTCGGATGACGAAGAACTGCGCCCTCTCCGGCGCGATGGGCCACCTTCCCCAACGTCGCTTCGCTCCTCGGGGAGGAGACAGGCGGGGAGAGGGGCCCCGTAGTGTTCACCGGCATCGTCGAGCACCGTGGCACGGTTGTCTCCGTGGAGAGGGCCGACGGCGTCATGAAGCTGACCGTCGACACCGGCCCTCTCGGCGAGATCCCCCTGGGTGGCTCGATGGCGGTCAATGGGGTGTGCCTCACCGCAGTCGCGGCTCCCGAGGGTCAGGTGGGCTTCGATCTGGTCACCGAGACCCTGGATCGCTCCACCCTTGGCGCCCTCATGCCCGGTGACCCGGTCAACCTGGAAAGACCCCTGCGCGCCGACGGCCGATTCGATGGGCACATCGTCCAGGGTCACGTCGACGGGGTTGGTGAGATAAGCGCCATCGAACCTGAGGGGGACGGCCTCAGGATTGCGGTGCGCGTCCCCGAGGGCCTCTCCCGCTACCTGGTCGAGAAAGGGTCCGTGACGGTCGACGGGGTGAGCCTGACGGTGGCCGCAGTCGATGGTCCCGAGATTCAGCTCGCATTGATCCCGCATTCGCTCGAGGTGACGACTCTGGGCTTGCGCACGGTGGGGGAGAAGGTCAACCTTGAGATCGATGTGCTGGCCAAATACGTCGAGAAGCTGTTGAGGCCAAGTCTGTGAGCTTCGCCGAGATCGAGCAGGTCATCTCGGCCCTGGGCAGGGGCGAGATGGTGATCATGGTCGACGACGAGGACCGAGAGAACGAGGGTGACCTCATCGTCGCCGCCGAGGCGGCCACCATCGAGCAGATCGGTTTCATGCTCCGTCACACCAGCGGCATCATCTGCCTCCCCGTGATCGGGGAGAGGCTGGACGAGCTCGACCTACCGATGATGGTGGCTCGCAACACCGACGTTCGGCGCACGGCTTTCACGGTCTCGATCGATGCCCGCGATGGGACCACGACCGGCATCTCGGCATCCGATCGGTGGAAGACGATCCAGACTGTGCTCGATCCTGACACCACTCCGCACGACCTGGCGCGCCCGGGTCACATGTACCCCCTCAGGTATGAGCCCGGAGGAGTCCTGAAGCGGGCAGGTCACACCGAGGCGGCGGTCGACCTCGCCCGACTCGCCGGCCGATACCCGGCCGGCGTCCTCGCCGAGGTCATGAACGACGACGGATCGGTGGCGCGGCTCGCCGAGCTCGAGGAATTCGCAGCGGAGCACGGCTTGCTCATCGGCACGATTGCCGACCTCATCGCCTTCCGCCGTCGTGAGGAGAAGCTGGTCGAGCGTGTGGTCGAGGCCCGCATCCCGACCGAGCACGGCACATTCACCGCGGTCGGTTACCGGTCTCTGGTCGACGACCGTCAGCACATCGCCCTGGTCATGGGTGACCTGGACGACGGGGAGTCTGTGCTCACCCGGGTGCACTCCGAGTGTCTCACCGGAGACGTCTTCGGCAGTCTGCGCTGTGACTGCGGCGATCAACTCGATCAGGCCATGGCCCGGGTCGCCGGCGAGGGTAGGGGTGTTGTTCTCTACATCCGGGGGCACGAAGGCAGGGGTATCGGCCTGCTCCACAAGCTCGCCGCCTACAAACTGCAGGACGAGGGCTTCGACACCGTCGACGCCAATGTCAACCTCGGGCTGCCGGTAGACGCCAGGGATTACGGCGTCGGGGCGCAGATCCTCTACGACCTCGGGGTCCGATCGATGCGCATCATGACCAACAACCCGACCAAGAGGGCCGGGATCGAGGGTTATGGCCTCTCCATCCTGGAGCAGGTGCCCCTCTTCATCGACGCCAACGACGAGAACCGCGACTACCTCCGGGCCAAGGCGACCCGTCTCGGCCATCAGATGGATTTGGGTCAGGGGGCGTGACCCGGGTGGTCGAGGGCGGCCTCGACGGCTCCGGTCTCCATGTCGGGATCGGCGTCGCCACCTGGAACCGTGTAGTCACCGACCGCCTTCTCGATGCTGCCGTCGCTCGTCTCGAAGAGCTTGGCGCAACGGTGACCGTGACACGGGTCCCCGGGGCACTGGAATTGCCGGTCGCCTGCTTGGCGCTCGCCCGAGCCGGCTGCGATGCGGTTGTCGCCATCGGGACCGTCGTCAAGGGTGACACCGACCACTACGACATCGTGGTTCGGGAGTCGACCTCGGGTGTGAGCCGGGTCGCCCTCGACACCGGTGTGCCTGTCACCAATGCCATCCTCGCCGTGACCGAGTTCGGCCATGCCGTGGAACGGGCCGGGGAAGGCCCGGCCAACAAAGGCCATGAGGCCGCAGAGGCGGCCATCGCCACCGTCCGGGCGCTGCGAGGGCTGCTTGAGACCTGAGCGGCGCCTACGGGTTGTCACAGGCCGTCTGGTATCCTCTCGTGGACAAACTATGGCAAGAGCGGAAGCGCTGCTTCCCCACCCGGCCGCCGTACCCCACAGGCGAGCCGTGGTCCGAACCGAAGACCCGAGCCCGTTGCGGTGGGCAGGGCGGCGTTCATGGCAGCAGGTCTTTCGCCTGTTGCTTTTTTCTTTGCAGGGAATCGATCACCAACAGGAGGTGCGAGCATCAACGAGCTCCGTGTGAATGGCGCCATAAGGGCCAAGGAAGTGCTGGTCATCGCCCCAGATGGGGCACAGATAGGGATCAAGAAGCTGAACGAGGCGATGTGGCTCGCGGAGCAACTGGATCTGGACCTGGTCGAGGTGGCGCCCAATGCCAAGCCGCCGGTTTGCCGGCTGATGGACTACGGCAAGTACAAGTATGAGCAGTCCGTCAAGGCGCGCGAGGCACGCAAGAAGCAGACCCGGACCACCATCAAAGAGCTACGCATGAAGGTGAGGATCGGGGAGCACGACTTCGACATCACACGTCGCAAGGCACAGGAGTTCCTCGAAGAGGGGGACAAGGTCAAAGTGACCATCCGCTTCCGCGGACGTGAGCAAGAGCGACCCGCATTCGGCAAGGACCTGCTCGACCGTCTGGCCGAAGACCTGACCGATGTCGCCGTCACGGAGCAGACGCCGAAGCTCGAGGGCCGGAGCATGACGATGGTCCTGGCACCAACCAAGAGGGCCAAGGCCCCGGTCGAGGTCGATGGAGGCGAGAGCCAGCTTGCCGAGGACGAGTAGTAGGAACGACAGGAGGTAGCCGTGCCAAAGATGAAGACACACAGCGGCGCCAAGAAGCGAATCAAGGTGACCGGCTCCGGCAGGTACCTGCGGGGCCAATCCGGGCGCGGGCATCTTCGCCTGGCCAAGGGGAAGTCCACCTACCGCCGCCGCAGCGGTGAGGTCGAGCTGGCCCCGGGGGACGCCAAGGTCGCCAACAAGCTGCTCGGTCGTTGAGGATTCAGGAGGTTCACTCATGGCACGTGTGAAGAGGGCGGTTCCCGCCAAGAAGTCGCACAAGAAGGTCCTCGACCGGGCCAAGGGTTACAAGGGCGCTCGGAGCCGTCGCTATCGCACGGCCAATGAGCAGGTCATGCACGCGATGCAGGACGCCTACCGCGACAGGCGAGCCCGAAAGGGTGAGTTCCGTCGTCTCTGGATCGCCCGCATCAACGCGGCCGCCCGTCAGAACGGCACGACCTACTCTCAGCTCATCTCCGGGCTGAAGGCGGCCTAGATCTAGGTCGACCGGAAGATGCTCGCCGAGATGGCCGTCAACGACCCGGGCGCGTTCACTCAACTGGTCGAGGCGTCTCGCCAGTCCTGAGCGTCGGTCGTCGATGGCGGCGCCGCGTCATCGGATGTTGGGCCATCGCAACAAGCTGGTGGCGGAAGCAGCGAGCCTCCACCGTGCCCGTGAGCGCCGGTCCACAGGTCTGACCCTTCTCGAGGGCCCGCACCTGCTCGCGGAGGCGCTGGAGGCGAGGGTGATCCCGGTGTACCTGTTCGCCCTGCCCGACGACGTCGAGACGGCCACTCTGGCCGACCGTCACCACGTCGACCTCCGCACGGTCGATCCGGCCGCCCTTCGCCGGCTCGCTGGCACCGAGACGCCCAGAGGTCCGGTGGCGGTGATCGAGGTGCCCACGTCTCCAGCACCTGTTGGGCCCGGGATGATCGTGTCCTGGGGGGTCGGCGACCCGGGGAACGTCGGCACCATGATCAGGACCGCCGCCGCCTTCGGCTGGGACTTCGGCTACACCCCGGGGACGGCTGATCCGTGGTCGCCCAAGGTCCTGCGATCGGGGGCAGGGGGTCATTTCCGGCTCACCGTGGCTGCGGTTGCCTCACTTGACGACCTGGGGCGTTGGGGATTGAGCAGTGCAGCCTCTGTGGTGACCGGCGGCCTGGACCCCGCCGAGCTCCAACCCGGAAGGTATGCCCTGCTCGTAGGGGGGGAGGCGACCGGGCTTCCCACCGAGGTGATCGGCTCCGCCTCGGTGAGGGTCACGATCCCGATGCCCGGAGGCGTGGAGAGCCTCAATGCTGCCGTCGCCGCCGCCATATTGACTTACCAGATCTCCAGGTCCCAGGCTCCTGGCCGCCGACACGGCGAGCGACAGTGAGCCTTCTAACCTGCCGCCGACATGGATTCCACAGCAGCCCTCGATGACGTGCTGGCCAAGGCACCGGCCGCGATCGACGCCGCCGGGACTCTTGATGAGCTCGGCCGCATCGAGAGTGGGCTGCTCGGCAAGTCATCCGCCATTGGCGACGTGCGCCGGTCGATGGGCGGTCTGGACCCGGCGGAACGGCCGATCGTCGGCGCCCGTCTCAACGAGGTGACCGAGCAGATCCAGAGCTTGGTGGAGAAGAGACGGGCAGCCCTCGAGGTCGAAGATGAGGCCCTGTTGCTGGCGGAGGACCGGATCGATGTCACCCTCGAGTCATATGTTCTCCCCGATGCGACCACGCACGTGCTCCAGCAGACGATCGACGAGATCGTCGACATCTTCGTCGGGCTCGGTTATCGGGTAGCGGACGGGCCGGAGGCCGAGCTGGCCTGGTACAACTTCGACGCCCTCAACACGCCGCCGACCCATCCCAGCCGTCTCGAGTCCGACACCGTGTACCTCGATTACGGGGACCCTGCCGACGAGGTCCTGCTACGCACTCAGACCTCGCCGGTCCAGGTGCGTTGGATGGAGACCCACGAACCGCCGGTCTATGTCGTCGTGCCGGGAAAGGTCTACCGAAAAGAGACCACCGACGCCACCCATCTTCCCGTCTTCCATCAGGTCGAAGGGCTCGCGGTGGACGAGTCGATCAGGCTCTCCGACCTCAAGGGGACCCTGGCCCACTTCTCCCGTGAGTTCTTCGGGCCGAAGACGGAGGTCCGCTTCCGCCCTCATTTCTTCCCATTCACCGAGCCCAGCGCCGAGCTGGATGTCTCCTGTTTCAACTGTGACGGGGGCGAGCCGGGGTGTCGAGTGTGTGGTGGAGCGGGCTGGCTGGAGATGCTTGGCTGTGGGATGGTGGACCCGGCGGTGCTCGAGGCGGTCGGATACGACCCAGACCAGCTCTCCGGGTTCGCCTTCGGCATGGGCGTCGAGCGCCTGGCCATGGTCCGTTACGGCATCAACGACATCCGTCACTTCGTCGACAACGATCTGCGCTTCCTGGGCCGGTTCCGATGAAGGTCCCTCTCCGCTGGCTCCAGGAGTTCATCGACCTGCCCACAGAGGATCCGGCCGAGCTCGCCCTGATCCTGGACATGCTGGGGCACGAGATCGAGGGATACGAGGTCATGGAGACCGGATGGAGCGACGTGATAGTGGGCCGGGTGGAAGAGATCACGGCGCATCCCGACGCCGACAAGGTCCGGGTCTGCCAGGTCGACACCGGCCAGGGGACGGAACAGATCATCTGCGGGGCCTGGAACTTCTCCGAGGGCGCCTACGTCGCCGTGGCCCGCCCTGGCGCCGTCCTTCCAGGCGACTTCGAGATCGGGAGGCGGACGATCAGAGGGGTCGAGTCGAATGGGATGATCTGCTCCGAGAGCGAGCTGGGGCTCGGTGAGGACCACAGCGGCATCCTCGTCCTCGAAGGCGAGCCGGAGTTGGGGGTGGATTTCGAGCACCTCGTCGAGTTGCCGGATGTGGTGTTCGAGCTCGCCATCACCCCGAACCGGCCCGACGCCATGTCGCTTCTCGGTATCGCCAGAGACCTCGCCGCCCGATTCGAGACCGAATACCGTGTACCGCCCCGGCCCCTTCGAACGGTCGCCGGGGCGCCCCGCGTCAAGGTCCAGATCGGTGACCCGGAAGGGTGTCGCCGTTTCACCGCCAGGGAGATCCGGGGGGTCACCGTGGGCAAGTCCCCATTGTGGGTCCGTCACCGCCTGCGCAAGGCAGGGGTCCGCGCCATCACCAACGTCGTCGACGTCACCAATTACGTGATGCTCGAGCTCGGGCACCCCCTGCATGCCTTCGACGGCGATGCCATTGCCGACGACCTGCTCGTGGTCAAGAGGGCGAGCACTGGTGAGAGACTGGTCACCCTCGACGGTGAGGAACGGATGCTCGGGCCAGAGGACCTGATCATCTACGACGGGGAAGGCCCCACTTCCATGTCGGGCACGATGGGTGGGGCGCGATCCGAGGTGTCGGAGGGCACCGTGAATGTCCTGATGGAGGCCGCCTCCTGGGACCCGCCGACGATCATGTACATGTCGCGGCGTCATGGGCTGAGATCGGAGGCCTCGACCCGATTCGAGCGCGGCGTCGACCCGAACCTCACCGACGAGGCCAGCGCGCGGGCCGCGGCGATGGTGGTCGAGCTCGCCGGCGGGGACGTCCCCGAGGGATTTGTCGACGAGATCGCCAAGCCTCTCGAGCCGCTGCGTGTCGAGCTGAGAGCGAGGGACGTCGAGCATCTGCTCGGGCCGGGGATCGATTCGGGCGAGGTGGCCGGGATCCTGACCAGGCTTGGCATGGGTGTGGAAGGCTCTGAGCCGATGACGGTGACCGTGCCCACCTTTCGCCCCGACGTGTTCCGGCCCGCAGACCTGGTCGAGGAAGTGGCCAGGATCCACGGCTACGAGCGTTTCGGCGCGACGGTCCCCACCGGGCCGGCCGGTGGCCTCACTCCCGAGCAGCGTCGGATGCGCAAACTCCTCTCGACGCTGGTAGGAGCGGGGGTCTCCCAGGCGGTGACCCTTCCCTTCGTCTCGATTGAAGGGCTGGAAGCCCTGGGCCACGAGGACTCTTCCACGCTGTTGCGAGTGACCAACCCCCTGCGCGAGGAAGAGGCGGTGCTCCGCCCCAGTCTCCTCCCCGGCCTCCTGGTCGCGGCGAGACACAACATCGCCCATGGGGCGCGCTCGGTGTCGCTCTTCGAGACGGGACTGGTGTTTCGCGCAGAGCCCGATGAGGTCGATCCACGTCTGCCCCTTCAGGTAGACCGTCTCGGGTGGGTCGCCGTAGGCGCGGTGGGGCCCTCCGTGCTCGGAGCCGAGAGCCACGACGCCGACGCCGAAGTGTCCCTGGCCCTGTTGCGTCGAATGATGACCGTCCTCGGTCATGGAGATCATCGGATCGTCGCCGCCCCGGCAGCCGGCTTTCACCCGTCGCGCTCGGCCGAAGTCTCTCTCGCCGGAGCGGTGATCGGCCATGCCGGAGAATTGAGCCCGAGGGCGGCGCGCCATTTCGACCTGCCCGGCCGGGTGGCCGTCGCCGAGCTCGACCTTGCCCCTCTCCTGGCCCCGGTGGCATCGGTCATGGTCGGGTCACCGTCGGTCTTTCCCCATGTCGACTTCGACCTCTCGTTCCTCCTGCCTGTCGAGGTCCCGGTCGGGGACCTGGTCCGTGCCACGGTGGAAGTCGGGTCTGACCTGGTGGAGTCGGCGCGCGTGTTCGATGTCTTCGACGGCCCCGGTGTGGCCCAGGGGCATCGGGCGGTGGCGATCGCCTACCGTCTTCGCCCCCTCCACCGCACCCTCACCAACGAGGAGGTCCAGCCGGTTCGCCTGGCGATGATCGCCGCCGGTGATGGCCTTGGCGCCCGGCTTCGAGGAGTCTGAGTGGATCTGGCCGACCTGCTCTCGGGCAGCCCTGAGGAGGCCGCCCCCCAGCTGCTCGGGTCGGTCTTGATCTCCGACGTCGGAGGTCGAACCGTCAAGGCCAGGATCACCGAGGTCGAGGCCTACAAAGGCTCCGACGACCCGGCTTCGCACGCATTTCGGGGCCGCAACGCACGAAATGGATCGATGTTCGAGCGCCCGGGGACCTTGTACGTCTATCGCTCCTACGGGATCCACTGGTGCGCCAACGTGGCTGCGGGTCCCGAAGGAGTGGGCTGGGGGATCCTCTTTCGAGCCGGGGAGATAGTCGAAGGCGTTGGGGTGGCCCGGGGGAGGAGGGGCCGCGAGAGTGATCTGGCCAATGGCCCCGGCAAGCTCACCCAGGCCCTCGGTGTGGATCACAGTCATGACGGCGCCTATCTCCTCGACGGCCTGGGCATGATCCGGATGGAGCCCGGGCCCCCGCCAGAGCTCGTCATGGCCACCCCGAGGGTCGGGATAAGCCAGGCGGTCGACCGGGCCTGGAGGTTCGTGGAGGTGACCGCCGCGAGCCGTCAGGCCAGAACGGCGGATACAGCCCGTTTACCCTCCTCCCGATGATGGTCGCCGACCAGCTCTCCACGCTGCTACGTCACGCCGACCAGGTGGTCCCACCTGACGAGCTCGCCCGGAAGCTCGAGCTCGGCCGGCCGTTGCGAGTGAAACTGGGCCTCGACCCGACCGCGCCATCGGTCACACTGGGATGGGCTGTGGTGCTCCGCAAGCTGCGTCATTTCCAGGAGATGGGTCACGTCGCGGTCCTCATCGTTGGGGATTTCACCGGACAGGTCGGCGATCCTTCTGATCGTTCCGAGACCCGACGGCGCCTCACGGCCGAGGAGGTCAACGGTTACGCCGAGAACGTGCTCGGCCAATTCCGCCGCGTCCTGCTCGATGAGAACCTGGAGATCCGGCGCAACTCGGAGTGGCTCGGATCCCTGGACATGGGGGGGCTCCTCGAGCTCACCTCGGCGGCAACCGTGGCCCAGATGCTGGAGCGGTCGGACTTCGCCAAGCGCTACCAGGAAGGCAGCCCGATCTCGGTGATGGAGTTCCTCTACCCCCTGCTCCAGGGTTACGACTCGGTGGCGGTGCGGGCGGATGTCGAGCTCGGTGGCTCGGACCAGCTGTGGAACCTGATGATGGGGCGGGTGGTCCAGGAGAAATATGGGATGGAGCCGCAGGTAGCGATGACGATGCCACTCCTGGTCGGCACCGACGGTGTCAAGAAGATGTCGCAGTCGATCGGGAACTACATCGGGGTGGAGGATCCGCCCGAGGAGATGTTCGGGAAGACGATGAGCATCCCGGACACCACCATGGTCGAGTGGTTTCGCCTGGCCGCCGATCTCGATCCCCAGGAGGTGGTCGGGATCGAGTCGGGTCTGGCCTCCGGCGAGTTGCACCCGGGGGAGACCAAACGGCGCCTGGCCCGTGCTGTCACCGCCCTCTATTGGGGAGCCGAGGCCGCAGAGGAAGCCGAGCGGGCCTTCGATCAGGTGTTCAGGCTCGGGGGAATTCCCGACGAGATCGAGGCGTTTACACTTCCGGAAGAGGACCCGGTGATCGTCCCAACCCTGATCAGGGATGCACTCGGGCTTTCCGGCTCCGAGGCGAGGAGACTCCTCGCCCAGGGGGCGGTCAAGCTCGATGGGGAGATGGTCCAGGCCCAAGAGCTCGGCAGATCCGAGCTCAAGGGGCGGGTCCTCCAGGTGGGCAAGCGACGATTCGTCCGGCTCGTCTGATTGACTTGACTAACTGAGGGGTGTCGTTACTATTCGACTCCCGGCTGGGGAACACATCCCCGGCCACCCACTGGAACACCGGGACGGCGCCTCTGTTCGCGTCGCCTCGGATTCACTTTGTATCGGGGCCACGATGGCATCGCAGATGCCCCCGCCGGCCCGCCTGACAGCAGAAGTGGGAGCTCTGGGCTCCTTGACAACTGAACAATGTGCCAAAAGCCAGCATGCACACCCACTCTCCGGTCTTCTTGGCCGGCACGAGTGAGTGAGCATCTGTGAGCAATCAGCTCCAGGGCCTTCACGGGCCTTGGACCCAATTGCAAACTCATAACTGACAGGATTGGCCGGCGCCCTCGGGTGCCAGCCTCGACTGTACGTTGGAGAGTTTGATCCTGGCTCAGGACGAACGCTGGCGGCGTGCCTAATGCATGCAAGTCGAGCGACGCACATCGGAGGGGTAACCCACCGATATGACGGAGCGGCGAACGGGTGAGTAACACGTGAGCAACCTGCCCCACAGACCGGGATAGCCCAGGGAAACCTGGATTAATACCGGATACCCTCGAGAGACCACATGATCATTCGAGGAAATGCCTTTGTGCTGTGGGATGGGCTCGCGGCTTATCAGCTAGTTGGTGGGGTAACGGCCTACCAAGGCATCGACGAGTAGCTGGTCTGAGAGGACGATCAGCCACACTGGGACTGAGACACGGCCCAGACTCCTACGGGAGGCAGCAGCAGGGAATCTTGCGCAATGGGCGAAAGCCTGACGCAGCAACGCCGCGTGGGGGATGAAGGCCTTCGGGTTGTAAACCCCTTTCAGGAGGGAAGAAATTGACGGTACCTCCAAAAGAAGCCCCGGCCAACTACGTGCCAGCAGCCGCGGTAATACGTAGGGGGCGAGCGTTGTCCGGAATCATTGGGCGTAAAGAGCTCGTAGGCGGTTCAGCAAGTCGGCTGTGAAATTCCGAGGCTCAACCTCGGAACTGCAGTCGATACTGCTGTGACTCGAGTCCGGTAGAGGAGAATGGAATTCCCGGTGTAGCGGTGAAATGCGCAGATATCGGGAGGAACACCAGTAGCGAAGGCGGTTCTCTGGGCCGGTACTGACGCTGAGGAGCGAAAGCGTGGGGAGCAAACAGGATTAGATACCCTGGTAGTCCACGCTGTAAACGTTGGACACTAGGTGTGGCGGTCTGATCAACGACTGCCGTGCCGAAGCTAACGCATTAAGTGTCCCGCCTGGGGAGTACGGCCGCAAGGCTAAAACTCAAAGGAATTGACGGGTCCCCGCACAAGCGGCGGAGCATGCGGCTTAATTCGATGCAACCCGAAGAACCTTACCTGGGTTTGACATCATGGGAAAAGCCGTGGAAACACGGTGTCCGTAAGGGCCCATGACAGGTGGTGCATGGCTGTCGTCAGCTCGTGTCGTGAGATGTTGGGTTAAGTCCCGCAACGAGCGCAACCCTTGTCCTATGTTGCCAGCGGTTCGGCCGGGGACTCATAGGAGACTGCCGGGGATAACTCGGAGGAAGGTGAGGACGACGTCAAGTCATCATGCCCCTTATATCCAGGGCTGCACGCATGCTACAATGGCCGGTACAACGGGCTGCGATCCTGCGAAGGTGAGCGAATCCCACAAAGCCGGCCTCAGTTCGGATTGGAGTCTGCAACTCGACTCCATGAAGTCGGAGTCGCTAGTAATCGCGGATCAGCAAAGCCGCGGTGAATGCGTTCTCGGGGATTGTACACACCGCCCGTCACGTCACGAAAGTCGGCAACACCCGAAGTCAGTGGCCCAACCCTTTTAGGGAGGGAGCTGCCGAAGGTGGGGTCGGTAATTGGGACGAAGTCGTAACAAGGTAGCCGTACGGGAACGTGCGGCTGGATCACCTCCTTTCTAAGGAGCATTTACGAAACCGGCTTGATTGACCGGTTTCCAGCTTCTAGTTGATCTGCTGGTTATTCGATCTGACACGACGAGCCGGTTGGGTGGAACGAGCAAAGTCATTCGCTTCGGCGGGTGGACGAGCTCGGATGAGCCCGGCCGAGTAGCCGGTGAGATAGGGCACATTGTTCAGTTGTGAAGGAGTTCACGGCCGGGACGATCGCATCTTGCGGTCGTCGTGACGGCCGGGCACCTTCAGGCAACTTGAGAACTGCATAGCGAGCACAAAATGTCTTGGATTCTCTATATTCCAAGCTACTAAGAGTCAACGGCGGATGCCTTGGCGCTAGAAGCCGATGAAGGACGTGGCAGGCTGCGAAAAGCCTCGGGAAGCTGTCAAGCAAGCGTTGATCCGAGGATGTCCGAATGGGGAAACCCGGCTGGGGTCATGCCCAGTCACTCCGGTCTGAACACATAGGGCCGGTTGAGGTAACCAGGGGAATTGAAACATCTCATTACCCTGAGGAAAAGAAAGCAATTGCGACTCCCTGAGTAGTGGCGAGCGAAACGGGATGAGCCTAAACCTATGCAGTGTGATAGCCCGGTGGCGTTGCTGTATTGGTGTCGTGGGACCTGATGTCTCGATGCACCGGCGTCGAGCTGGAGTTACAAACGAGGCGGTTAGTCGAACACAGCTGGAAAGCTGGGCCACAGCAGGTAACAGCCCTGTAGACGAAAGCCGACCTCCCTCCAGATTCGGTGTTCCCAAGTAGCACGGAGGATATTCCGTGTGAATCTGCGAGAACCACCTCGTAAGGCTAAGTACTTTCTAGCGACCGATAGCGGACTAGTACCGTGAGGGAAAGGTGAAAAGAACCCCGGCGAGGGGAGTGAAATAGTACCTGAAACCGTTGACTTACAAGCAGTGGGAGGGATCTTCGGATCCTGACCGCCTGCCTTTTGAAGAATGAGCCGGCGAGTTACCGGTATGTGGCAAGATTAAGGTGTGAACCGTAGTCGAAGCGAAAGCGAGTCTTAATAGGGCGTCTAGTCGCATGCCGTAGACCCGAAGCCGAGTGATCTATCCATGGGCAGGGTGAAGCGAGGGTAAGACCTCGTGGAGGCCCGAACCCACCAAGGTTGAAAACTTGGGGGATGACCTGTGGATAGGGGTGAAAGGCCAATCAAACTCGGCGATAGCTGGTTCTCCCCGAAATAGCTTTAGGGCTAGCGTCGTATGTTCCGCAATGGGGGTAGAGCACTGATTGGACTAGGGGGCCAACAAGCTTACCGAATTCAGTCAAACTCCGAATCTCATTGCGCCAAGTACGGCAGTCAGACCACGTGGGATGAGCTTCGTGGTCGCGAGGGTAACAGCCCAGATCGTCAGCTAAGGCCCCCAAGTGTGTACTAAGTGGGAAACGATGTGGAGTTGCTCAAACAGCCAGGATGTTGGCTTAGAAGCAGCCACCATTTAAAGAGTGCGTAACAGCTCACTGGTCGAGTGACTCTGCGCGGAAAATGTAACGGGGCTCAAGTACACCGCCGAAGCTACGGGATCCAGCTTGCTGGATCGGTAGGGGAGCGTCGTGTTGCCAGCGAAGCGGCGGCGGAAGCCAGCCGTGGAGGCGTCACGAGTGCGACTGCCGGCATGAGTAGCGAATGAAGAGTGAGAATCTCTTCCGCCGAATGTCCAAGGGTTCCTGGGGAAGGTTCGTCCGCCCAGGGTTAGTCGGGACCTAAGGTGAGGCCGATAGGCGTAGTCGATGGATAACCGGTTGATATTCCGGTACCACTCTGCGTGCGCCCAGGCCGAATCTGATTTGCTAAGGAAAGCCCTTCGGGGCCTACCGACCCAGTCAGTACTAGGTCAGCGATGGAGTGACGGGGAAGGCTAAACGGACCCGGGCGATGGTTGTTCCCGGGGTAAGCGTGTGGGCGAGGTCCAGGCAAATCCGGACCTCATCAAGCCTGAGGCGTGATGCCGAGCCGATTTAGGTGAAGCCGTTGAAGCCATGCCTCCGAGAAAAACTTCTAGCGAGCACTCAGGGTGCCCGTACCCCAAACCGACACAGGTGGACAGGTAGAGAATACCAAGGCGAGCGAGATAACTCTGGTTAAGGAATTCGGCAAAATAGCTCCGTAACTTCGGGAGAAGGAGCGCCCCGGTAAGGTGAAGGACTCGCGTCCGGAGCTTGAGGGGGCCGCAGTGACCAGACCCAAGCGACTGTTTACCAAAAACACAGCAGCGTGCTAAGTCGCAAGACGACGTATACGCTGTGACGCCTGCCCGGTGCTGGAAGGTTAAGTGGATGGGTTAGCTTCGGCGAAGCCTTGAAATTAAGCCCCAGTAAACGGCGGCCGTAA
>JBMDXS010000034.1:0-18700 GCA_048595045.1 Acidimicrobiia bacterium
GGTCGATCGCCACCACTTTCCCCCTGCGGGTCCCCTGGGCGTCGAGCAGGTACGGGGAGGTGGTGGATACCGCCGTGGCCAGGTCCTGGCCGACCATCGAGGGGGCCGAGGCCGCCATCTCCCGCAACTCGGCCTCACTCATGCCCACCCCGATGGCCACGGGCATCGCCCCCCGATCACGAAGGTGCCGGGTCAGCCGTCTGGTGTCGACATCCGCGATGGCCACCACGTCGTGGGCGCGGAGGTAATCGCCGATGGCGCCTTGCGACCGCCAGTTGGAGTCGCGTCGTGACATGCTGCGAACCACGAATCCCGACACAGCCGGACGAGACGATTGCTCGTCACCGTCATAGACCCCGTAGTTCCCGATGTGAGATGTGGTCATGACCACCACTTGCCCGGCGTAGGAAGGATCGGTGAGGATCTCCTGGTAACCGGTCATCGAGGTGTTGAAGACGGCTTCCCCGGTGGTCACTCCGGCTGCCCCGACCGACCGACCCCGGAATAGCTCGCCGTCTGCGGTGCACAAGAGGCCGGTATGGGACGAGCTCAACCCGAGCCTCCTTCGTAGGTGATCTTTCCCTCGCGGATCGTCATCAGCACCCGGCCGGTCAGCTCCATGCCGACAAATGGGCTGTTCGACGACCTGGACGCAAACCCGGCAGGGATCCAGCGCCGATCCGGGTCGAAGAGGACGAGATTGGCCGGAGAGCCCTTTTCGACTGCTCTGCCGTGACGAGGAAGACCGGCGATCCGTGCCGGGGCGATGCTCATTCGCTCGAAGAACAGCTCGGGATCCTTGCCGAGGGCATTGGAGGACACCACCGCGGCCGCTGTCTCCAGGCCGATCACCCCTCTTGGCGCTTCCTCGAAGGGCACCTCCTTCTCTGCCGTCGTATGCGGTGCATGATCGGTCGCCACCACATCGACCGTCCCATCCCTGAGGGCTTCGACGATGGCCGCCCGGTCGTCCCGGCCGCGGAGAGGTGGGTACATCTTGAAGTTGGTGTCGAGCCCTTCGACCACCGTTTCTTCCAGAGCCAGGTGATGTGGGGTGACCTCGCAGGTGACTTCGACTCCCTCCTCCCGGGCCCGTCTGATGAGGTCGAGCGAGCCGACGGTAGAGACGTGCTGGATGTGGAGCCGGGTGCCCGTCGCGGCAGCCAGTACCAGATCCCGGGCCACCACCAGCTCCTCCGCGAGGGAAGGCAGTCCGGCGAGGCCGAGCCTGCTTGCGACCGCTCCCTCATGGAGGTGGCCGGTTCCGGCTACCGACCGATCCTCGGCATGCTCGGCCACCAGTGCGCCAGGCAGATCGAGGAGATAGGCCATCGCTCGGCGCAGGAGCCCGGCCGTGGGGACCGAGTCGCCGTCGTCGCTGAATATCCGGATGCCGGCGTCGTACATCCCATCGAAGTCTGCAAGTTCTTCCCCCGAGCGCCCCTTGGTCAGTGCCCCTGAAGTGACGATTTCCACTTCTTGGATGCCGGCCGCCCGCTCCGCCACGGCCGTTGCCGTGACCCTGTCATCGACCGGTGGCTCGGTGTTGGGCATAGCCACCAGCGCGGTGAAGCCGCCCGCGGCTGCCGCCTTGGCTCCCGTCTCCATGTCTTCTTTCCAGGTCTGGCCCGGGTCACGGAGATGCACATGGAGATCTACCAATCCCGGTCCCAGCCAAGCCCCGGGCGCCTCGATGATCTGGTGACCATTCGCCTGCGGCTCGGCCCCCACTGCAGCCACAGTGTCACCGTCGATCGCCACGGAGGTCTCCTCGATCCCAGAAGCGGTCAGGACCCGGACATTGCGGATGACGATCATCGGCTACCTTCGAGCGCCTCGGTGATGACCGCCATCCGGACCGGCACTCCGTTGGCCACCTGGCGGAGGACGAGTGAGCGCTCGCCGTCGGCGATGGAATCGTCGATCTCGACTCCGCGGTTAATCGGCCCCGGGTGCATGACGACACCGGTCGGCTTCATCATCGACAGACGCTCCGCGTTCATGCCGTATCGGCGGGCATACCCGGCATTCGACGGGATGCTCGCCGCCGACCCGCGCTCGGCCTGGATGCGGAGCAGATAGACCACATCGACGTCCCCGAGCTCGTCGTCGAGATCGGTGCTCGTCCTCACGCCCCACGGGTTGTTCTGCGGCAGAAACGAAGTGGGGCCGACCAGGGTGAGCTCGACGCCCAGGGTGGGTAGGGCGATCAGATGACCCCGGGCAACCCGACTGCCCCGGATGTCGCCGACGATGGCCATGCGCAGGCCATCGAGTCGCCCGAACTCCTGCCTGAGGGTCAGGGCGTCGATCAGAGTCTGCGTCGGGTGCTCCCTGCTCCCGACGCCACCGTTTATGACCGGTATCGCGGACCAGCCGGCGGCCAGAGCCGCGGCGTCCGCCAGCCTGTGGCGAACGATCAACACATCGGTTCCGATGGCCGTCAGGGTGAGGATGGTGTCCTTGAAAGACTCGCCTTTGCTGGCCGACGAGAGCTCCGGGCTGAAACTCATCACGTGTGCCCCGAGGCGGTGGGCGGCCCGCTCGAAGGACAACCGGGTCCGGGTGGATGGCTCGAAGAAGGCGTTGGTGACGGTCGCACCAGAGAAGTCAGTCGAGGGGCCGCGCCCCACATAGCCCTCGGCTTTGTCGAGGATGCCGGTGAGACGCTCCCTGCCCAGACCCTGGAGGGTGACCAGGCCGCTCACGGCGCCCCGTTCCTCTCCACCCAGACCCCTTCTTCACGATCGACTGGCGGGATACGGACTCGCACCACCTCGTTCTGGCTGGTGGGGAGGTTCTTGCCGACGTAATCGGCCCTGATCGGGAGCTGACGATGGCCCCGATCCACCAAGACGGCCAATTCGGTCCGGTGGGCCCGCCCCACATCGGAGAGAGCGTCGAGAGCAGCCCTGACCGTTCGGCCCGTGTACAGCACGTCATCGACGACGATCACGCTCTGATCCGAGATGTCGGTGGGAATCTCTGTCGACGCCGCCTCGCGACCACGCCGCCGAAGCCCGTCATCGCTGCGGATACCCCGGTCGTCCCGGTACTCACCGATGTCGAGCTGACCCACCGGCACCTCGACGCCTTCGAAGTCGGCGATGAGGTCGCCCAGGAGCCGGGCCAGATGGACTCCTCGTGTGTGGATCCCGACGATGACGACCGACTCGGCCCCGCGGTGGCGCTCCAGGATCTCGTGGGCGATGCGACGGACGGCTCTCTGGATGTCCTGGCCGTTCATCACCTGTGGCATCGGGCCTCCGATGCCCATGGGTCGCTGCCCATCTCCCTCCTTCCCGGCCTCACGGGACCGTGCTTAAAGGTGAGAGCGACCTTAGTGGTGGTCGGTGCCCATTCCCAAAGTCTCCTCGAGATTGGGACGCGCGGCTGCAATATTACGACACCGTGGCTCCCGATTTCGCTCAGGATCGGGCTGTCCGGGCCAGAGAGGCGAGGACGCCGTTCACGAATGCGCCGGACCGCTCGGTCGAGTAGGTCTTGGCGAGACGGACTGCCTCCGACACCACCACCGCGGTGGGGGTCTCCCGTCCATGATGGAGCTCGAACAGGCCGAGACGGAGGATGGATCTGTCGATGACGGGCATCCGGGCCACGCTCCAGTGCTCCGAAGCCGATTCGATCTCGTTGTCGAGATCCTCTTTGTGCTCGAGGACACCACGGACCAGGAATCCCGCCTTGCCCTTGAGGTCGTCGAACTCACTGCTGTCCCCGGAGATCTCGGCCTGGTAGAGAGCCTGGAGGGCGACGTCTCGTGGCTCCTCGCTACTCATACCCTGGTCAGATACTCGCCTGACCGGGTGTCGACCTTGACCCGATCGCCCTGCTCGACGAAGAGGGGCACCTGGATCTGGATCCCGGTTTGGAGGGTGACGGGCTTGGTCGCCCCGGTCCGGGTGTCGCCCTTGACCGCCGGCTCCGCATAGGTCACTTCGAGCTCGACTGCAGCCGGGAGCTCGACTGCGATGGGCGTGCCTTTGTACAGGGAGAGGCTGGCCGTCCTCCCCTCGACCAGGTAGCCGGCAACCGGGCCCACGTCCTCTCTGCTGAGGGCGATCTGGCCGTAGTCCTCCAAGTTCATGAAATGGAAGCCGAGGTCGTCCTGGTACAGATACTGGTGATCGCGACGTTCGATGATCGCCTGGTCCACGTTCTCGTCGGCCCGGAAGGTGCGGTCGAGGACCTGTCCGGTCTCGATGTTCTTGAGCTTCATCCGCACGAAGGCACGACCCTTGCCCGGCTTGACGTGTTGATACTCGACGATGGTGAACAGACCGTCGGAGAGCTGCAGCGCCATCCCCGGCTTGACGTCATTGGTGCTGATCATTGTCCCAAGTGTGGTAGCTGCCGATATCGGAAGATAAACGGGTCAGAGCCCGATTGCGTCCAGCCCGATATCGACGTCCTCCCCTTCGACATGCTCGATGACGGGATCGGCCAGTGCACGGAGCAGGACCATCCTGATTCCCCCGGCGTCCCTCTTCTTGTCGTGACGGAGCAGGTCCTCGACCCGTGCCCGCTCCAGGCCATCGACCCTGGTCGGGAGTCCCAGCCCGGCTATTGCCGCAGTGACTCGATCCATGGCCTGGAATCGGAGACGCTGCTCCGAGATCCGACAGGCGGCCACCATGCCCACTGCGACCGATTCCCCGTGGGATAGGGGCGAGGCGTACTCCACGGCATGGCCAATGGTGTGGCCGAAGTTGAGGATGGCCCGGAGACCCATATCCCTCTCGTCCTCGCCGACCACCCTCTCTTTCACCGCCGCGGCTCTCGTCACCACCTCCTCCAGCGGCGCCGCCTCGCGATCCCTCTCTAGAAGCTCGAACAGATCCCGGTCTCCCACCAGCCCGGTCTTCAGCGCCTCGGCCAGACCCTCACGCCGCAGGATGGAGGGCAGTTGTTCCAGGGTGTCGACATCCACGATGACCCTGATCGGGTGCCAGAACACCCCGACCAGGTTCTTACCGGCGAGGTTGACACCGGTCTTCCCCCCGATGGCGGCATCTACCGCCGCCAGCAGAGTCGTGGGCACGTGGACCACTTCGACTCCGCGCAGCCAGGTTCCCGCTACGAACCCTGCGAGATCGGAGACCGAGCCCCCGCCCACGCCGACCACCGTGTCGTGACGTCCCAGCCCGAATCGGGCCAGGGCCTCGTAGACGGATCCAGCCACGATCAGGGTCTTCGCCTCCTCGCGGTCGGGAAGCCCGATCACCTCGACCTGCAGCCCGTCATCCCGCAGCCGTTGTGCCACCTCGAGTGCGATGTGAGTCGCTCCAGGCTGGGTGAGGAGAGCCACCCGCTGTCGCTCGACTCGGGCGGGGAGTATCGGATCGGGCAGGCCCCGCCCGACCACCATCTCGGTGACGCCGGCGACGATCAGGGTCTCCAAAGCGGTTCCTTCCTCAGGTCGCTCGACCTCTGACGGGTCGCTTGCCGAGACCCGTCTTGTAGCGGTCCGCTGCTGCGACGAACTCCTCGACCGTGTCCCCGCCGAACTTCCTCTGGAACTCCGCGGCGAGGACGAAAGCAACCATCTGCTCGCCGACCACCCCCGCCGCGGGCACCGCACAGACGTCGGATCGCTCCCTCACCGCCTCGGCAGCCTCACCCGTCGTCATGTCGATCGTCCGAAGTGGCCTCATGAGCGTGGATATCGGCTTCATGGCCCCTCGCACCCGGATCGTCTCCCCGTTGCTCATCCCACCCTCGGTGCCACCTGCCCGGTTGGTGGCGCGGGTCAGCCCGGTCCCCTCGAGCAGGATCTCGTCGTGTGACTTCGAGCCGGGAAGTCCCGCCACTTCGAACCCGTCTCCTATCTCGACGCCCTTGATGGCCGGGATCGACATGATGGCGCCGGCGAGCTGGCCGTCGAGCTTTCGGTCGTAGTGGACGTGGGAGCCGATGCCCGGCGGAACGCCGAAGGCGAGGATCTCGAACACGCCTCCCAAGGTGTCACGCTGCTCCTTGGCGTCCTCGATGGCGGCGATCATCGCGGCCTCCGCGACGGGGTCGAGACATCGGACCGGGCTGTCGTCGATTCGATCCTGATCATCCGGCCCGGGCATGGGGCCCTCGCTGCTGGCAGGGCCGATTCCCACCACGTGGCTGAGCACACGCACGCCCACGGTCGCCAGCATGGTCTTGGACAGGATCCCGGCCACGGTGCGCGCCGCTGTCTCTCGGGCGGAGGCCCTCTCCAGGATGTCCCGGGCGTCGTCGGTGTCGTACTTGAGCATCCCCGACAGATCGGCATGACCGGGCCGGGGCCGGGTCACCTGCTTCCTGGACGTGGCGGGCTCCGGGCCCATCTCCTCCGACCATCTTGGCCACTCCGTGTTCCGGATCAGCACGGCCACCGGCGATCCGAGCGTCGTCCCATGACGGATACCACCCAGGATCTCGATCTCGTCCTTCTCGATCGCCATGCGCTTGCCACGGCCGTATCCCATGCGGCGCCGGGCCAGCTCGTCGGTGATCATCCCGGCGGAGACCTCGAGGCCCCGTGGCAAACCCTCCAGGATCGTGACGAGCCCCGGCCCGTGGGACTCACCGGCCGTCATGAAGCGCAACATGGGATGATGCTACGTCGGGAGGGCGAAAGCGCCGAGCCCCGCCAGGACGATGCCGAGCCACGCACCGAGGATCATCGCCGGCCCGTATGGCACCTCGGTCTTCATGACTTCCCGGATCGACGTGTCGGCCTGGCCATCACGACGACGACGGGCACCGACCGCCCACCCGACACCGAGGACTCCGATCGAGACGAGCCCTCCGATCAAGGCGGTGATGAAGACCGACCATCCCAGGGTCCCCCAGGAGATGTATGCGGTGAACACTCCCAAGATGGCCGACAGTTTCACATCGCCATAGCCAAAGCCCCGGCCCCGGACGAGAAGGAACACGAGGTTGGTGCCGGCGAAATAGGCGAGCCCTCCCAACAGCCCGCGCACCCAGTTCCCGGGGACGCCGTCGGCCAGCGATGCGGCCCCGAGGGCGAGGATGAGGGCAACGGTGCCCCGGATGTTGAGCCTGTCGACTATGCGAAACGCGTCGATGTCGGTGATGCCCAGGGCCATCGTCAGCCAGAGGAACCCAAGATACGGGATCAGGGCCCATTCCGGCCCCAAGGTGTTGGCGAAACCGGCCGCAGCCCCGGTCCCGAGCAGGACGAGGAGGAGCTCCCGCCCCACATTTCGCCCACATGCTTGACAACGGAACGAGAGCCAACCTCGGCGCGTGCCACACCGCGGGCAGGTGCCGGCGAGTGGGCGGAGCGGCTGATCTCGCAGCACCTGGGTGGCGAGATCGTGGGCGATGAGTGCCCCCAGGAAGCCAAGTGCTCCGGCGATGATCGTGGTCATCGCCGGAGCAACTTAGTGGTCGGGTTGGCGCTGACGGGGTCGCGGGTGTCGCCGGTCAGTCCTCGTCGATCTCCTTGAGGACCGAGCCCATGCGACGTCTCCGGAGCAACCCGTGGCCCTCCTCCTCGACGTCGACCCCGCCGTTGGCATCGAGCTGCGAGAACACCTTCTCGAGGAAGGCCTCGGTGTCCTCCTCGACAGCCTGCTCGGCCTCGCCCTCGTGGGGAGAGGTCTCTGCGGGATCCGTCTGCTCGTCGGCCGCGGCTTCGGGCTCTTCCGCGGCAGTGGCTGCCTCGGACGAGCGGCTCGACCAGGCAAAGTGCCCGAATCGGCTCTCCTTGGCCTCGTCCGAGACGGGCTCCTCGGGGACCTCGGGGCCCTGCTCGAAGACGGTGTCGTCATCGGCCCTGGCCGTGTCGAGCGGGCTTTCGAGCGTCGAGTGGTCCTCGAGGACGGCGCCGGAGTCGTCCTGCCCCTCGACCTGAGGCTCGATCCACCAGGAGTCGACCGGGCTGACCGGCTCCGAGAACGATGGTGCTTCCACCGGCTCGGCGGCTGGCTGCTCCGACCATCCGTCACTGAAGACGACGAGCCGGCGCTCGGCCATGTCGGCGGCGACCTTGGCGATCCAGAAGTTGGTCGTGCCCAGACGCTCGGCGATGGCCGCCACCGAGGCACCCGCGCCGATCTCGCAGAGAAGACGCCAGGCCTCACGGTCGAGGTGGATCTCCTCCTGGTCACCGGCCTCTCGATTCATACGGATGGTGGTGTCGAGGTCGGAGATGATCTGATGGACTGCGGCCCACTCATCGGCGCGGCGGCGCGAGTCGTCGAGGACTGCCTCCAACTCGAAGACACGCGGGCTGGCAAACGGGGTCACCGCGCCTTCTGTCACCTCGAAGCTCGAGCCCTTGGTCCCCAGGTGATAGAGGCTCTCGATGGTGATCTCGCGTAGAAGGTCGACGATCGAGCTCTCACGATCACCGAGGTCCGAGAACGTCGACTCGCCCGACACCACCTTGCGGAGGAAGGCATCGTCGACGTACCCGGAGTTCACCAGGTGCTTGTGCAGATCGCGGTCCTCGGCCGTGGTGGCCAGGGCAATTCCCCTCTTTCCAACGAAGATCCGGCCGCGGACATCCTCACCGCGGACTTCGACCGACCCGCGTTGGTCCGACCTCATCAGGAGGCGCAGCACTTCGTCCAGGGGGACGAATCCCAGGTTTCCAGAAAGAGCCACCTCGACCACTCCTTGGTTGAAGACTCGCGTTTCGGATCGGCCCGGAACGCGAATCTCTTTAGACGTTTCTGGCCGCCTCAGCCATCACCTCGAGGGGGGCCGGACGCCCCAGCCACCACTCGAATGAGACACCTGCCTGGACCACCAGGAACTCGATCCCGTCCATCACCGGAAGCCCCTCCGCATGGGCAAGGGCAACGGCTTGTGTCTCGCCGCTGCCGTAGGCGAGATCGATGAGGCCCGAGGCGATCCGGGTGACCGCTTCGGGGAGCCGCTCGCCACTCATCCCGAGTGGGGTGGCGTTCACCACCAGCGCTCCAGCCACACCCGCGCCGAAAGGAATCACTTCCGCCTCCCCATTCACCCTCTGGATCAGATCCCTCGCCCGGTTCTGGTCACGCGCGGCCAGATACACCTGGTGTCCGGCGGTCCCGACCAGGGCGGCCGCAGCCGCCCCCCCGGCGCCCAGCACGAGCAGGGGGGCCCCGATCTCGAAGCGTGGATCCCCGATCGCCCGTGTGAAGGCGATGACATCGCTGCTGAGACCCTCGACGAGACCATTTCGGGCACGCATCGTGTTGACCGATCCGGCGCGGGCCGCCTCCTCGGTGAGGCTGTCGGCGAGGGAGGCCGCCTCTGTCTTGAGTGGCATCGTGATGTTGAAGCCGTGGAGAGTCCCCTGTCGGAGCTCCTGGACTGCGGCAACCAGTTCCGGAGACCCGGCGCGGATCGCCACGTAGCTGCCCTCGATCCCGAGTTGAACGAGGGCGGCGGTGTGAATGGCCGGGGATCTGGAGTGCTCGATGGGATCGCCGAGGACGGCGAAGCGAAGTGGCCCTTGCATCGGTGCGAAGTGTGGCACCGACATCGACCGGCCAGGACCACGCCGGCCGCCACCGGCCAGGAAGATCACGCCGGCTGCCACCGGCTAGGAAAATCACGCCGGCCGCCACCGGCTAGGGCAGGACGCCGTCCTCCCTGGCCTGGGCGACGTTTGCGTTGTGCTCCTCGAGAGTGGCGGCGAAGGCGTGGTGCCCTTCCAGGTCGGACAGGACGTAGAAGAGGAAGTCGGTCTGCGCCGGGGCGGCTGCTGCGTCGAGAGAGGCCCGACCCGGGGACGAGATCGGCGTCGGGGGAAGCCCGTTGACCAGGTAGGTGTTGTAGGGAGAGTCCACCTCTCGGTCGAAGAGGGCTGGGTCGCGGGTGCCCAGCGCATAGAGCACCGTCGCGTCGATGTCGAGCTTCATCCCCATCGCCAGTCGGTTGTGGATGACGCTGGACACCGTCGGCCGCTCCTCGTCGAGCTGAGCCTCCGACTCGATCAGGGAGGCGATCTTGAGCCCGTCGTACGCCGACATCCCCGCCGCTTCGAGCGCCGACCAATCGACGCTCCCGACCCTCTGCTCCATGGTCGATGCGAGGCGCTGCAGGATGTCGGTCGCCTCGGCTGACGCGGCGAACTCATATGTGTCCGGAAAGAGGAGGCCCTCCCATTCGGACAGAGAGGGCTCGGCCGACATCTCAGCCAATGCCGTCTCCACTTCGCCGCTGGTGAGGGCGGTCTCGAACTCCGAGTAGGGGATGCCCGACCCTTCTGCCAGCGCAGTCAGTATCTCGGGCACGCGGAGCCCTTCGATGACCGTCACCCGGTAGACGTCGGCGACAGGCCCCACCACGAGCACGGCGACCACCTCGTTGGGGTCCATCAGTGTCTGCAGCTCATAGGTCCCGGCCTGGAGCCGGGCGTCGGCCTCGTTGTTGCGCACCGCGGCCTCGAATTCGAGAGCGGAGCGCACCACCCCCTGCGCGGCGAGGATGGCCCCTATGTCCTCGGCCGTGGAGCCGGAGGGAATATCGATGGTCACATCCTGGCCCGGCTGGACGGAGACCGGGCTCTCCGAGGCATCACCCGACCCGAAGCTCGACCCCACGAGACGGCCGAGGTAGGAGCCGCCGCCCACCACGGCCACACCTGCCAAGACCACGAGCCCGATGGTGGCGATGATCTTGCTGGCCCGTACCCACGGGGACGACTGTTGCGGCGCTGGTTCGAAAGTCATCTGAGATTGTCCAAATAGTCCTGGAGGATGAGTGCCGCCGCCACCTGGTCGATCTTCTCCCGCCGCTCCCGACGTTTCATGCCGGATTCGAGCAGTGAGCTCTCGGCGATCCTGGAGGTGTACCGCTCGTCCATCAGGACCACTTCGACCCCAGTGACCGAACCGAGCTCATCGGCGAGTTTTCTGGCTTCGGATGCGGACGTCCCTTCAACACCGCTCAGTCCGGTGGGGAGGCCGACGACAATGGTACCGACATCCATTTCTTTGACGAGGTTCTTCACCGTGGCGACGACATCCGGTCGGGACACCGTTGCCCAGGGACTTGCGGTGATCCCGAGGGTGTCAGACAGGGCCAGCCCGACCCTTTTCGTCCCGTGGTCGACCCCGAGAACCCGGCTCACAGACTCCCGACTGCTCGTTCGGCGCTGTCACGGGCGCGGGCCAGAGCCTCCTCCAGACGGTCCCCATGCGGCCCGCCGGCTTGGGCCAGCTCCGGATCACGCGACGCGCCTCCCCCCAGTTCCCCCGCAGCCTCGGAGATGATCTCCGAGGCTGAGACCCCTGCCTCGACCAGGCTCTTGGTTACCACCGCGACCAGCGACCCCTTGCCCCTTTGCTCCGAGCCGACAACGACGATCGAGGCCGGGCCGAGCCGGTCTCTCACTCCCAGGGCCAGCTGGCGCAAGCCGTTCCCGTCGAGACCCGGGGCGGATCCGACCATGATCGACACATCGCCCACAACGACCGACTGACCGGCCAACTCGACTGCCAGCTCACCCCTTCTCTGGCTGCGAATCGCATCCAGCTCCGATTCCAGGCCCTCGACCCTCCCCAGCAAGGCCTCCACCCGCGCTGGGACCTCCGACCCCGATGTCTTGAGCAGCCGACCGGCCCGGTCGAGACCGGAGCGCACCTCGACCAGGTGCTGATAGGCGGCCAACCCGGTCAACGCCTCCACCCTTCTCAGATTGGATCCGATCGACGACTCCGACGTGACGAGCATCGGGCCGACTTGAGCCGAGGTATGGGTATGGGTGCCACCGCAGAATTCCACAGAGAAATCACCCACTTGGACCACGCGGACCGTATCACCGTACTTGTCGCCGAAGAAGGCCAGGGCACCCATCTCCTCCGCTTGCTCCTTGCTGGTGACGGTCGTCCTGACCGCCCCGTTGTCGATGAGCTTCTCGTTGGCCCGGGCCTCGACCTCGGCGAGCTCCTCGGGGGCCACCTGGGCGAAGTGAGAGAAGTCGAATCGAAGGCGGCCCGGCTCGACCAACGACCCGGCCTGGGCGGCGTGATCGCCGAGCACGTCTCGCAGGGCCCAGTGCAGGACATGGGTACCGGTGTGGCTTCGACGAATCGAGTCCCGGCGGGGGACGTCGATCCTGGCTCGGGCCTGCTGGCCCACGGCGAGATAGCCGGACTGGACCCGGAGCCGATGACCATGCAGACCCTGAAGAGCGTGTTTGGTGTCAACCACGACACCGGTGCCCGTCTCGGTCTCGATCAACCCGGTGTCGCCGATTTGTCCACCGGATTCGCCATAGAACGGTGTGCGGCTGAGGAACAGCTCGATCTGCTGGCCTTCCTCGGCTCGATCGACCGTCTCTCCCTCTGAGACCATGGCCAGGATCTGGCCTTCGGCGCTGTCGGTCTCGTAACCGACGAATTCGGTGAGGCCGGTCACGTCGAGGACCGACCGGTAGACGTCCTGGGCTGCCACCTCGTCACCGCCCTTCCAGGCCGCCCGGGCCCTACTCTTTTGCTCGGCCATCTCCGCCTCGAAGCCGGCCGTGTCGATGGTGACACCCCGTTCCGCGGCGATCTCGCTGGTCAGCTCTATGGGGAACCCGTAGGTGTCGTGGAGCTTGAACACGGTCGCCCCCGATAGCTCGGCCGAATCATCCCTCGTCAACTCGACATCGAGGAGCTGATGACCTGATTCCAGAGTCCGACGAAACCGCTCTTCCTCCCTGGCCACCACCGCAGTGATGAAGTCCTTGCGCTCGACCAGTTCGGTGTACCAGTCGCCGACCGAGTCCACGGTGGCCTCGACGAGCCCGGGGAACACCAGCCCCTTCCCCCCGTATTGCCAGGCGTGCCTGACCGCTCGGCGCAGGATCCGCCTCAGCACGTAGCCACGCCCGTCGTTGGAGGGGATGACCCCGTCGCCGATCAAGAAGGTGACCGCCCGCCCGTGATCGGCCAGGATGCGTAGAGACACGTCATGTCGTTCGTCCTCGCCGTAGGTGAGACCCGTATAGCGGGCCCCGGCGTCGAGGACATGGGCGATGGTGTCGATGTCGAACACCGACCTGACGCCCTGCATGACCGCGGCTGCCCGGTCCAGCCCCATGCCTGTGTCGATGCTCTTCGCCGGCAGATCCCCGATCACGTGATAGGGCTCGTCCTGGATGTTCTGCATGAAGACCAGGTTCCAGAGCTCGACGAACCGGTCCTCATCGCCCACGGCTGGCCCGCCCCCCTCGCCGTACCCCGGGCCTTTGTCGAAGAAGATCTCCGAGCACGGCCCACAAGGCCCGGGGACGCCCATCTGCCAGAAGTTCTCCTTCTCGTCGCGTCGCTGGATTCGCTCCGGTGGGACGATCCCCGACCAGATCTCCGCCGCCTCATCGTCGGTCTCGAACACCGTGAACCAGAGCAGATCGGGATCGAGGCCGAGACGCTCGGTGACGAATTCGTACGCCCAGGCGATGGCGTCTTCCTTGAAATAATCGCCGAAGCTGAAGTTGCCCAGCATCTCGAAGAAGGACAGATGTCGGAGGGTGGTCCCGATGATGTCGATGTCGATGGTGCGAACCACTTTCTGCACTGTGGTAGCCCGCTTGTACGGAGGTGTCTCCTCTCCCAGGAAATAGGGCTTGAAGGGCACCATCCCGGCATTGGTCAGCAGCAACGTCGGGTCGTTGGGGATCAGCGAGGCGGCCGGGCGCACCACGTGGCCCTTCTCCTCGAAGAAGCTGGTGAAAGCGGTTCGGATCTGATTGCTGTCCACAGGGATCGGGTCCTCGGGGGAAGGGGCGAGGTTAACGAGAGGCGGCGGCTCGCCGGCCTCTATTGGGCCGAACCGCCCGAGCCGCCAGGTCGAGCAGATCGGCCCCGGTAGCAGCGGCTGCGTCCCTCCACTCCACCGGTGTCGGGCGCCGTCGCAGGGCGCGCACGGTGACCCAGCCACCGGCCACGACACCGGTCACGAACCACCAGATCCGGTCGACCATGAGACGAGGGTACCCCTCAGTCGCTTCGGTCACGCCCGAGTATGCGGTCGATCTCCTCGAGGCGGCCCCGGATGTCAACCTCCCCGCCCCTGGAGCCGGGGATGTACAGAGCCTCGGGTGAGACCTCGTCCGGGAAGTACTGCTGGTCGACCACGCCACCGTCATAGTCGTGGGCATATTTGTAACCCGCACCATGGCCCAGCTTGGCCGCACCCGGATAGGCCGCCGAGCGGAGATGTGGCGGCACGCCCGGTGACGGCCCGTCCGTGACCAGCTCCCGGGCCTTGGTCATCGCCCGCGCCACCGAGTTCGACTTCGGGGCAGTGGCGAGATAGATGGTGGCCTCGCTCAAGTGATAGGTCGCCTCGGGGAGGCCGACATAGGCCAGCGCATCGGCGGCTGCGACGGCGAGCGGAAGGGCATGGGCGTCGGCAAGACCCACGTCTTCGGCGGCCAGGATGATCAGCCTACGGGCGATGAACTCCGGATCCTCCCCGCCCTCCAGCATCAAGAACAGCCAGTAGAGGGCGGCGTCGGGATCGGAGCCACGCACGCTCTTGATGAACGCCGAGATCACGTCGTAGTGCTGATCCCCGACCTTGTCGTAGCGCACTATGCGACGTTGCAGGGCTTCCGCCACGTCCTCGACGGAGATGACCGACCGGCCGGCGCCCGAAGCGAGCAGGGCGGCGACCTCGAGCGAGTTCAGTGCCTGACGGGCATCGCCTCCGGTCCGATTCCCCAGTTCCGAGACCGCCTCGTCATCCATGGTCAGGCCCATGTCTCCCAAGCCCCTCTGCTCATCACCCAGGGCGCGTTCTACGAGATCGGCCAGTTCGTCGGGATGCAAGGGCTCCAGCCGGAACAAGGTCATCCTGCTCATCAATGGCGAATTGACCTCGAAGAAGGGGTTCTCGGTAGTCGCCCCGATGAGGATGATGGTTCCGTCCTCCACCCCTGGGAGCAAGGCATCCTGCTGATTCTTGGCAAAGCGGTGAATCTCGTCGAGAAAGAGCACCGTCCGTCTCTCGTCGGTCTCGAGCCGGGCGCGCGCAGCGGCCAGCACCTCGCGAACGTCCTTGACGCCCGCCGAAGTGGCGGAGAGGGTCTCGAACACGGCGTCGGCACCGGATGCGACCAGTCGGGCCAGTGTCGTCTTGCCGGTGCCGGGTGGCCCCCAGAGCAGCATCGACACCGGACGCCCGGACTCGACCAGCCGGCGGAAGGCGGCGTCCGGGCCCATCAGTGCCGGCTGTCCCACCACCTCGTCCAGATCGCGTGGCCTCATCCGGGTCGCCAGCGGCGCCGCCCCCGCCCTGATCTCATCCGCCCGTGCCGAGAACAGATCACTCATCTGTGCCGACGGTACCGCCAAGACGTGCCGGGCTCGCCGCGTCGGTCAGCCGTCGGTGGGTTGGTTGGGCTCGTCACCCTCGTCACGACGGGAAATCGCGGTTTCGGTGAGACTGATGCCCAGCTCGTCCAGCTGGGCATCATCGACCCAGGTGGGGGCTCCGGTCATGGGATCGACGCCGCTCTGGGTCTTGGGGAAGGGAATCACCTCTCGTATCGAGGACTCCCCCTGCAAGACCATCACGAGACGATCGATGCCGAAGGCGAATCCGGCATGAGGCGGGGTGCCGTAACGGAGCGCTTCGAGGAACCAACCGAATCTGCGCTCGGCCGTCTCTGCGTCGATGCCCAGGATCTCGAACACCTGACGCTGCACATCAGGGTCGTGGATCCGGACCGAGCCCGACCCGAGCTCGACCCCGTTGAGCACGGCGTCGTAAGCCCGGGAGACCGCGGCGTTCGGGTTGTCCCTCATCTCGTCCAGCGAGGCGGGGGCGGTGAACGGGTGATGGGAGAAGGTGATCGACCCGTCTTCCTCCTCCTCGAACAAGGGGAAGTCGATCACCCAGAGAAAGGACAGGTCCTCGTGACCCGCTGGTCGGAGCAGGTCGTTGCGAAGCGTCCCGAGAACCTCTACAGCCAGCTTCCACCTGTCGGCCGCGATCAGGATGACATCGCCCGCCCGGGTATTGAAAGTGTCCACGATGCCCTCGAGCTCGGCCGCTCCCAGGAATTTGGCCACTGGTGATCGGAGCGTCCCGTCTTCCTCCACGACCATCGACACCAGGCCCTTGGCGCCGAGCTCCTTGGCCCGCTCGGTGAGGGCGTCAGCCCGGGCCCGGGACCACTCCACGGGGCCGACGTCGATGCCACGGACGGTACCTCCCCCGGCCAACGCGTCCTTGAAGACGCCGAACCCGGACATGGCGAAGATGTCGGAGAGATCGACGATCTCCGCCTCGATTCTGAGGTCCGGTTTGTCGGTCCCGAACCGATCCATGCTCTCCTGCCAGGTGAGACGGGGGAACGGACGCGGTATCTCGATGTCACGGAGCTCGCGGGCCACGGCAACCAGCACACTCTCGATGGCTTCGAGCACGTCGTCCCGATCCCAGAACGAGCCCTCCAGATCGAGCTGGGTGAACTCCAGTTGGCGGTCGGCCCGGAAGTCCTCGTCCCGATAGCACCTTGCGATCTGGAAGTAGCGCTCTACTCCGGCAACCATGAGCAGCTGCTTGAACAGCTGGGGTGACTGGGGCAACGCGTAGAACTCCCCTTCACGGAGCCGGGAGGGGACGAGCATGTCACGAGCGCCTTCGGGCGTGCTGTTGATCAGCGTCGGCGTCTCCACCTCGAGGAACCCCTGAGCATCGAGCGTGCGCCGGATGGCGGCCGTAGCCCGGGAGCGTGCCCGGAGATTGGCCCCCATCCGAGGTCGTCGCAGATCGAGATAGCGATGACGCAGACGAGCCCTCTCATCGATGTCGACTCGATCGTCGATCATGAACGGCAGGGTGTCGGCCGGGGACAGGACGAGCAGGTCCTCCACCCCGATCTCGACCTCCCCCGTGGGCAGGTCCGGGTTCTCGGTGCCTTCGGGCCGTGCCCTGACCACGCCGGTGACCGAGATGCAGTACTCCATCTTCAGGTCGGCGACCTCGTCGTGGGCGGCGGGGTCGGCCACCACCTGGATTATCCCGGAGGCGTCACGCACGTCGACAAAGGCGATGCCGCCGTGGTCGCGACGTCGCTGCACCCAGCCGGAGACGGTCACGGTCTCCCCGATCTGAGAGGTGCGGATCGAGCCGGCGGGAGTCCGGTTCACAGACGATCCCCAAGCCACTCCGGCACCGCATCCAGACCCATATGCTCCCTTTCCCCGCCGATGCGGACATCGACCTCATCGCCATCACCCCTCAGCACGACCAATGCCCGCGCCCCGATGCGGCTGGCCGACTTGAACTGAGCCTCGACCCGTCGCCCCTCGGTGTCGAAGTCGACGCTGAGCCCGGCGAGACGAAGACCCGACGCTGCGATGAGTGCATCCGCGGGGCCGGTCTCGGAGACCACGTAGACATCGGCCTGTGATCCGGTCTCCTTGCCGGACGCCAGGACGATGCGATCCACCCCGAGAGCGAATCCCACCCCGGGAGCGCGGCGGCCGCCGATGGACTCGGCCAAGCCGTCATAGCGCCCGCCACCGCCGACGGCGTTCTGCGCCGCATCGAGCTGGGTGGCGATGTATTCGAAGGCCGTCCTCGTGTAGTAATCGAGCCCGCGCACCAGGCGGGCGTCCTCCTCGAACGGGATGCTCAGGCCGTCCAACGACTTCTTCACCAGGCCATAGTGCCCGGCGCACGGCTCGCAGAGATGATCCTTCATGGCGGGCGCGTCAGCCAACACCGGAGCGCACACCGTGCAGTCGAGGATCCGAAGGGGGTTGACACCGATGAGGGCGAGCGAGTCGTCGCAGAGCCGTTCCCTCCGCTCCTCCAGATAGGACCGGAGTGTCGCCATATAGCCGGGTCGGCACACCGCGTCGCCCAGAGAGTTGAGGACGACCTTCAGGCCGGGAACGTCCACCGCGCTCAGGAACCGGTAGCCCAACTCGATCACCTCGGCGTCGGCGGCGGGCCCCTCGACATCCAGGTATTCCACGCCGAGCTGCCAGAACTGACGCCGTCTTCCCGCCTGAGGACGTTCGTGGCGGAACATCGGCCCTGAGTAGGCACCCTTCCAGGCGCCACGCCCCCCCGAGTCGAGGAAGGCACGCACCACCCCGGCGGTTCCCTCGGGCCGCAGCGTGAGCGACCGACCGCCCCGGTCGGTGAAGGTGTACATCTGCTTGGTCACCACCTCGGTGTCCTCGCCGACTCCCCGCTCGAACAGGTCGGTCGACTCGAAGATCGGGGTCATCACAAGGGGGTATCCGAAACGGTCCGCCCAGGTGTCCCACTGACGAAGGATGTCGCGCCAGCGATTGGATTCGGGCGCGCCGATGTCATCGGTGCCCTTGGGTGGCCTGAAACTCATGAGCGGAGGCAGGTTAACGGCGGTCGGTGGTCTGGAGCCTGGCCCGGGATGCGCTGAACGGCCGAAAAATCTCCGGTTTGCCTGACGAACATCTTGTTTCTGTCCTTCGACGAACGTATGTTCGAGGTATGGAGAGAACCCTCCTCTCGACGGATCAGATCGAACAGCGGATGCTCTGGCGCCAAGCTGAGATCAGCCGTCTCACCGCCGGACAACTGGCCGATCTGGAGGAGTTGGACGATCGGCAGGTGGCCACCGGTGATGGCTGCAAGAGTCTGTCCGAATGGGTGGCGGGTCGGCTCGATGTGAGCCTGGACACGGCCCGATCCCTAGTCCGGACCATGCGTCGGACGGTTGACCGGCCGGACCTGCGGGATGCCC